>JAHEYP010000001.1:0-84565 GCA_023251535.1 Bacteroidota bacterium
GAACAACAAAAATCAGTTGAAGAAAGATGTCTGGACCGACAATCACCACGGAGAAAAAATCAAGGTGATGCGCGCGCTGTCCGACAACGAAGAAGGAGCTATGGTGGCGAGTTCTATTTACGAGGACAAAATGAACCACCAGCTTCACAATAAAGACTTCGCCATTCTTTATCGCACCAATGCGCAAAGTCGCTCGATGGAAGAAGCCTTACGCCGACTAAATATTCCTTACAAAGTATATGGCGGAGTATCGTTCTACAACCGAAAAGAAATCAAAGACCTCCTCGCCTACTTCCGCTTAGCCATCAACCCTAACGACGAAGAAGCTGTAAAGCGAATCATCAATTATCCGGCGCGTGGTATTGGCAAAACGACACTCGACAAAGTGATCATGACTGCTGCTACTTCGAATGCCTCACCATGGCAAGTGATTAGCGATATCAACCAATTCGGTGCAGGGATAAACTCCGGCATCAGAGATAAAATTGCTGAATTCGCCACGATGGTAAAAAGCTGGCAGATTATGATGCCTAACCAATCGGCGTATGAATTAGCGAGCCATATTGCGAGTGCCTGCGGACTCCTTACCGAGCTTTATGCCGACCGTACCCCTGAAGGTATCAGTCACTATGAAAACGTTCAAGAACTTTTAAACGGCATCAAAGAATTTAGCGATAATGGATCGATGCCATTAGAAGCGCCTTCGGCGGAACAAGATTTAACAGGACTCAGAACCCTCGATTTATACCTTCAAGATATTGCCTTGTTAACCGATGCCGACAACGACAAAGACCAAGACAATAACAAAGTGATGATGATGACCATTCACAGTGCGAAAGGACTGGAATTTAAGAATGTGTATGTTGTAGGACTTGAAGAAAATCTTTTCCCGTCGCAGATGGCGATGCAATCGAGAAATGAATTAGAAGAAGAACGACGTTTATTCTATGTTGCCATCACGCGAGCGGAATCAAAGCTTACATTATCCTTTGCTGCTAGTCGCTATCGCTGGGGAAATCTGGTGATGTGCGAGCCGAGCCGCTTCCTCGATGAAATCGACCAAACCTGTTTAGATATTGCCGCACCGAAAGAAGCCAAGCACTACGAAGACGACGATACGAGAGGCTCGTGGGGCAGCGGAAGTCCTTTTGGCGGAGCTAACCGTTACGGCAGCGGAAGTCAAAGCAACTATCGCAAACCAGCTGCGGGAGGAAATAGCTCTCGACCTGCTGCGGGATCGACTTATGGAAAAAATGGTCCTGCAAGGCCTGCACCAAAACCGACTAGTAGTCCAGCGCCAGCAGGCTTCAAAAAAGTGGGACAAGCTCAGCCTAAGCCATTTACACCAGCCGCCGACTTCAAAGCCGACGATCCGAGTTTGATAGCCGTAGGGATGCAAGTAGAACATCAGCGCTTCGGGAGCGGGAAAGTGATCAGTATAGAAGGCCGCTTCCCCGACAATAAAGCCATCATTTTGTTCGATAATGACGGACAGAAGCAACTGTTGCTTAAATTTGCGAAACTTAAAATAGTGAACTAAGCAAATTTTATCTTAAATTGCCTGTTCATATTTGTTGAGCACCTGCCCCAAAACCGCACGAAACAATTTGTAGATTCGTAGCAATGCAGGTCATGATAAAGACCCAATAAACGAAGCGAAAGATTCGTTATAACATCTAGAGAACTTTAATTATCCTAATGGAATACAATACAGCCCGGGAGGCCCTTATTATCCCTGAATACGGAAGAGCGATTCAGGAAATGGTGCAATACGCCATTCAGCTTCCCACACGAGAAGAAAGAACACATGCCGCAAAAACCATTGTACATGCAATGTCGATCTTGAATCCACAGTTGCGCGACATGACCGACTACAAGCATAAGCTATGGGATCATATGTTCATTATTTCCGACTTTCAACTCGACTGCGAATCGCCTTATCCAATGCCTGATCGCGAAGCAACGAAGAAGAAGCCAGCTCGCATCGCTTATCCTCAGAAAAATATTCGCATGCGTCACTACGGAAGTATCGTAGAATCGATGATTGTAGAAGCGAAAAAACTAGAAGAAGGAACCGAGAAAGAGCAAGTAGTAGAATCGATCGCCAACTTTATGAAGATGAGTTACCTCACATGGAATAGAGATACAGTGAGTGATGAATTGATCCGCGATCAGCTAAAAGAATTTTCGGGAGGACTATTAGAATTGAACGAAGAAACGAAGTTAGCGACCAAGTTCATCGATCTACAAGATACTGGTGTGAAATACCGCAACCAAAACAACAAACACAATTACATTAACCGTACGGCTAAAAAACGTAATGGATTCAACAACCGTGGCAAATAACCCAACTGAAACCTCTACCGCAACAGGAGGAAGCTTCGAGATTATCGGCGGCACCAAATTATCGGGCAGCATCGAACCACAGGGAGCCAAAAACGAAGCGTTGCAGGTACTATGTACCGTATTGCTTACTTCAGAGCGCGTAATCATTGAGAATGTTCCAGAGATACGTGACGTACTCAAGCTCATTGAACTATTGGGCAAGATGGGCGTTATCGTAGAGCGACTAAAACCGAATGTTTATGCCTTCGAAGCGAAGGAAGTAAACATGGACTACCTGCAAACGAAAGAATTCACCAAGTTAGCAGCATCGCTACGCGGATCGATCATGATTGTTGGTCCGTTGTTAGCTCGTTACGGCAAAGCACATATCCCTAAGCCAGGTGGCGATAAAATCGGGCGTCGTCGTTTAGACACGCATTTTATCGGATTTCAAAGTTTAGGAGCTAAATTCAACTTCGACACCACCGAAAATTTCTTTACGGTAGAAGCACCGAAGCTGAAAGGAACCTATATGTTACTCGACGAAGCGTCGGTAACAGGAACTGCCAATATTGTGATGGCAGCGGTAATGGCGGAAGGCACCACCACGATTTACAATGCAGCCTGCGAACCCTATCTGCAACAGCTTTGCAAGATGCTGAATGCGATGGGTGCAAAAATCAGCGGCATCGGTTCGAACCTATTAGTGATTGAAGGAGTAACGTCGATGCACGGAACTACACATCGTATTCTGCCGGATATGATTGAAGTAGGATCGTTTATTGGTTTGGCGGCGATGACGCAGAGTGAAATCACCATTAAAAATGTGGGATTACAACATCTGGGAATCATTCCAGCTACCTTCCAACGCTTAGGTATTAAAATGGAATTCAGAGGCGACGATATTTATATTCCCGCTCAAGAAAAATACGAAATCGATACGTTTATTGATGGATCGATCTTGACAATTGCCGATCAGATCTGGCCTGGATTTACGCCTGACTTAATCAGCGTTGTATTAGTAACAGCAACGCAAGCAGTAGGAACGGTATTGATACACCAAAAGATGTTCGAAAGCCGTTTATTCTTTGTCGATAAGTTGATCGATATGGGAGCGCAGATAATACTTTGCGATCCGCATAGAGCAACAGTTATCGGATTAGGAAGAAAGCAATCATTGAAAGGCATCCAGATGACCTCACCTGATATCCGTGCGGGGGTAGCATTGTTGATAGCGGCCATGTCGGCAAAAGGCAAGAGCGTAATCCACAATATCGAACAAATCGACCGTGGGTACGAAAGAATCGACGAGCGATTAAATGCGCTAGGAGCTCAGATCCGACGCGTCTAGGCAAACCACTACACACCTCTTAAACATCGTATTAGAGGAAATAAAAGCCCAAAAAAGTACCATAACCACTAAAAATTATCACCGCCAAGAACATGAAAAGACGGTGAACGAGAATAAAATTGGTATTATATTTGCTTAGCCCAAACTTCTATTAAAACATATTCAGCATTATGAAAAAATCATATTTAGTAGCCTTAATGACGGCTTTTGTGATCCTAACAGGAGGATTCATTTATACGCAAGCGCAACAAGGCGGAAAACAAGGAACTCAGATTGGCGATAAAGCAGTCGACTTAGCGTTCACCACACCGGAAGGAAAGACATTAGCACTTTCATCATTAAAAGGAAAAGTAGTTTTACTTGATTTCTGGGCTAGCTGGTGCGGACCATGCAGAAGAGAAAATCCGAATGTAGTTGCCTCTTACCAAAGATTCAAAGACAAGAAATTCGTAAACGGAAAAGGATTCACAGTTTATAGTGTATCGCTAGATCAGAACAAAGATGCGTGGACGAAAGCGATTGCAACTGACAAATTAGAATGGCCAAATCACGTAAGTGACTTAGGCGGATGGAACAGCCGCGGTGCTGCGATCTACGGTGTAAATTCAATCCCTACCAACGTACTAATCGACGGTAAAGGAGTAATTATTGGAAAGAACCTCAGAGGTGCTGATTTAGATGCAGCCTTAGAAAAGATAGTAGCGAACTAAAAAAAGAAACTCCGATGAAAGTCGGAGTTTTTTTTTATCCATCAGCATTGCATATTGAAAATATTTTCAATAAAAATATACCTGCATTTTTCTTGTCAATGTAATAGCATACTTATACTTTTCAATTTGCTATAATTAATTCACGCAATAGAATTCGGTCAATTTATTTTTCATTAAAAGATTAATAACAATATTTTTTCAGAAGAACACCAAATGTCATTTTCTTATTGAATTCCAGTTTGAATCTGATCTGTTTCAATTGAATTAACAATCAATTCATATACAGAAAATCAACGGCAAATACGGTCATTTCAACCTTCGCACGACTCTTATTAATTAGCTTATAATCTGTAAATCAAGTATTTACAAATAATACTATTTTTCAATATGTAACCAAATTCCGTATTTAATGTAAAATGAGGCACTTACAAATCATTAAACTATGGGATCTTTAAAACTACCACTATTAAAAATCTGTCTAGTGCTCTTCGGAATACTGGCAACTGCGTTTAATTTAAAAGCGCAAACTCCCCCCCCCTTCGATCCATGCGGCCCTAACGGACCGGGATGCTCAGCCGGACCGGCTGTAATTATGTTTTCTCCTGCATGCGGAGATACATTAGCACAAAATCAACCTGCCGCAATTATGGTAGGTGCAATGGATAATGTTGGAAAAATCGACACCACCTTCACTGGTCCAATCACATTAACTCTTGTTAATGGTCCGGGTACATTGAGTGGGAATTTAAACATGGCCTTTAACAAAGGAATGTGTGTATTTAACAATATTGCAGCCTCTGCAGTTGGCGATTACACTGTGACATTCGGAGGAGGAACTCTTCCTATCTTAAACTGCACAATACGCTTCGACACCATAGGAATATCAGGAGGATCAGGAAGTGGAAATTGTTTGAGTGCCGGACCTTCTACAATGTTGAAATTCTCTTTTTCTCCTGCAAATCTTGGAGTAAACAGTTCATTTACGACAGAAGTTAGAGCAGTTGACAATACAAATTGTACAGACACAACCTTCACAGGAACTATAAACATCACCAAATTTTCTGGAACAGGAAATCTAATCGGCACAACTTCTGTTGCTGCCAACAAAGGTGTAAGTACTTTCAACAATTTACAATTCGATCAATCCGGAATGTATGTATTAGAAGCTACATATTCAGGATTATCATCTTCGCAAAGTATGCCTATCAACGTTAACGGCGGTGGTACAGGTGGAGGATCTAATTGTCCACCGACAAGCTCACAAGGCACACGTGTCAACATGGGACTTTACGGAGGATCAAGCTTAGACTTAACCTATAATTATTCCAACAAACGCTTATTTGCAGCTATCTCTAGTCCTGCATCACTTTACTACAGCGACGACACTTGCAAAACATGGTCGGCTGCATTTCCAGATGATTCGTTAGAATACGGATGCGGCAGAGGATGGGGCGGACGTGCGGTTCGTGTACTAACCAATCAAAACGGTTGGGTAGCTGTACAAACTTCACAAGAAGCAGGTACATTAAATGCACTTGTTATTAGTTATGACGGAGGTACAACATGGACTACTGCAATGGACGGCAGCATGCTTCAAAGTTTAGGAAAACAAATGCAAAACACATCAGGAATGTCGTTAACCGACTATCACATGTTTTGCTTAGATGGAAAATATATTTCTAAAGTCAGCAATGCAGGTCCGATAAATCCTTCAACTGATATTTTAGATATCACCACTGCAATTCCGGGTATCAACTCGAATGCATCAGTAAAAGCAATTGCAGTAGCGAATAACGGTAACGGATATCCGTACTATGCAATGATTGACACATCAGGACAATTCGGATCAACGCCAAGTCCTTTATATAAATTCGACGGAACAACATTTACTGCAGTGACACTTCCTGCAACAGTAGTTGGAGTAACGAATGTATTCACGCATCCAAATCAACCATTAGGAGATACTGTTATCATTGTTGGAAGCACTATGAGTGGATCAAAAATATTCAGATCACTTGATGGAGGAACAACATGGACAACCATTACATCACCAGGATCTAACTTCCCATTAAGTGATGTAGATTATAGTCCTGATTGGGTTTCAAGCATGCCACAAAGCAACGGTATGGTAATGATAATTCCCGGAGTAGCAATGTCGAACGACTTAGGCGACACATGGACCAACATCGGACTACAAAACAACGGAGGAGCAGTACATCCTTCAGATGCCAACTTAGTAGTAGGAACTATGGGAAGAGGAGTTGCTGTAAGCACTACAGGACCTGCCGGACCCTATACTATTGCCAACAACTATGGATTTGAAGCAGTGCAGATCAAAAAAATTTCACGCACAGCATCGAAAGGAACATTCTATCTTGCCACAAGAGCAGGACTTGCATATACAACAGCTTACTTAGATAATAGTGTTGCAGGCTTCGACAAATGGAACACACCTTACGGAATGTTTCCAGTTGCGAATGTAGGCGATGATGCAGGAGTATCAGCAGTAGTTATCAATCCTGATGACAGCTTGAACGTTATTGCAGGATACTCTAACGGTTTCGCAGTAACGAAAACAGGAGTATCAGGATTTAGCAATGTTCAACCAGCGGGATGGAATACAGGTGGAATGGATCCTGCTGTACGCGACATCATCTTTGTAAATGCTACCACAGCGTTAGCAGTAACAGGTGGCGACAACAACCAAGCAGCAGGAAAAGGGAATATCTGGAGATCTACCGACGGTGGAACAACATGGTCGACCGTTACACCAACAGGATACACTTGCGGAAACTCACTTGCAAAAGGAAGCAACGGAGTATCAACAGTTATCTACTGCGGAACGGGATTATCGGGAAGTATGAGTGATCCGGGAACACTTTGGAAATCGAATGATGAAGGAGCAACATGGACACAAGTATCATACGGTCCTACTGCAACAAACAATCCTGGTATGACCAACTTACCAATTTACGATATCGCAGTTGACCCAAGAGGAACAGACACCTTATATGCAGCTTGCGGATCGAATACAGATTATGCCTTCGCACGCTCAACCGACGGAGGAAGCACATGGAATAATATCAATGCATCAGGAGAAGGAGCATTCACATCAGTATGCATCAATCAAACATATCCTGATAGCGTATACACAGCAATTCGCAGAGATATTTTAGTATATGATGCAGCAACAGACTCAACGATGTACATCTATCGTGGATTACCAGGAGAACTAGTTCCGGATTTAGCATTCGGATCAGTTTTAGCAGGATCATCGATGGGATTCTTCAGAGTACAAGCCACTCCATTAGTGACAACCTCAATACATGAAAATAAATTAGTATCTACAACCACACTCGACATTTATCCGAATCCTGTGATTGACGAAGCGACGTTGGTAATTAAACTCGCTAAAGCATCGCCTATAACAATCAAAGTATATGACATCATGGGCAATGAAGCTTGGAGTTCAACAACAATGACAGGCAACGTAGAAGAACAAAAAATAAAACTAAACACATCAGGATTCGCAGTAGGAACCTACTGTGTGAGACTTACTACATCTGACGGATTAACCACCCGACGATTTATAAGAATCAAATAAAACAATAAAAGGCTCGGTCATCCGGGCCTTTTTCTTTTTTATCAAACAATAAGGGATCATACAAAAACAAATGGGGATCTCTAGTATCTAAACAAGTAAAAGCAAAGCTAAAAGGCATAAAATCCAAGTCAAAGTATTAAAAACTATCACAAAAAGTTGAATTATGAGTTCAAAATAGCTGAAATTTGCAGTAGGATTCAGGATTGCCCCAAACCGATCCTGATTTCTTCAACTACTGTAATAATGAAAAAGAAAATAGAAATACTTGCTCCTGCCAAAGATCTGATACAAGGAATGGCGGCTATCAATAGCGGAGCTGATGCAGTATATATTGGAGCGCCACTTTTCGGAGCTCGTTCAAACGCTACTAACTCGGTAGAAGATGTAGCGCAATTGGTAAGCTATGCACATCTTTTCAATGCGCAAGTGTATGTGGTGATCAATACCATTCTGTATGACAACGAACTTGAGACTTGCCGAAAGTTAATTTGGGAACTTTACGAAATCGGCGTAGATGCATTGATCATTCAGGATATGGCTTTGTTAGAACTCGACTTACCTCCTATCCTACTTCACGCAAGTACACAAGCCAACAATCGCGATCCGCATAAAATAAAATTCCTGAAAGATGCAGGAATGAAACGTGTTGTATTAGCACGTGAATTAAATCTGCATCAGATAAAAGAAATTAGTGATGTTGCAGATGTAGAATTAGAATTCTTCGTGACAGGTGCATTATGTGTATCCTTCAGCGGAAACTGTTATATGAGTGTTGCGAATGGAGAACGCAGTGCGAACCGCGGATCATGTGCACAGAATTGTCGATTGCCATATAACCTCATCGACGGCAACGGAAACACCTTAATCAAGAACAGCCATTTATTATCGATCAAAGATTTTGATGTAAGCAATCAGATTCCAGAGTTAGTAGAAGCGGGAATATGTTCATTCAAAATTGAAGGTCGATTAAAAGACATGGCCTATGTAAAAAATAATGTTTCTTATTTGCGACAGAAATTAGATGCCTTTTTAGAAGGAAACGACAAATACACGAAAGCTTCGTCGGGTAAATGTACTTATACATTTGACTCTGCATTAAACAGAACCTTCAACAGAGGATATACCGATTACTTCGTAAACGAACGAAATGAAAAAATCGGGTCGTGGGAGAGTCCGAAGTCGAGAGGACAATACATCGGCAAATTAATTCGCACCAAAGGCAATGCCTATGAAATAGAAAACGGGCAACTGTTGAACAACGGCGACGGACTATGTTTCATCAACAACGAAAATGAACTTGACGGCATACATGTTAATCGCGCCGAAAACGGATTCGTTTATCCGAATGTGATGAAAGAAATAAACAACGGAGTTGAAATTTACAGAAACAACGATGCTGCTTTTATTAAACTAGTAGAACGCGAAGACAGTGCAGTAAGAAAAATCAGCAGCACGTTACATCTCACCGAAAACGAAAATGGATTTGTATTAACTGCTACCGACGAAGACAACTACAGTGCTACAGTAACGCTTGCGCATTCGAAAGAACGCACAAAGAACAACGAATCGATAGAAGAAAACATAAAGACCCAATTAGCAAAAACGGGATTCACTCCGTTCAATGCTGATGAAATCACGATACAATTTTCAGAAAACTGGTTTTTACCGATATCGAAGATCAATGAAATGCGACGAAATGTATACGATCAATTAACAGAGATCAGAAAAGCGGGTTATAAGCGCATAGAACGACCTATCGTAAAAACCGACCACCCTTATCCCGAAACAAAGCTCGACTTCACCTATAACGTCGCTAATAAGCTTGCACGCAAATTTTACGAACGTCACGGAGTGACAGAAATCGAAAAAGCCTTCGAACTACAATGGGATCCGGGCAAATCGAGGGTGATGACGACGAAGTATTGTATCAAGTATGAACTAGGAAAATGTCCGAAGTATCATAAAGACACGCTCGAAGTAAAAGTAAAAGAACCATTAGTATTAAAGCAAGGCGAACTCGAATACAAATTAAAATTCAACTGCAAACCTTGTGAGATGGAGATATGGGAGAAAGATGCGGAGTTTGAGATAGAAGAAGATAATTGGTAATTTGAAAATTTGAAAATCAGACAATTTGAAAATGGGAGCAAAGCTCGGAGAATGTTGAATTGCGCGAAGGTTGATTTAATATTACTTTAACCGTAATTAACTGAACAACTAATTCGCGACGATAATTTTAGTTGAGAACAATTTACCATCTGCATTTTTGATTTGTAAAAAGTAAAATCCATTGGGGATGTTATTGCAATTGAACTGCACTTTTTTGCCATTCAATTCGTGTTGAGATGTGATTAATTGTCCGATGTTGTTGTAGATAAAAAGGGTTCCGTGATTTAGTTCTTGATTTAGCTCTAAAACAGCGTCAGCAGCAATCGGATTCGGATAAACGTGAATTAATTGATCGAAAGCAAATTGATTTTCGGCGAGCGAAACAGTACTGCTATTTCCACTTTCGAATAAAATAGATCCATTCTCGCCTGCCATCCAAATATGATTTGAATCAATATAACAAATTGATTTTATCACTCTGTTATAAGGAGCGCATTCATCGGGATTCCACGTATTTCCTCCGTCGGTAGTTTTAAATATTGAAGGTGCGAATCCTGTTACATATCCTGTTAAAGAATCTGTAAAAACAACTGCATTAAACTCAAAAACATCTCCTGAAATATTTACCGCTTGTTGATTCCATGTTTGTCCACCGTCATTGGTATACAAAATCATTGAGCCCTCTCCTACTACCCAGCCTTCCAATGGAGAAATAAAATGAACATCATTTAGCGCATCTACAAATGCGACGTTCTGAACATTCCATGTTTGTCCCCCATCAATAGTTTTAATTATTATTCCGCTATCACCCACTGCCCATCCTTCATTTAAATTTACGAAATAAACAGCGTTTAACTTTTGAGTGACATTTGAAATGATGGTGGTCCAAGTATTGCCACCATTAACAGTTTTTATTATAGTTCCACTATCGCCAACAGCCCAACCGAAAGAAGCATTCACAAAAAACACTTTACTCAAACTTTTGGTTGTGCCACTTGGAACAACTTGCCATGATTGCCCAGCATTAACAGTATTCAATAATGTATCGGACATATTACCAACTATCCAAGCTTCAAGAGGGCTAATAGCAAAAACAGAATATAATTCAGCGTGTGTAATAGCAGATTGATCAATCCAATTTGCTCCACCATTGGCAGTATGCAAAATAGTACCATTATTCCCAACTGACCATCCCGTTGAAACATCGGCAAAATTAACACTATTAAGTGATTCATTGGTTACCGTTGGCAACGCATTTGTAGATAATGCTCCAGCATTATTTGTTGTAAAAAGATTATCTCCGGCTATAAAACCATTCAACGAATCGGAGCAATAAATTAATTCACCCTTTACGGAATGCACTAGCCATGAAACACCGCCATCGGTAGTTGAAATCAGCGATTCAAAAATGGGACTGATAGCCCAACCTGTCATTGTATCTATAAAATGGCAATCGGTTAAGAAAGGAAGCGTTGCACCGATGGCTGCTCTGCTCGATAAATTTATTGTCCAGTTAGCTCCCGCATTGGTAGTATGAATTAATCCGCTAACGCCAGCCATCCATACTTCATTCGAGTCGATGATATTAATCGATAGAATATTTTCGGAAACACCACTCACCTGGCTTGTCCAATTCACACCCCCATCGGTGGTATATTTCACGCCTCCAAAAGGTGTAATTTGCCAGCCTTTTCGTGGATTAGCAAAGCTGAATAAAGAATTTACTGTTGCATTCTTTAATGTCCATGAAATTCCAGCATCATCGGTATAAAGTAATCCGCCCTCTGTACGCACCCATCCTTGCAAAGGAGAAATAAATTGAAATGCAGTTATTGAATTATAGGCCAAAACAGGAAAGCTCGTCCAGGAGTTGCCGCCATTAATCGAATGATATAAAGTATTGCCTGCGATTGCCCATCCTTCAGAAGGCGAAACAAATTGAACGCGAGAAATATTTTCGCAAGTTCCCACATCCTGTTTGTTCCATGTTATTCCTCCATCGGTGGTATTTAACAATGTACCGACATCTCCTCCGGCCCATCCTAAAAAAGGAGAATAAAAGTGAAGCGCATGAAAACGCTCACCAGTTATAGTTGGATTTTGCCATTGAGATTGCGAATACGCCAATGAATTAACGAACAATAAAAATATTAGGTAAAATCTTTTCATAGAAGTTCAATATTTAAAATTAAAAAAGTTTGATAACATTTCAGAAGATAAAAATAGGAAAGCCTTCATTACTATTACAAGCGTGATTAAATAATATCGGCCCATAATCGTGAAAAATGCAAATTCATGACAAATAATATTATCACGAAAGCGCAATTCTTCAAACAAGAAGGGTTGAAGTTGAATTTTTCATTTAACTCTACAACCATTCATTTCATTGGTAAAATTTAAGATTACAATGTTTTTCTGTAATTTCAATCCTACAAATCAAAAACCACTAACTTTACAAAAAGCCCACTATGAAAGATTTTAAAAACAAGAACATCCTCATTACAGGTGGAGCTTCGGGCATAGGGAAATTGATGGCTCAAGAATTTTTAAAGCGAGGAGCAAGGGTAATTATTTGGGATATTGATGAAGCGAAACTGAATGCAGTAAAAGAGGATTTATCGGTTTTAGGAAATGTTGATGTATATAGAGTAAACATTGCAGATCAAGAAAACATAAAAGCAGCTTATGTTAATGTAATGAATGATCATCATAAAGTGGATGTTTTAATCAACAATGCGGGAATTGTAGTAGGAAAATATTTCCATGAACATAGTGTAGATGAAATACGTTGCACAATGGAGATCAATGCATATGCTCCGATGTTCATAACACATCTATTTCTTCAAGATATGCTCAAAATTAACTCGGGATATATCTGCAATATCTCATCATCCGCAGCAATGATCTCTAATCCGAAAATGTCTGTTTACGCAGCCAGCAAATGGTCTGTTTTAGGATGGTCGGATAGTCTGCGGATTGAGATGAAAAAACTCAATAAAAATATCGGAGTGAGCACGGTCACCCCTTACTACATCAACACTGGAATGTTTGACGGGGTAAAATCGTTAATCCCCATTTTAAAACCCGCAAAAGTTGTTGCAAAAATTATCAGAGGAATTGAAAACAACAAACCTATCATTAGCATGCCATGGAGTATACATTTTGTACGATTCTTTCAAGGGATATTCTCGGTAAGAATATTTGATTGGTTTGTAGGCGATATACTTGGCATTTACAAAACAATGGATGAGTTTAAAGGAAGATCATAATCAGCAAGTATGAATCAGCACATCAACGACATTATTGAATCGCAACGTGCACTTTTTCTAACCAATGCAACGAAGTCGATTGATTTTCGCATTGAGCAACTTCGAAAATTACGTTCGGCTATTCAAGCCAATGAAAAAGCGATGTATGAGGCAATCGATAAAGATTTTAAAAAATCGGAATTCGACACCTACACTACAGAAATTGCAATTGTATATCAAGATATCGATGCGGCGATCAAACATATAAAGGAATGGGCATCTATTAAAAAAGTAAGCACCAATGCGGCCAACCTCCCTGCGAAAAGCTATATCGTTCCTGAGCCTTTAGGCAACGCATTAGTGATTGGAGCATGGAATTACCCTTATCAACTATCGTTCGCGCCTGCTGTGGCAGCTATTGCAGCGGGATGCACTATTATTCTTAAACCAAGTGAACTTCCTACCAACACATCATCCATTATAAAAAAAATAGTATCCGAGAATTTTTCAACGGAATACTTTGCGGTTATTGAAGGAGGTGTTTCAGAAACTAGTTTACTGCTAAATCAAAAATTCGATAAAATATTTTTTACGGGAAGTGCAACAGTTGGAAAAATAGTTTATCGTGCAGCGGCAGAGCATTTAACTCCGGTAACGTTAGAATTAGGAGGAAAATGTCCTGGGATAATTGCTACCGACTGCAAAATCGACATCTCGGCCAAACGATTAGTTTGGGCAAAGTTTCTCAATGCGGGACAAACTTGTATTGCACCTGATTATTTAGTCGTTCACAAATCAATTAAAGATGTATTCATCAAGCAATTGATCAAAGAAATAGAAGCATCATCATTAAGCTTTTCAAATGGCAATTATGTCCAGATAATCAATGAACATCATTTTGATCGACTTACGAAATTGATTAACAAAGAAAACACTATTTACGGAGGAAATTTTAACAAATCGGAAAGATACATAGAGCCTACAATAGTTTCAGCAAAGGACTTTGACGCTGAAGTAATGAAAGAGGAAATCTTCGGACCAATACTTCCAATCCTAGAATATGAAAGCCTTGAAGAATTAATTTCAAAATTGAAAAAATTACCAAAACCTTTAGCTTGCTATGTATTTACAGAGAGCAACGATACAAAAACAAAAGTGTTAAACGAATTATCATTTGGTGGCGGAGGAGTTAACGAAGCTGTGATGCACATCAGCAATATTCAATTACCCTTTGGAGGAGTTGGAGCGAGTGGCATAGGTTCTTATCATGGAGAAGCAGGATTTAAAGCATTCACACATTACAAGAGCATCCTAGAAAAAACCACACTGTTAGAATTAAATTTGAAATACCATCCACATACTGATTTTAAATTTAATCTTATTAAAAAAATCATGAAGTGGCAGTAAGCTATAAAGAAATTGGTTAGATAATTCAAAAATTTACGAAAAACAAAAAGCGGTCGAGCATAAATACTCGACCGCTTATAATTATACTAAGAATCAGAACTTGAACTATTCTTTTAGAAACTTCTTAGAGACCAAAGTGCCATTATTATTCATAATCAAATGATATAAACCAGTAGTCAATTGATCAGTTGGAATTGATATTGGCAAAGTTAATTTATCAGAAGCAAATACAACTTTACCTGTTAAATCAACAATTTCCAAACTTGTTAACTCAGAAATGTTTGAAGAGCTCAAATTGATTGTGTTAACACAAGGATTTGGATACAAATTCAAATCAAGGTCTGAAGTAAATTGATTGACACGTGACTCAAGATGCGAAGAAACTATTGAAGTAGGGGCATACTTCATTATGGTCATTGAACCATAAAAGCTCATTCCTATACTCATTGTCCCTGCTACATATAATGTCTGAGAAGAAGGTATATACGTAGCCTTAACACCTTTAAAAGACTGAAAGCCCGAAACAGATCCTGAACTACGCAAATCCGACCAGCTTAATACACCAGCTGAAGTATACTTCAATACTAAGTGATTTGCTTCATTATAGGAAGGTGTTTGTATTCCTGTTGTACCAATAACATAAATGTTCTCATTGGGTGTAACTAACAAGGAAGAAACATAAGCACCTAAAGAACTAGTAGAGGAAGTTGTTGCTACTCCAGTATACGTTTTCGACCAGATAGAAGATCCATCGGAAGGCAACAACTTTTTCAATACAATACTAGGCAAATTAACACTAGAAACAGTGGATTTGAAATTACCCGTAACATAAAGTGCTCCTGAATTAAAATACGAAATATCAATTCCCCAATCATCATTATTATCGACACCAGAAAAACGTTTCGACCATGCTTTTGTGCCATCGATACCATTGAATTTAGCAACTACCCAATCATAATTAGTACCGTAAAAACCCCTACCCGTAACATAAATATCACCTGTGACACCATCATAAGACAATGCAGTACCGTAATCATCAGAAGCAGCAGAAAGATTCGCATCATGGTAGCGCGTCCATAAAGAAATTCCATTCCCCCAATACTTCAATACCACTAATCGATTACCTAAAGTTGTACTGTAAGCAGAACCAGTAATATCACAAACCCCATTCGGCTCAACTTTCATAGCTTTTGCCACATCAGTAGCTATCCCGGTTGATGAGAAACTTTTCGTAAATAATGTAGCAAAGCTAGAATTGAACTTTATTAAAATAATATCGCTACCGGTAGCAACAGTAGAAGTATTCCCTAATACATAAATATTGTCGTACATATCCATTCCCATATCTACAGGTACATCATTTACATTACCAATTCCATTGTAATATGTAGCGCCAATATAGTTCAAACTTGTATCAAGCTTAACCAAAACAATATCATGATCTGCTGCAGAAGTTGCATTATATACTCCATCAATTAAAGCATATACATAAGGGCCTTTAGTAATGACTTTTACTACTTTATCAAATCCATGTGTATTAGCGTAGTCATAATAGTAAGTATTTAGCAAGGTTCCACTTGGAGAATACTTCAACAAACAACCATCTGTTTCGCCATAACTTCCGCCAAGCGAATCAGGAGCTGTCCCGCCAACAATTGCACTTCCATTTTCGGTATAAGCAATATCAGTCGATGCTACATTCTGACTATACCCGGAAGGCCCTGGGCGGTTAAAGATATTTTGCCAAACAAATGGGCCTTGCGCAAAGGTTTGCAAATGAAGACAAAAAAATAAAACTAGTAAAGTGGTTGATTTCGTTTTCCGACTATTTCGGAAAAATAACGGTGTTTTCATGATATAAATTGATTAGATTGAAACACTAAGATAGTATTTTTTCATAAAAAACAATTAATGACATATAATATTTTTATCTATAACATGCATAAATATCCGAATCTATAAGCACAAAACGCTAGTATAAATCAATGTGCATTAATAAGAAACAATACATTACAATAATTACTAAAAAGGATGCACTTTGCAGATTGCAACTAGTTCCATTCTATCAACCGAACCAAACGATCAAAATTCTCTTCGTTTTTTGGAACAACGAAAGGCTTCATTTTATTACATAAATCGGGGGAGTCAAAAATCATGCGAAATGAAATTTCGGAGTGGGTTTCATCAATTGATTTAAATCCAACTTCCATATCAAAGAAAGGTTGCGACATTCTCTTCCACCTAACTAATTCGAGTGGTTTTACCATTTCAAATACGGAAGAATTTTCGAAGTTACCTTTATCGGGTCCATGCATTGTAAGCAACCATTTCCCTCCAGGTTTTAAATCGAATTCATGTATTGTATTTGTAAAACCCTCGGGGCCCCACCATATTTTCAATTGCTCTGGATTTACAAAAGCAGCATAAACATGCTCTAAAGGAGCATTTATTAGTCGAGAGCTAAATATTTCACGATCATTATTATCCATGTTTAATTAATTTTTATAAAAGAAGTTAGTCATCTAATCCTTTCCCTTGAAGAATTTTCGGAAGGTATTTTGCAATTCTTGTTTCTCGAGTTTTCGATTGTTTAGCCGCTGAAAAATAAAGTAGATATCCTCTCTGTCTTCCAGGAGTTAGCGCTTTGAATGCAGCATTGACATCAGGCATTTCCTTCAATACCGCTTGAAACTCCTCCGGCATATTGAATTCTTCTGTTTTCTTGAATTCTACTTTTGCTCCAGATTCTTCTAATTTAATTGCCTCTAGGATATAATCCTTGATGATTTTCTTTTGCTTTTTAATATTAGCCAATGAAGTAAATCGTAATTGCCGACGATCTTGGACATTTGCTGTTTGTTGAATAAGGAGTCCAATTTCATCTTTCATCAATGAACCCTTCATAAACAATAATGCGCAATAGTCTTTAAAACCATGAATTAAGACAACGTTGCTATTATTGAGGGTGTAACATGGGCAACCCCATTTTAACTCTTCTGCAAGTCCACATTCAAGCACAATGGCTCTAAGCGCATTGTATTCGTCTTGCCATTTTGTATCTTTCACAAAAAACCAATCGACTGAAGGATTCATATTACAATAGATTGAGATTAGATTCTTTAGTTTTAATTACTTGAATAGCTCTAAATCTACTATTGCAATTTCCCTGACTCCTGAATTCCAAAACGAATAGCTTCTTCGAGCACATTTAAATCGATATCTTTCAATGCTTTGAATTTAATGCAATAGCCAGTGACATTTGCTTTTCCGATATTGGCGCCATACGCATGAGCTAGATGCTTTTTATCTTCGATACCCATAATATAAACCGAGATACCTATTGTATTTCCACTTAAGCCTATTTGGTAAAACTCTCGCGTTTTTCCATCAGCGTATTTAATTGTGTAATGACCATATCCAATATTAGGATTCGATACTACTTTTTCAGTACTATCCTTTCCATCTAAGTACCATAATTTACAGCCTGGCATGATATTAAGCATAAAATCATGCAATGTATTCATGTCGGATTGTTTTGCATCAGATTGAGATGCAATATACCCATCAATTTGTTTTTTCGTATCCATATAGAGTGCCAAAGAATTAAATTTTAAACTGCTTAAAAAAATCAATTTGTAGGTTGGTAATAAAGCGCCACTGCTCCGCTAGAAAAAATTTTTGACTTAATAAGACAAAATTCTTTCCGCACAGTTATATCTTCAAACAAAGGTAATCCTCCGCCTGCTATAACAGGATGAACACATATCTGTAATTCATCTATCAATTTCGCTTTCAAAAGTTGAATGATAAGACTTCTGCAACCGACCAATATATCACCTCCCGGTTGCTGCTTCAACTCCATTACAAACTCTTCAAGTGGTTTTGTTGCGAGCGTGGCACTCCCCCATCCTGAATCCCTCATCGTTCTCGAAAAAACTATTTTGGGGATTCTATCAATAGCTATTGCAAAATCATCCATCGATTTTTCTCCAGAAGGATGGTCAATCAAAGACTTCCAAAACAACATAAGCTGGTAAGTAATTCTTCCATAAAGAATCACACCCGCTCCATCTAAAACATCGGCAAAATGTTGATGTATTTCTTCGTCCGGGGTAACAGAAGTATGGTCACAATATCCATCGAGAGTCATGTTGATGGCGGCTCTAACTTTTCGCATAATGAAAATAAAAGTATTTAAGTTGCAATAAATGTTGATTATATTCTTTGGATTAATTTATCAATTCGTCGTTTATTTTCTTGCTGCAACAATGAAGGATATAAATTCATCAAAACATTAACCATCATAATTGTCATTCCAAAAATTAAATCAAATTTGATTGATTTTATCACTGCTATAATAATCACGAAAACAAAGGCAATTAAATGATCAATTTCAGACTTTGTCATTTCGTTTCTTAAATTTACTAAATCAATTTTTTCAATTTTTCTGTCAATCTTAATCTTTTGATTGAAGAATTTAAAAAATGAATTTTTAACAATCCATTTAAAATAATTTAATCCAATGCTATTATTCAATTTGTCTGATTCAATAAAATTTAGATTCGACAACCTGATACTGTAAAAATCAGTTTTACGAACGTATGTATTTACTATCATACCCAAAATCCAGGAAATGAAAGCAATAGAAATACTAAATGATATGTATTTTAAGTTCATACAAAGACAGTGTTGTTAATAGATTCACAAACAAACAAATTAATCCTTAAACAACCAAAATGAATATCCATAAGAATTTCCGACGCAAGGGGCTATCCTTCTTTAATTACTCAACAAATCAGCATCAATCTGCTTTCACCCACTTTTTCCTTCGGTGCACGATGAATACATGGCGGCACTTTACTTTCGGGATGATCGACAGCTAAACGCCAAAGATGTCCGATGCCAAGATTAACAATATTTGCATTAGCTTTAGCTTGATAATGTAAATCATAAAAGTTTTCAGTCAAAAACACATCGAATTCATCATCGTTACCTGAAAATAAATTTCTGAGCTCACGGCGAATTTCTGGGACAAGAATTTTCTTTTCTGCTTGACTATTCGGCACAATATCACTTGAAGCACCGTAATACGTACATAAAAAAGTACTTGTAGGAATTGGAGAACGATCAACATGCCAAGAATAAACGTCGGTAGGGAAACCAGGATTTTCCACATCTCGTTCGTAACATTTCAACAAATTCAAAGTTGGGGCCGCTCCATAATCGCGCAATAGCTGCAAATCATTCAAAACAATATCACGCGCAACAATGCCTTTTTCGCTTAAAGATAAAGACAATAATTCCTCCTCATCAATTACCGCAATATCATCTCGTTGTTTCAACTTATTCGCTATCTCCGCAAAATCACCGTCAAGCACCCTACTCCAACACATTGCATTTACACTTCCTTGAAAAGGAGTATTTACCAATTCGAGGAAAGAGGAGACGGTATGAGTTTGCTTATTATCTGAATTAATACTCATCATTTGGTCAAATAAATATGATCAATAAAGAATAATAATATTTCTTTTACAGCAAGTACATTTCTCATTCAATTACATTTTATAGATCAACCTTTAGATATCATTTTCGAAGCAAATGTCAAGAAAATTCCGAACCCAAACAATTCGATCTAAATGATAATGTTATGATTTATTTTTATAGTGACTAAACAAAATAATTCTTCAAGCATATTAATGTAAATCAAACGTTCTTGTTAAATCTCTATTTGGAGTACCGCTATGACAACTTATGCATCCATCTCCCTTTTTCACTACACTGAAAGCAGCTGAACCATCAGGATTAAATTCCGCCCATACCCATCCATTGCCTGCGTTGTCATTTGATGGATCCTTTTTCATTACAGCATATAAACTTACACTACTTCCACTAAAAACTTCTTTCACAATAATAGAACCTGACGGGAAACTGCTTCCTGGCGGCAACTCCCCCGTACTATCTAAAGCTGATAAAGCTTTCGCATTAAAGCGTAATTTAAAATTCCCATGAGGACTAGGGGAAACTCTAGGCAAGACATTACCATTTTGATAATAGCTATACCCAGTAGATGCCACTTCACTATAAAGTGCATTATCCGCTTCGGTATCTGACTTATCCTTTTTACAAGAATGCATAGTTATGAGACTTGCCATAAGCAAACTCAATGCAATGGCTTTATTTTTCATTTTATCAAATTTTCGTATAACAAAAGAGAATTTCAATTGAATTTTAGGTGAAATTAAAGTTTCAAGATATCCACTTTAGATGCATGCTAAAATAATACACTTCGGTGACAAAGTAAAATGGCGATAATCGGAGCATAGGAATCAAGAAAACACAACTAATTGTGAGCAAATAGCTAATACAATCTAATATTTAATAAAGAACATCATTCAAATAATATTAATCTAAAAAACTAAGAAAGTCCTACACATCAAATTTACTTAGGATCATCAATGAACAATTAAAATCACTGTTCCTTCTTTTGGTTTATTTACTCTCGTCAGATAATATACGCCACCGAGCAGACTACTATCTATAACATTAAATTGATTTGCGTCAATTAGTAAATTTAAAACCACAGAACCTAGACTATTATAAAGAATATATTCGCCACTTTCAGCTCCTTGAATTTGAAACACACCATTACTTGGATTGGGGAATATAATACCTTTCTTTTCAAATTGGCTAACATCATCAACTCCAGAAAGAACACTTGGCGTTAGTTTCTCAATAAATGTACTTCCACTTAATCCACTAGTCATATTAAATACTGTACTATCAGGATCAAAATCATAAGTACCCGAAAAATTACCGTTCGTATAAATATCATTGCCTTCAGTGATTGAAATAAGCGAACTCAAACTATTGTTTGAAGTCCATTGATTATTACCTGTTACATCAAACTTCTGAATACTATTTCCACAAGTGTAAATATTACCAATATTATCCAATGCAATTCCTTTCACATCTGACAATTGATTTACCCAACCAAAATTTCCATTACTATCAATTTGCAAAAGAAAGTAATTGCTACCAGAAGACGGAACAACAGTATGAACGCCAATATTTGGATCGAAATCAGTAGCGGTTAAAATATATCCCCCATAATATGAATTTCCCATACTATCAACAACTACACTTCTATCATTTTGAAGCATGTCGACGTTATCGATTTTTTTGACCCATTCAAAATCTCCCATTGGATTTAATTTTAGCATAAAAAGCGAATGTCCTACTGCAGAAGTATTCGACATGCTATAGACCGCAGTTCCAGGATCAAAATCATTCGTTTCAACTAACAGTCCAGTTAAATAAACATTTCCTGTTGGATCCGTTGCAACTGAATGACTTCTTGTTAAAATTGTTTCAATCTGCTTTACCCAAATAAAACTCCCATTTACATCTAATTTCCAAATGAAAATAGCATTTGCATTTGCTGATAAATTTACAATGCTCGCACTAGGATCGAAATCAGCAGTACCTTCAAAACGACCTGTAACTAAAATATTATTTTGTTGATCTAGTGATAATGACCTCGAATAATTTTCATAGGCACTTTCAATTTGTTTTGCCCAAATAAAATTCCCGTTTGAATCTAATTTTAACACAAAAGAATTTTCACCTCCAATAGAACTCAGGAAATAATTATTTATTCCGGGATCAAAATCGATAGAATCCAAACTAAAGAATCCTGCAACATAACAATTACCATTTGCATCAACAGCGATAGATTTACCCTCATCATAAGATGTCCCACCAATACGCTTGGCCCATACCAAATTTCCAGAAGGATCAGTCTTTGAAATAAAAACATCGCCAAAACCAGAATCAGTTAAAACCAAAACACCGGAATTAGGATCAAAATCCGGACTACCACTAAATATTCCAGTCATATAAAGATTACCCAAACTATCATTCGCCATTGAATTCACTTGAATTTCGCTTCCTACTTGCTTTACCCAATTAAAATGAGGTTGCTGGGCATTGATTATACTAGCAATAAGTAAAAGAATAATTAAGAGCAAACTATTTTTTCTTTTCATAGTAGTATTTGGGATGTACTTGTTTGTAAAAATTTGCTTGCATCTTAATTTTCTCAT
This sequence comes from Bacteroidota bacterium, assembly GCA_023251535.1. Classification (GTDB taxonomy): domain Bacteria; phylum Bacteroidota; class Bacteroidia; order AKYH767-A; family OLB10; genus CAINEC01. Next base: position 22,857 of record JAHEYP010000001.1, read on the forward strand.
AACAACAAGGTCTCTAACTACAATCGAAGAAGAATTTACAAACAGAAGGCTTAATACTTAACGAATATATGATAAATTCAGCTGTAGCTTTTCTGCTTAAGACCTTTAAACAGAAATTCACTTCTTTTTGCTTGCTTTTGCCAAAGGATTAAACTTCAAACACAATCCCAGCCAATAATCTAAATCCTTGGCTCTGCTATGTCCATTTTCTAAAACGAATACATAACCTTTCATAGGTTTTCCGGTAAACTCCATGGGAATCACATTATCCATTTCCAAAGCACTGGCATATGCCTCTTCTCCAATTCGGCAAAGCAAATAATCTTGTTCGGTTTCTTTATCAATATGCGTCCCACAGCACATCTTATCATCAACCATAAAGCAAACTCCGCTAAACATTTTCTTCTCATAGAAGTCAGTGTTGTTCTTAAGAAAGAATTCTCTAATTCTTTGTGCTGTGCTTTCGTTGAATGGCATAAGTTGAAATTTGGTTTTTGAACAAGTTTTTAATCCAATGGAAGAGTGGAATGCAGACAGCTGAAATTGAACTTTTATACTAATTCTTTATTAACAACTAAATTATTATTGGGACACAATATTTCACATTAAGGAGGGTTTTTAATTTTAGGTAATCGTTCCTTTCAATAATTTGTTTAATTTAATCATGCTCAATTATTAATTTCTTGCTATAAACATTCTCACCATCGAAAATCTTCACGATATAAATTCCTGACAAAATATTTTCAACATTGATATTTTTTTCTAAATTTCTTATAATAGGTTCAGCAAACACCCTTTCGCCTAAAACGGTAAATACTTCAACTGATCCAATTTTTATTTCTTCCGGAAATCTAATTGTAAAATTGTATCTAGTTGGATTTGGATGCGTAATAAATGAATCTGCATTTGAAATACTAGTTGAAATTCCAGTTTGAGTGTTTTGCAATTTATAAATTGTATTTCCGCTTGCATACATTAATGAATCACCAAACTTTCTAAACCGGTTAATTGCGTAGCCCCCATATACATTATAAGGTGGAGCTTGTACGCCAAATGAGTTATCAGGAAACCAATTATTGCCACCATCTATTGTTTTATAGTTGAAAGCCCAACAACAATCACCTCCCACCCAACCTACGGAATCATTAATAAAACCAATGCCTTGTAATTCATAGAATCCGTTTGTTTTAAATATTTTTTCCTGCCAAGTTAAGCCGCCATCCGTTGTTTTTAAAAAATAAGTTGTATCAGGATAAGCGCCAACACCATCAAGGTAACTTTGAATAGTGGCATAACCAATGTTTCTGCTGGGAAAAACAATTTTCCATACAGCTTCATGATTTCTTAAAGATTGATGTCGAACTTGCCATGATACTCCACCATCAAACGTTGAAAGAATCAATGCTTTTGGTGGAGAACCATATGTGCCTGTAATAAACCCGGTGTCAGGACCAAAAAAATACCCGTCAATTAAGCCTGAAGCTTGGGTTGATAAACTTTGTGTTATCCAAGACTGACCCATATCCATGGTTTTCATCAAAACAGCAGGCCCGTAGTATCTTCCGTATGCATATATAATGGAATCATTAACAACTGATATACCACATATGCCTTTCGGTTTAATTCCCGTAACATTTGTTACAGCTTGCCAAGTACTTCCTCCATCTGTAGTTTGATAAAGGAAATTCGTATCAGGCGTAGCTGTAGAATCTCCTAAATTTCCAAACCAACCATTTAAATCATCAGCAAAGCCAACCGATCTAATAAATGTAGTTGAAGAATCATAAAGCAAAGTCCATGTCTGACCTGCATCATTAGTAGTAAATACCCGGCCATATTGATTTGGGAAAAGATAATTGTAAGAAGGATTTATCGCCCAACCTTTTTGAGGATTCAAAAAATACATATCGTCAAATCTCCAACTTACAGGAGCATTAGGTAATGCTTGCCAAGTCCACTGTGCATTTAGCGTTGTTTGAATAGAAATGATTGCTAGCAGTAAAATAATGTATTTTTTCATTTTGTTTTAATATAGCATAATACTATCCGAAGTAACTTTTTGATTTCTATGTGAAGTATTTAAATTGAAATAAAGCCTATTTCATATTCATTTTTCAAGTTTATTTTTGAGGTTGCACTGTCTCAAAGAATGTTGAATATCGATTCTCTCCATTATCATCAATATCAATAATTGCAAAAAGCAATGTAAAGATAATTAATTTATTTTTACTTTAAGGAAAATATTGACGCTCTATTTTTGCCTCTTTGGCAAGATTGGTTTCCTTGCTAATTTCCCTCGTATATGTTTAGCTCCATTGCTGGCTAGTATCTATTTTTAATAGATGATTCGATCAATAGTAACAAATCCAAATTTCGCATAAAAACATTCAGCATTGGGTTCCGCTTCAAGAGTGATTTTTCTAGATTGGGTATTTTTACTCGAGTAAGAAAGTCTTTCATTAAAACCTGTCCAAATCCTTTACCAACAAAGGCAGGCAAAATAAAAATATTATCTAGTCTAATACTCATTTTATCTTCTTAAAAAAACGATTAGTAGCCGATATCTATATTAGCTATAATCAATTTAAAGACATCGTTCGACAAATCATAAAATTCAGTAATTGTTAATGATTCTGACCATAACTTCATTTGCTCATCCGAGTAACCTCAATGAGACTTTGACTTTTTGGGTAATCTCCGTTAAAATTTCAATGTCTGTGATATTGGCTTTTTCTTTTATCATTTTCCGATATAAGATCACCTTTCAGATCTGCAATAAATAACGCTATTGTGAACAAGTGCTGAAATAGAGAATTAATCTATATGCCGTCTTATATGTGTTTACAGAGCAGGCCTCTATCTTATTTTCGTATCACTCATTTAAGCTATTGCAATTCCTTCTACTGAGTCGTCGTCAATATTCATTTACTTTCGTATAAAGTCAAATAATTTTTACGTCCAAATGTCAGATAGTATAGTAATAAAAAAAAGATCGGTGTATTTAAAAATATTGCGTAGTTAAAATCCATCGTTATAGATAAAATAACATGGAGAAAAAATATACCAAGTCCTAATGGCATTAACCAGTTACCGTTTTTAAAACCACCAACTTTTTAGTTTTTAGTTTTTTTTTCGTCAGCATCAATCGAAATATCTTGACTGCTACAACAGTCTATTTTTGCGTTAACAATATGTTGTCCGGATACAGTTACAAACTCTTTAGTCTCCCCATTGGCAATTGTCCCGACTTGTTTTCCATCAATGAAGAATTTATAATCTCGCATTCTGTTGTTGCATTCATTTGTTCTTTGAATTTTAATAGTCGCCATATTCTAAATTAATTTTACAAACCAATCGAGTTCGGTTGTATTACCTTGGGTATGTCAAAAGTTACTTCCAACTTAAAAAAGGCAATAATTTTTATCCTGAACTTAACAAATCTCGCTGTCTTGAAGATAATTTATTTCTTCTATACAAATATATTGGATTTCTATGGTAAAGACATGCTATCGTATCCTAAATATTTTTTGCATCATACCTTCAACGTATTAAGTATTTCAATCGTCTTTTTTATCATGTCGGCAATTCCCATATTTTAAGCACGATTAAAGTTGTCCATCTGATGATTTGTGCTAGACGGAAATTTATCAAGGACCCTTTCGATCAACAATTTGGTTGAAAAATAATTGGGAGATATTTATAATCTAAGACAATCGATCTCAGAATATTTTACCAAAAGCGTTCTACCTCTAACAACCTTTTTCGAACCATATGATCGGCTTTTCTGCACAACCCTCATCACGAAATCCAATCCCGATGGCTATCGGGACAAAATCCAAAATCCCCATCGGCTTCGCCGCAAAATCCGCTTCGAGAAACCCCAAAGTAGTGCTGAAAAAACACACTTTAGGGCAAGCCCTTAAACCGCGCCAGCCCAAACCGCGACAGCCAACCGTAAACGCAGGAGGCATTAAACCCCAAACTTTAAACCCCTAAAATTCCCTATCTTCGCCTGCCAAAATGTCGCCGAAGGCATACATGGCAACATTTTTGCCTAAGGCGTCCACTACAAAATGAAGATAAAATTCCCTTTTACGGGCAAGAGACGTGTCATGAACCAGGATCAAACAAACCCAACCGAAGAACAAAAAATAGATCAAAATCCCGCCGATGAGCTTAAACTTCAGTCTGAAGTAGAAGCTTCTGAGCAAATGCCTATCGAGGAGGACCCGATTGCCAAACTGACTGCCGACTTGGCAGAGCAGAAGGATAATTACCTCCGCCTTTATGCCGATTTTGAGAATTATAAAAAACGTGCTCTAAAAGATCGTTCCGACCTCATTAAATCGGCCGGCTCTGATACTTTAGCAGCTCTCCTTCCTGTGCTCGACGATTTCGATCGTGCAATGAAAGCGATGGAAACTGCAGCCGACAGCCCTGTTAAAGAGGGAGTTACGCTAATTCACAATAAATTAATTTCTACACTTGAGCAACGCGGATTAAAAGTGATGGTCGCTATGGGTGAGGAGTTTAACGTGGATATGCATGAGGCTATCACCAATATCCCCGTTGCCGATGAGTCGCAGAAGGGTAAGGTGGTTGATGTGCTCGAAAAAGGTTATTATTTAAATGATAAAGTGATCCGCTACGCTAAGGTGGTAGTCGGAAATTAATAAGTCATGGCAAAACGCGATTATTACGAAATTTTAGGAGTAACGAAAGGTTCTTCTGAGGCAGAGATCAAGAAGGCTTATCGTCAGATGGCTTTGAAGTATCACCCTGATAAAAATCCAGGTAATAAAGAGGCTGAGGAGCATTTTAAAGAGGCTGCTGAGGCATATGAAGTACTAAGTAACGCCGACAAGAAGGCTCGCTACGATCAATTCGGTCATGCCGGAATGGGTGGCGCAGCAGGTGGCGGCTACGGCGGACAGCATATGAACATGGATGATATCTTTAGCCAGTTTGGTGATATCTTCGGTGGTGGTGGCAATCCGTTTGAGAGCTTCTTTGGAGGTGGCGGCGGACGACAAGGCGGCGGACGTAGAGCCGTAAATCGTGGTAGCAACCTTCGCATCAAAGTAAAACTTACACTCGATGAAATTGCTCATGGAGTAGAGAAAAAAATAAAAGTAAATAAGGCTGTTGCTTGTAATACTTGCGGCGGCTCTGGGGCTCAAGCAGGATCGGGTGCTTTTCATACTTGCGGTACTTGTAAAGGATCAGGGCAAGTTCGTCGCGTGACGAATAGCTTCCTCGGACAAATGCAAACTATTACCACTTGTCCGACTTGTAATGGCGAAGGACAAACAATTGCTAGCAAGTGTAAAGCTTGTCACGGAAACGGAACTCAACAAGCCGAAGAAGTAATCACTATTAATATTCCTGCTGGAGTTGGCGAAGGAATGCAATTGACGGTAAGCGGCAAAGGAAATGCTGCTGAACGCGGAGGCATTCCCGGCGATTTATTAATCGTGATTGAAGAAATTCCGCACGACAATTTAGTACGCGACGGAGATCATTTGATGTATGATTTATACATCAGTTTTATCGACGCTACATTAGGAACATCAGTAGAAATTCCAACACTTGAAGGCAAGGCAAAAATTAAAATTGATGCCGGAACACAAGGAGGAAAAGTACTAAGACTAAAAGGAAAAGGAATCCCTGCAATTAATAGTTATTCTAGAGGAGATTTAATGGTAAACATCAATGTATGGACACCACAACAACTCAGCTCGGATGAAAAGAAAGCATTAGAAAAACTTAGAGACTCAGAGAACTTTAAACCGAAGCCGGGGAAGGGGGATAAGAGTTTCTTCGAGAGGATGAAAGAGTATTTCCACTAAAAGGCGCTTTGCTTTTTGTTTAAACGCTTTGCTTTTTTGTTTAAACGCGGAGGGCGCGAAGGCGCTGCGCTTAACACGGTGGGCGCGGAGGCGGCGAAGCCGAATTTCGGGCGCGTTGCTTTTTGTTTAAACGCTTTGCTTTTTGTTTAAACGCGGGGAGCGCGGAGGCGGCGAAGCCGTGGTGGAAGGAGCGATTGCGTTTGGTGCGTTGCCTTCTATTTAAACACAGAGACCCCAAAGGCGCTGCGCTTTACACCGAGGACGCGGAGGCGGCGAAGCCGAATTTAGGGCGCTTTGCTTTTTGTTTAAACGCTTTGCTTTTTGTTTAAACGCAGAGGGCGCGAAGGCGCTGCGCTTAACACGGTGGGCGCGGAGGGCGCGGAGGCGGCGAAGGCGAAGCTGAGGGAAGAGTAAATCAAAAATGCGTGTAGTTCTTTGACTGCGTTTTTTTTGAACCCCATTTGTTCTGATAGAGTTTCGGCAACAAGTCGGTTTTGATAAAAAGTTAAAAGCGTAATAAGATTTCAAATTGAATCTTGTTACGCTTTTTGTTTTAAAATAAGATTCACATCAAACATGAATTTCATTTAATGACAAACAGTATTAATTGAAGATAACATTAGCATAATCCTATTCAATCAACGCGTCAGCTACCATCCGCGCCAGCCATCCTTTTAAATCCCTTTAAAATCCTTTTAGCTCCGATGTGCTTGCACAGTCGGAGCGCATCAGCGTTCTACTTAAAACTGGTTCTTGAATAAGAAACCTGAAAGAAGTAAATCGGCGTCGTAAACGAAAAATCAGCGTAAACCATTCAAATCAGCGTCATCTGCGGCCAATCAACACTCGCTTTGCGAAATCTAAAATCCCAAATTCCAAATCCAAAATTTCTTCCTATCTTTCCTCCCCCAATAAACTTTTATGCGCACAATAACTCTCGATAGTACTTTTGAAGAATACGAATCATTAGAAAAATTACCTGAAGCCGATCAACTATTGGTAGAAGAAGCTAAAAAAGCTGCCGATGATGCATACGCTCCTTACTCTCATTTTCATGTCGGTGCCGCTGTATTACTCGATAACGGAAAAGTGATTCGAGGCAACAACCAAGAAAATGCGGCTTACCCTTCAGGACTATGTGCCGAGCGCGTAGCCTTTTTCGCTACCGGTGCCCAGCATCCTGGTGAAAAAATTAAGGCTATTGCGATCACTGCCTATCCAGAAGGAAAAAAGTTACCATCGGTGCCCGTGAGTCCTTGCGGCGACTGCCGCCAAGTTATGGCAGAATACGAGCAACGCTACGGACAAAACATCCGACTAATTATGGAAGCTGGCCAAGGCAAATACATTGTTTCTGAGAGCGTTAAGAATTTACTACCGTTCTTATTTAGTGCAGATAGCATGATGTAAGACTGGATATCGAGGGAGCTTTGCTTTTCCCTTAACCACGGAGGACACAGAGTCGCGTTGCTTTACACAGAGAGCACAAAGTCGGCTAAGCCGATGAATTTTAATGGAATACCATAAATTTAGACCAGAATTTCAATTCTGAGGACGCTGTAAAAACGCCCAATTTCATGTCACTTTAGGTAGCACTATTTACCCTCCTAAAAACTGACAATTCTCAGTTTTGTATTCCCGTTTCGCTTATTTTTGCGAAACAATGGAAACAACTACATCCAAAGCAAAAAAGAGCAAGCTGAAACACAGCAGTGAGTTGTACCTGAAATGGTACGAAGAGATGCAGTTAATGCGTCGTTTTGAAGAGAGAGCTGGACAGCTTTACGGAATGCAGAAAATCAAAGGATTCTGCCATTTATACATCGGACAAGAAGCCGTAGTTGCGGGAGCTATTTCCGTGCTTAAGCCTGAAGATAACATGATCACTGCTTATCGTGAGCATGCTCATGCATTAGGAAAAGGAATTACTGCTCGTGAAGTGATGGCCGAATTATACGGTAAAATAACAGGCTGTTCGAAAGGGAAAGGCGGCTCGATGCATATGTTCAGTAAAGAGAAGAAATTCTTCGGTGGACATGGTATTGTAGGAGGACAAATTCCTTTAGGTGCAGGTTTAGCTTTTGCCGATAAATACAACAACACCGGATTAGTAACGGTTTGTTACATGGGCGACGGAGCAGTTCGACAGGGAGCGTTACACGAAGCATTCAACATGGCAATGTTATGGGAATTACCTGTAGTATTCATTGTTGAAAACAACGCTTATGCGATGGGAACATCAGTAGAGCGTACTTCTAACGTACACGACCTTTATAAATTGGGATTAGCATACGATATGCCTAGTTTTCCTGTTGACGGAATGAGCGTTGAAGCTGTTCACGACGCAATGACAAAAGCAGTTGATCATGCTCGCTCAGGCAAAGGCCCGATGTTTTTAGAGATGAATACGTATCGCTACCGCGGACATTCAATGAGTGACCCTGCGAAATACAGAACGAAAGAAGAAGTAGAAGGCTATAAAGCGAAAGATCCAATCGAAATGGTAAAAGCTACCATCATCGAAAATAAATTCGCTACAGAAGAGGAAATTGAAGCAATCAATGCAAAAATCAACGACATCGTTGAAGACAGCGTGAAGTTCGCAGAAGAGTCGCCTTACCCTGATGCATCGGAGTTGTACAAAGATGTGTACGACCAAACCGATTACCCTTACATTATCGAATAATCACTAACGTTTGTGCATATCCGAAATTAGGAATGCAAAAAATATATTACCCAAATTAAACAGAAGAAATGGCGGAAATAGTTAGAATGCCGAAGATGAGTGATACTATGACAGAAGGTGTTGTAGTGAAATGGCATAAGAAAGTTGGAGACGCTGTGAAGAGTGGCGAATTAGTTGCTGAAATCGAAACCGATAAAGCAACAATGGAATTTGAAAGTTACAGTACCGGAACTTTGTTATTTATCGGTGTTGAAGAGGGAAAGGCTGCTCCTGTTGATGGCATTTTAGCTATCATGGGTAAAGCTGGTGAAGATTATAAAGAGTTATTAGCTTCAGAACAAGCGAAAGATGCTGCTGCTGCTGCTCCTGCAGCTCCTGCGCCAGCACAACCTGCTGCACAAGCACAAGCGCCTGCTCCTGTTGCGACACCTGCTCCTACTCCTGTAGCAGCTACTCCTGCTCGTCCCGTGGCTACTGCATCAACGAGTAGCGACGATCGCATGAAAGCATCTCCTTTAGCGAAACGCTTAGCAGAAGAAAAAGGAATCGACCTTGGGATGTTAAAAGGATCGGGAGATCACGGACGTATCGTTAAGCGCGATATCGAGTGGTTTAAACCGGGAACATTTGTGCAAACAGCTGCCTTCGCTCCTAATGCGGTTACTTCAGAAAGCTTTGAAGAGGTAACGGTATCGCAGATGAGAAAAACAATTGCTCGTCGCTTAAGCGAAAGTATGTTTACTGCTCCGCATTTTTATTTAACGATGGATATCGATATGGATGCCGTTGTACATGCTCGTGAAAGTGTAAACCAAGTCGCATCAGTAAAGATCTCTTTCAACGATTTCGTAGTGAAAGCAGTTGCTAGCGCATTACGTCAGCATCCTGCAGTTAACTCATCGTGGTTAGGCGATAGAATCCGTTATAACAATCATATCAATATTGGTATCGCGGTTGCTGTTGAAGATGGACTATTAGTTCCTGTTGTTCGCTACGCGGATAGCAAAACACTTACACAAATTGCAACCGAAGTAAAATCATACGCTCAAAAAGCAAAAGATAAAAAATTACAACCTGCAGATTGGGAAGGAAACACATTTACCATCTCTAACTTAGGAATGTATAATATCGAAGAATTCACTGCAATTATTAATCCACCGGATGCATGTATTTTAGCTGTAGGCGGTATCAAACAAGTTCCTGTTGTTAAAAACGGAATGGTACAACCGGGCAACGTGATGAAGGTAACACTAAGCTGCGATCATCGAGTAGTCGATGGCGTAGTAGGATCGAAATTCCTCAATACGCTAAAAGCATTGCTGGAAAATCCGATAGTGTTATTAGGACAAGGGAATATTTAAAAAAAGCCTCGCGGAAGCGGGGCTTTTTTGTTCTTAGTTTCTAGTTCTTAGTTCATAGTTCATAGTTCATAGTTTCGCGATGCGGATTAAGCTGCAAAGCAGATATAAAAATTTGTTAGATATTCGACTATCTCAAATCAGCTTTGCTGAACTAAGAACTAAGAACTAAGAACAATATATGTTTTCCACCGCCTCCTTATTATTCTCCATAATCACTCTTCTCTTCAGGCTTAACTTCGGAGATAATTCGCCAGCATCGACGGTCCATTCGCGAGGAAGGAGTTCAATCTTTTTGATGGTTTCGTAGTTGCCTAAAGTTTGATTAACGATCTCGACTTCTTTCATGATGCGATCTTTGATTCGAGGAATTCTAATTAACTCTGCGTTCGAATCAGGAATTTGAATTCCCTTGCGCGTACACCATTCCAATAAAAACGGAAACGATGGAACGACTAAAGCAGCAGCAAAATTTTTCCCTTCTCCTACTACCATCACTTGCTCTATAAAACGTGATTCCTTCAACTTATTTTCGATGTGTTGAGGTATGATGTACTTACCTCCCGAGGTCTTGAAGATTTCTTTTTTGCGATCGGTAATTTTCAGATAAACACCATCTTCAAAAACTCCTATATCTCCAGTATGAAACCAGCCTTCGCTGTCGATTACTTCGGCAGTTAAATCAGGACGTTTATAATATCCTAACATCAAATTTGGACCTTTACACAAGATCTCACCATCTTCGGCTATACGCACCGTTACTTTATCGAGCAACTTACCTACGGTACCGAATTTTAGTCCGCCAGGCTCTAGCGTATTCACCGAAACCACCGGACTAGTTTCTGTTAATCCGTAGCCCTCTAAAATCGGAATTCCAGCCGCCCAAAATACTCGAGCCAAACGTGGTTGCAATGCTGCTCCGCCCGAAACTGCAGCCTTCACCTTCCCTCCTAAAGCCTCTTGCCACTTACTAAAAATAAGTTTTCGAGCAATGGCTAACTTTTTCTCATATACCCAACCGTTAGCTCCATTAGTTTCATATTTCAATCCGAGGTCGAGCGCCCAGAAGAATAATTTCTTTTTGATGCCTGTCAGTTCATTTCCTTTGTTTACAATTCTATCATAAACCTTTTCAAACAATCGAGGCACACAACCGAAAATTTCAGGTTGTACTTCTTTCAAATTATCTGCTACCTTATCGATACTCTCGGCATAATAAACCGACACACCGAGATAGAAATACAAATACGTCAACACACGTTCGTAAACGTGATTTAATGGCAAAAAGCTCAATGCTCTACTATTTACATCAACTGGCGCCAAATATTGAGCAGCTATTAATTGACTGATAATATTATCATGCGATAGCATAACTCCCTTCGGAATTCCCGTTGTTCCGCTCGTATAAAGCAATGTAGCCAAATCATGAGCTCCGATAGTAGCAGCTATTTCAGCCACTTTCGAAGGATTAGGGTTTTGTGCTCCCAAAGCTTTTATTTCGGTCCAATGTTTTGCTCCTTGCACCTCATCGAAAGAATAGATCGCCTTAATGCCCTCTAGATCTTTAACAGCTGCACTCACCTTTTCGAATAACTCCTTACTAGAAACAAAAATGAATTTCACCTCTGCGTCCTTCAATATAAAACGAAGGTCTTCATCGGCGAGGGTGGTATAAATTGGGACATGAATTCCGCCGATACGCATGGCACCTAGGTCGAGGAAATTCCACTCAGGACGATTATTACTCAGCGAAGCAAACTTATCGCCCTTTTCCATTCCCAAAGCCAGCAATCCGTAGCTGATATTCTCTACACTAGAGGTAAACTCCTCCGAACTAACCGTCTGCCAACTACCATTAATTTTGGCGGCCAGCGAATCCTTTTTATGAGGATAAAGTTGTTTATAACGGTCAACAAGATCAAACAAACGGGTAACAGACATCATCTAGAATTTCTTAGCTTTATGTCAAATATAGTTGAGTAAAATTGAATCACCAATTATTTATCTTAATTCATGATCACCACGAACTTCAGTCAGCAGAATAGTCTCAATTTCCCGATCATTATGGCACCCATGTTTTTGGTGTCGAATGAGGCAATGATCCAAGCAGCAATACGCAGCGGAATCATGGGTACATTCCCTACATTGAACTATCGCAAAGAGAATGAATTGAAGGATGTAATAGATCGTTTACATGCCTATCGAAATAACCAATCAAATGCAGGCAGTTTCGGTGTGAACCTCATTGTTCAGAAATCGAATCCCCTGTACCCCAAACATCTCGATATCTGCGTTGAAGGGAAGGTTCCATTTTATATTACCAGCTTAGGAAATCCGAAAGAAGTTATAGAACGAGCTCACGCTTACGGAGGAAAAGTATATTGTGACGTGACCAATTTAGAGCATGCAGAAAAATGTGCTTCTCTGGGTGCCGATGGATTTATTGCCGTTTGCCAAGGGGCAGGGGGACATGCGGGACCTTATCCGTTTTCAGTACTAATCCCTGCATTAAAAGAAAAATTCCCGACAATTCCGGTTGTAGCAGCAGGAGGCATAGCCACCGGTGCGGGAATCGTGAGCGCGTTAAGTTTAGGGGCTGAAGGAGTTAGTATAGGAACACGCTATCTTGCAAGTAAAGAGGCAGGAGTCAGTGAGGCCTATAAAGAAGCAGTTGTGGCTTCAGGGATGGAAGACATAGTACTTACTGAGCGATTAAGTGGCACGCCATGTGCGGTAATCAATACACCTTACGTTCAGAAAATCGGATTACATCAGAATAGTATTGAAAAGTGGATGAACAACAATGCCACCACTAAGAAATATTTCAAGATGTTGACACAAGTAAGAGGCATGAAAAAACTTGAAGAAGCTATTAAGCCAGGGAATTACAATAACCTATGGAGTGCAGGACAAAGCAGTGCATTGATTCATGACATCAGAGGATGCGAAGAAATTACCGATCGACTTATAAAAGAAAGTTTTGAGAGTATACAAAACCTAAACAGAAAATTTAGTTAGTTATGTTTGACCCTTCAACGCTGCTAAAAAAAGCGGAGCAATCGCCGTTTGCACTGATGATGCTAAACATCGGATTAAAGAATATGATTCCCTTTAATTCACCACATCGCTTCAAAATTTCGAAGGTTACTACAAACAGCATCAGCATAACGGCACCGTATATCCGAAGAAATAAGAATCATGTTAATAGTATTCATGCCTGTGCATTAGCGACGCTCTGCGAATATAGCTGCGGACTAACACTTGCCAGAACCTTTGACCAAAGAACTTATCGGGTTATTTTAAAGGAGTTAAAAGTAAATTATCAATATCAGGCAAAAGAAAATGTAACTGCCACCTACTCTCTTCCTGAGGGCACAATTTCTGCAATTCAAAAGACGTTAAGTACAGAAGATGCGGCACTTTGCACCCTCATTGTAGACATAAATGACAGTAAAGGCAACGTAATATGTACAGGAGAAGTAACCTGGCAGATAAAACCATGGAGCAAAACCAAAACAGCAAGGTAAGTCTTGCAAACAGAAACAACAACAGTATATTTGCATAAGAAAGAAAGAATAAAAAAATGAAAAAGTTAGTACTCCTCCTTTGCTTACTCATTACGGGAAGCGTATCAATGGCACAATCAATTGCTGCCACAACTGAAGAAGAATTCAATATGGCTTCTGTAGGATACAAAATGTACTTACAGATGGGTGTAGAAATTAAGAAAGGTTATAAAATCAGCAACATCAAAGAATTTGAGTATGGCGATCGTAAAGCTTCCTTCAAAGGATTATATCGTCCTGGTGATACTAAGCCATGTGCGCTTATTATGGTTTATAGCAAGCTAAGAGGAGCACCGGAATATTATTGCATTCCTACTCCCGATGCAGAAGAACTATTGTGGGATCGATTCAGAACTAGTTTAGCAGGAGAAACCGACAATAAGCAAGAACAATTGCAATTCATTGGATTTGCATTAGGAAAAGCATCTATGTTTTTCGCTACGCGATAATGAACGCTCGATACGTCATATTTTTATTGTTGACGCTAACGTTTACGAGTAGCCGAAGTCAGTCGGTATTGAAGCAATATAGGGCTTTACCTAAAGCTGAAAAGCGGTGGGTACGACAACATCCTCACGCTGCTTTGAAAGTCAGAAGCATCACTTCAATCGTCAGAAAAGAAGTAATAGAGTATTCTAGAAAGAACCTAGTTGATACTTTATTCAACGGCGGGACAGCCGACGCCTTCCGACATTGTTATTGGATGGCATTGTGCGCTCAAAAAATAGGTAGCAAGAAAGCGCTATCGCTAGGAGAAGCGCATGAGAAAGGCAACCGAGAACAATTTGATAAAGGGTTAACAGAAGATGCTGTTTTACAAGACAGCATATCTTGTTTGATGGATTTGTATAATAACCGAATCGGAATAGGAATGGTAAGCGACCAAAAAATTAAAGATGCAGAAACATTGAAATTCCATATTTTAGAGAAAATCAAGCAAGGAGAATTAAGGGTATTAAAACGCAATAACATGAATCAATTTATTGATTGTGAAGGAAATGCCGTAATTAAGCCAATCGGAAATCAGCGAAAATGGCAATTACCCTATTGCTTAGTACCTTCGAATCTAGTCCAATGATTAGGATTTTCGCAATTGGCAATAAAATATTAAGAAGAAGGAAATATACTTTTCATTTAAATTGTCAAATAGAAAACAATCTAACGTCATAGCCTAACCGAAAATTTAGATAATTCAAATATTCACAATCGTTATTTACTTCTCTAAGCGAGCCTTCAAATCCATTTGTTCGTGAAGAATTCTAATAATCAAAATAGATTTGGGAGAAATAATGCGATAGAAGATGATATGTTTAGAAAACTGTCGACCTAGGACACCGGGATAAACATCAAAATAAGATTTTCCTTTTAGTGCATTTTTTGCAATTTCTGAGCAACCATCGATTAGTAGTTTATAATACTTATCGGCCTGCTTTTCTGACCACTGCTCTACAGTATATTCCCATATTTCGGAAAGATCAGCAACTGCTTTGTTAGTTAACTTAAACGAGGCCATTTACTTCTTCTTAGCTCTTTTAGCTTTTAAAGATTTCAAATGCACATCAGCATCAAAGTTTTTAGCAACTCCACTATCAACTCCTTCATTGATTGCCTGCCGCAATGCAACAATTTTCTTCTCTTCCTCTTCCAACAACCTTAACCCTGCACGAACCGCCTCGCTAGCATTATTATAACGTCCCTCGCTTATAATACCACGAATAAATTCATCAAAATAACTACCTAAAGTAATTGAAGTGTTTTTGCTCATAACCGTGAATTTTAAGTAAAAGTACCAAATATTGGTACTATTTCAAAATATCTATGATTAATATTTCTCAATTACTCAATCTATTTCAGAAGACAAAATCATCATTTAGTCTTTGAAAACACCTCAGCTATTTCGCCAAAATAGAATTCCTCACCATTACACTAACATGCAACTAATTGATTTTAAATATTTAACACTCCATACAATCCTTGAACCATCTTTTAATCTCATGTCAATTATTCAACCATACTTAGATTCAACTAATTTGAATTTCATGTTACTCTCATCGACATAAAGCAAGGTTTACCGTAACTTTGCAGTGCCTCAAAAAGCGAAACCCCGAAATGAAAAAAATCTGCTTACTCTTCCTTATAATTTTTAGTGTCTTTAATACAAATGCCCAAGACAAAGGAATTCAATTTCAACCCCTCAGTTACGAACAAGCATTACTAAAAAGTAAAGAAGTAAATAAACCTGTTTTTCTTTTCGGCTTTGCCACTTGGTGTCATTTCTGCGAAGCCATGAAAGACAGTGTACTTCCATTGGAGGCTGTTGGTGATTTTTACAATAAAAATTTCGTTTGTATTAAACTCGATTTAGAAAAAGAAGGTAAAGGGTTAAATCAAAAATTACGTGCAAAGAATTTCCCTACAATGGTATTCTTTAATTCCGATGGAGAGATGTTACATCGATTATCGGGCAAAAAAGATGCGCAAGATTTTATTCAGCTAGGTAAAGATGCAATAGATTCTACGAAGCAATTAAGGACATTCATTTACAAATACCGTGATGGCAAATTAACACCTCAACAAACATGGGATTACTTTAAAATGGTTGATCGTGCGGGCATGGATAATCAACCTTTAATCAGTAACTATTTAACGATGATTCCAGAGGACAAACTTACAACCTCAACCAGCTGGAGAATCATGTACGACCTTTTTCGTGATATAGAGCAACCATGTATGAAAACGGTAATGAATCATCGTGAAGAATATGCTGCTAAATTCACAGCCGACTCAATCGATAATAAAATCATTGGCTTGTACATAAATGCATTGATGATGAAAGTGCAAATGGTCGATACCAATGGATACAATAGCATCATTGCGAAATTAACAGCATCGAAACTTGATCTTGCAGATAAAATTGTTGCTTTCGCCAACTTAAACCGTTGCAAACTTAAAGGCCAATGGGATGAATACGGAAAGTTAGGAGTAATCTTTGTTGAGAAATATGCAAAAGACGATTATCGTAGATTAAATGATGTCGCTTTTAACTTTTCGGAACGAATCAATGATCGAGATTTATTAACTAAAGCCGAAGGCTGGTCACAACGTGCGGTAGAATTAATGGACACTTACAAAAACAACTACACTTTAGGATGTGTTTACTATCGAAACGAAAAATATCCCGAAGCAAGAAAAGCATTGAATCACGCTATTGAATTAGCTGTAAAAAGTGGAACTGATCCGAAGCAGGCGTTGCAATTGATGGGAAAAATCCCACAAGGAAAATGAAATTAATTTTGGATTAGGAATTTTGGATTTTGGATTTATTCAATTTAAACGAGATTCATTGTTTAAACGCAGCGTTAACAAAGTAATGGCTTGTCGCGCGGTATGCTACGGATGATTTTGCGGTAGCAGCGATTGCTGCGCTATTTTTTTGCCCATAAGTAACTTCAATTTAAACGAGAGGCATTGTTTAAACGAGATGCACTTTTTAAACGCAGAGACCGCGGAGGCGCTTTGCTTTGCACAGAGAACGCAGAGGCGGCGAAGCCGGAAATATTAGGACGCGGGGATTGCTGCGCAATTTGAGCTCCCATAAGTTTCTTCGATTTAAACTAGATGCATTGTTTAAACGAGATGCACTTTTTAAACGCAGAGACCGCGGAGGCGCTTTGCTTTGCACAGAGAACGCAGAGGCGGCGAAGCCGGAAATATTAGGACGCGGGGATTGCTGCGCAATTTGAGCTCCCATAAGTTTATTTAATCATATATAAATTCACTACAAGCGCTGCGAAAACGTCGCCTCGCTGCATTTAAAAGAAATGGCGTTTAAACATTAGTGAATACGGACCAAATCTATTGCCTTTTGTCAATTGCCTAAAGCCTAATTCCAAAAGCCTTTCGCGAACAACCTGTGTCCTGTATCATGCATCCTGCATCGTTTAAACCTTCCTCTCCACATACGCAGCAGCAGCTTGTGCAAGTGGAGTAATAACAATATCGTTTAATACAACATGTTTCGGACGAGAGGCTGCAAAGTAGGCTACTTCTGCAATATCTTCTGCAACTAATGGATCGATTCCGTTATATACTTGTTTTGCCTTATCAGCATCGCCTTTAAATCGTACGAGTGAAAATTCAGTTTCGGCTGCGCCGGGATGAATAGCAGTTACTTTAATTCCATGAGGTAACATATCAATGCGCATTGCCTTACTAATTGCATCTACAGCGTGTTTCGTTGCGCAATAAACATTTCCTTTCGGATATACTTCTTTTCCGGCAAT
This sequence comes from Bacteroidota bacterium, assembly GCA_023251535.1. Taxonomy (GTDB): domain Bacteria; phylum Bacteroidota; class Bacteroidia; order AKYH767-A; family OLB10; genus CAINEC01. The sequence goes on from JAHEYP010000001.1 coordinate 40,599, forward strand.
TGATCCGATATTGATTATATGTCCCTTGTTGCGCTTCACCATCCATGGCATAACTGTTCTACTTACATACAACAATCCTTTTACATTGGTATCAATCATCAATTCCCAATCGTTAATATCTCCATCTTGAATGGTAGATAGTCCCGATGCTAGCCCAGCGTTATTTACCAATACATCTACTTCTTTCCAGTCGTGGGGAAGTGCATTTAGTTCTTCTTCTGTTTTCACTTTATCACGTACGTCGAAGCATAAAGAAAATACTTTTACATCGTACGTATCTTTAATGATATGCTCCAATTGATTTAGACGCTCTTCTCTCCTACCGGTAATAATTACATCATATCCGTGTTCAGCAAATTTTAAAGCGATGGCTTTTCCGAATCCGGAAGTTGCACCAGTTATTAAGGCAATAGACATTTTCTTTATTTTTATTTTCAATCAATTCGCCAAAGTGAATCTTTAGTGAAATTGTCATTAGATTTAAATATTCGCTTTATTTAACTTACTGTGCTTATATCCATAAGCAAAATAGATGATCAATCCGATGATCAGCCAGATTGTAAATCCTAGCCAATTATGTACATGAATTTGAGCCATCAAATACAAGCAAGTTAATATCCCCAACACTGGTATTAACGACAGTTTGTTTTTCGCACTGAAATACGCCATTATCGCATATACAATGAAAAAGATAAACATCGGTATGGCGTCAACGTTAGTTAAAGGATTAACATGATCGTGTAACCATAGTTGTTGATTCATTCCTAAATACGCACAAACTATTACATAAGTAGCTGGAACAATTATTTGTCCGTTGAAGTAAGGAACTCTAAATTTCCGAGGCAAATCAGGATGATTATGCAGCATTAACACTCCTCCGCATACCAATATAAATGCAAATAAAGTTCCAATTGAACATAAATCTACAACCGTATCCATGTCAATAAAAAACAAAGGAATTCCAACTAGCAATCCTGTAACTATAGTAGAGAAATCTGGTGTTCCGAATTTGGGATGTACACTTGCAAAAGCTTTCGGCAATAATCCATCGCGACTCATACTCATCCAAATTCTTGGTTGCCCTAATTGAAACACTAACATCACACTTGCCATAGCAACAACTGCACTTATACCAATAATACCACTGATCCAATGCAACCCTACTTTACTAAACACAAATGCTAACGGATCATCTACGGCTAGTTGTTTGTAGTTAACCATTCCTGTAAGAACTAACGCGATAAGAATATACAATACAGTACAAATAATTATTGAATACATCATTCCTCGAGGTAAATCGCGTTGAGGATTATGACATTCTTCAGCAGTAGTAGAGATCGCATCAAAACCGATATACGCAAAGAACACCGCAGAAACTCCTGCGAGTACTCCTGAAATCCCTTCTGGCATAAACGGCGACCAATTAGCTGTATCAACATAAAAGAATCCGCAAACAATAACCATTACAACCACTATTAATTTAATACCCACCATGATATTAGAGGCATTTCTAGTTTCTTTAATTCCTCTATATACCAACCAAGTGATAAGCACATTTATTACCAAAGCAGGGATATCGAAAATTATTTTTAATCCTCCGATTACTGGCGCTGAAATCCACGCTAAATATCCTTCAGTAGATTTCAATGCAACATCAGCACCTGCAACATTAGCAGCTTCGAAAGCACGTCGAGCAGAGAAGTAATCGATACCCGACCATTCAGGCAAATGAATTCCATTTTCAAATCCCCCGAAAGGCAAATGAATATGTTCGAGCAACGAAGAAAAATATCCCGACCAAGAAATTGCTACTACAATATTTCCGATAGCATATTCCATGATTAATGCCCAACCTATGATCCATGCAAAAAGTTCGCCGAAGGCTACATACGAATAAGTATAAGCCGATCCGCTCACAGGAACCATACTCGAGAATTCAGCATAACAGAATGCTGCGAATCCACATGCAATTGCGGTAAAAATAAATAAGAAGATTACTCCAGGTCCGCCATCTGCCGCTGCTTGTCCGATGGTACTAAAGATCCCTGCACCGATGATCGCTGCAATTCCAAAAGCAGTGAGGTCGCGAACACCAAGGTGTTTTTTCAACGAACCATGTCCGTCGGCTTCGCCTTCAGCCACTTGCTTTAATATCTGATGGATGTTTTTCTTTCTGAATAAATTCATAATTCGATTATAATACTACAAAGAAACATTTATTTCTCACTTATTGTACTATTTGGACTAGAAGAATTAGACAAGGACCTTAATAAAGAAGCCGAGCCTATTACAGCTAGCAATAACATCGACACCATGCGGTATCGAACTATATTTCCAAGGACAGGATTAGTGTATCCAATTAACAATAATAATCCCAGTGCCACAATAATTCCATACACATGAAATGAATTGGAGTAAATATACTTGCATCGGTCAATATAAAAACATGCAGCATATAAACTCAAAATGAATATTGCTTCAAACGAGAAAGGGAACATCCACCACTGCTTCAATTCAGTTGGATAAGGATGTGCAAAGGCAAACCAAATTCCTTCGGGAATATGTTTTACAAAACTGATCCAGTTGGGAGCAAAGGCTACGGGATGCACCACCGAACCTGCATTCATATATACAGCGAAACGATAAGTATTCAATTGCTTTCCGAATAACAAAGCAGGAAGATCATAATTGGGATGATAATACCCAACTCCTAGCATTGCGATCAGTGCTAGCAAATAAGTAACGATTATAAAATTTGTCTGCCTTTTATGTGATGAATATTTAGAAAAGAAAATTCCAATAATACCAGGCATCAATATAGCGAAGAGGTACATCTTAATAATCAAAAACAAAAATACTATCAATGGAAAATAAATAAAATATCGAATTCGCATATTCTCTGTTGATAGTTGTGTTAATCGCAATATAATTCCCACCATAAACAATACTATAGGTTCTTTTAGTAATCCAGAACCCCACATTAATACTGATGGAGTTAGAAATCCTACACTTAGAATGGCAATATTCTTCCATCCGGTGATTGTCATATCTTTAAAGAATACTCTGTAAATCCACAATAGTCCTAAGTATGAAATACAATTCATGAATACTACATGCACTTCATAATATCCGAATGAAATAAATCTTAGTAGCGCATTAATTTTCACCACTGTTCGTGCATCATTATAATAATCGTCGAAGCCACTGTCGTACCATAAGTGCATTCCAGCCACATTTCGAGCGGTATCGGGACTACCTAAATGATAATCGAAAAATATTTTCACAAATTCTTTGGGTTCATTAAAGAAAATCGAGAATAGATGTCCAGAGTCGCCGAAGAATCCAAATGTATCTCCAGAACCGTAATATGTTTTATAAAACAACCCAAGCCCTAATCCGACAAAGCATTTTATCACAAACAGATATACAGCAGTCATTACAGGCACACCTTCTGGTTGCAAGCCGGCAAATCGTTTTATGCAACTAACAAACAACCACGCATACAGAAATGCAATAATGTACCCCATATTTGCTTAGTTATTTTTCAGAAACCAACGTGATTTAACAGAAGCCAAATCTCGAGGAATAATTGCAATTACCACAAACAAGAAGAAAGGATAAGCAGGAACTTTATATCGCACCACCGCACCTAGAATCGGTGTTACTAATCCAGTTAATACAAATATGGCGGAAGAAAAGAACAATGCGATATAAAACAAATCGGGCACTTCACGCTCTTTATTTTTCAAAGCCATTATTACAGCAAAGAGTATAAATAATATCAAGAAAAAATTCTCTGCTGCTGCAAATAACATCAGGGGATTTTTAATCTCGAGTATCGAAGGACGAAAGAGTACATTAACGAAAGCTTGAGGAGCATTTTTAAACAACGTAGTGTAAGTTCCATCGAGGCGAGGAATATCGATTACGCTATTGGCATGATCACGCTCCGCTACAAAATAAAATTCGTTTTGCTTCGACGTCAAAAGATTTGGAATTTTTTGTCCCAATATCACTTCTGCAGAAAAGATCATAATTGCTGCATAAATAGCATAGGTTGATAACAACACTACAAACCTTCGTGTTGGAAAATACTTAAACATTAACCAAGCTGTAACTCCCGGAATCATCATAAAGATGATATAAGGTTTGATGAGAAATAAGCAGTACAAAAACACTATAAGCTTAACATATTGCAAGACATTCCTTCTATTGCCTTCTATTATTTGTTGAATAGTATAAAACAACATTCCTAATGCAAACATCAAGAATGCTTCTTTTATCAAGCCTGATGTCCACAGTATTGTAGAAGGCATTAAATACACTGCCACCATCAGCACTAACTCACGGCCAGGCAGAGCCGAAATAAACAAGCGATAGATTCCAGTTAATCCGAGTAGCGACAAAAAGCACATCAACACTGCATGTGGATAATACAAACGCATCGAGAATATTTTCATCAATGCGCTAAACCGAATCATGGTTCTTGTATCATTAAAAATCATGTCGGTATTATACCAATTGCGCATGGCATCGTAATACGGTTGCAAATCGGGATCAGCGGCATGGAAACCAGTAAGCATGCGAAAAAAATCATAAGGCTTCGTAAACAACGATTGATACATGATATCTGAATCGTCGAAATATCGAAAGATATCGGCAGTACTACGATCAGGGTAATAGCGCGTATAAATCAAATACAAGAAAAATCCTGCTGCCAACTTCACCAAGAAGAGCAGCTTATAGGTATGGGTCGGGATCGCCTCCGTTTTAAAAATTTTCATCTTCCCGATGAGGAAGACAAAAAAGGCTGCATAGCCGATCGAAAGGAATAATTCGAGCATATCCGCCAAAATTAAAAAATCTGCTGAGCCTACCTAAAATTCGGGAAATAACTTTTACAAGCCCATTTCGGGCATTTTGCTAACAACGAAGTTCAGTTTTTTTAATAAAAAGCCTTGAAACGGGGCTATAATCGATCTCAGATAGGCGTCGGTTGCTTAACTTTGCAGCGAAAATAAACGCTCACATGACTACCGGAACTGAAGAATTAAGCAACGTAGAAACCGCGAAGAAACTGGGATTACTACCTGAAGAATTCGAAAAAATCAAGCAAATCCTGGGCCGCACGCCCAATTTTACCGAGCTCAGCATCTATTCGGTGATGTGGTCGGAGCATTGCTCGTACAAAAATTCGATTGTTTGGTTAAAGACCCTTCCAAAAGACGGCCCTCATATGTTGGCCAAGGCTGGAGAAGAAAATGCGGGATTGGTAGCGATTGGCGACGGCTTGGCTTGCGCCTTCAAAATCGAGTCGCATAACCACCCTTCAGCGATTGAGCCATACCAAGGGGCAGCGACGGGTGTCGGCGGAATTAACCGCGATATTTTTACCATGGGAGCTCGTCCTATTGCTCAATTAAACTCTTTACGCTTCGGAAATCCAGATTCAGCACGCACAAAATGGCTGATGAAAGGAGTGGTGAAAGGTATCGGCAACTACGGTAATGCTTTTGGCATCCCAACCGTTGGTGGCGAGGTGTTTTTTGATGAATCATTCAACGTAAATATTTTGGTGAATGCCATGTCGGTAGGAATCGTGAAAGAAGGCGAAACGGCTTCAGCGATTTCTTACGGAGTGGGTAACCCGGTATATATTGTGGGATCGGCGACGGGTAAAGACGGAATTCATGGTGCAACTTTCGCATCTGGCGACTTACACGAAGACTCACACGAAGACCTTCCATCGGTACAAGTGGGAGATCCTTTTATGGAGAAATTACTCCTCGAAGCATCGCTTGAAGTGATTAAGACTGGAGCTGTTATCGGAATGCAAGATATGGGAGCGGCAGGGATCATCTGTTCTACCAGTGAAATGTCGGCGAAAGGAAAGCACGGTATGAATATCTACCTCGAAAAGGCACCTACTCGTCAGGCGAATATGAAAGGATGGGAAATCCTTTTGAGCGAAAGCCAAGAGCGTATGTTGGTGGTAGTTGAAAAAGGACGTGAAGCAGAAGTAGAAGCCATCTTCGAGAAATGGGATTTAAATTGCCAACAGATTGGAGAAGTAACCGAAGGTGATCGATTAAGATTCACGATGAACGGAGAACTTTTAGCTGATGTACCTGCAGAATCGTTGGTATTAGGTGGTGGTGCTCCGATTTACAATAGAGAATATTCAGAACCTGCATATATCGCTAAGAACAAAGCCTTCAAAATTGATTCGGTAAAACAACCTAGCGATTTGAAAGCGGTGATGATGCACCTGACAACACATCCGAATATAGCCTCTAAAAAATGGGTATATACGCAGTATGACTCAATGGTAGGTACTATCAACATGACAACAAATGCTCCGGCAGATGCTGCGATTGTAGATGTACGAAATACGAAGAAAGCTTTAGCGCTTACTGTTGACTGTAACTCACGCTATGTATATGCTGATGCGGAAGCAGGCTGTGCGATTGCTGTAGCGGAAGCAGCGAGAAATATTGTTTGTGCGGGCGGACATCCATCGGCAGTAACCAACTGTTTGAATTTCGGAAATCCTTATAACCCTGAAGTATATTGGCAATTTGTTCATGCCATCAAAGGGATGAGTGCTGCATGTTTACGCTTTGAGACACCGGTAACGGGAGGAAATGTAAGTTTCTATAATCAATCGAAAAACGAGCAAGGAGAAGTGCCTGTATTCCCTACTCCAACCATCGGTATGGTGGGAATTATTCCTGACAAGAAAAAACGCATGAGCCTTAACTTCAAACAAGAAGGTGATGTTATTTTCATGTTAGGATCATCGCGTGACGACATTAACTCATCAGAATATTTATACTCGTTCCACGGAGTGAAAAACTCCCCTGCTCCATTTATGGATTTAGAAGAAGAGTATGCATTACAACAAGTGATTAAGCAATTAATTAAAGACGGATTAATTGAAAGTGCGCATGACGTATCTGACGGAGGATTATTCATCACATTATTGGAATCAGGAATGCCAAATGGCTTAGGATTCAGAATTGAAACGGATGAAGAAATTAGAAAAGATGCATTCTTATTCGGCGAATCACAAAGCCGTGTAGTGGTGAGTGTAAGTGCCGAGAAGTTAGATGCATTTGTTGAGATGATGGCCGACACCGACGTAGACTTCGTTAACCTCGGAGAAGTAACAGCAGACAATATTATTATCGACGATCAAACTTACGGATCTATTATCGAATACAAAGAAGCCTATGACAATGCGATTGGCAAACTGATGGAAGCATAAGCTAAAACTAATTATAAAGGAAAGTGAACTTTTGAAAGAGAGTTCACTTTTTTTTGTTTTTGGAGGGGTGGTTGATAAAAAGAATATACTAAATGTTTAAGAAATTGGATTTCTTAAAAACATCAAAGTGCGGCGGCGGTTATTGAGTTGGTCATCGAGCGGTGGTTATTGAGCGGAGTCGAAATAAGTCGAGATGGAGTCGAAATAAGTCGAGATGTGGTCGATATAAGTCGAGATGGGGCTGACGCCTCACCTTTCTCAATTAAATTTTTCTCGAAAAACTACCTTAATCTTGGTCCCTATTTTCAGAATGGGGTACAGCAAGTTCCCTCCCTATTTAAAATTACAAAAAAACCTCAAGATAGTCGGGAAATAAATGCTTACAAACGGTTAAGTGCATACCGATTTCTTTTTTTAGTGATTTATATATACATTTGGTAAATATTGGTCACTTTAAGGATGCACTTTATGAAGGATGGGAGTTTGTTGAATATTGAACTGGAATACGATGATGACTCGAATTGTGGTAGTTCTTCCCGCATTAGTACTTTTTATGATAAGTTAAATCAATTAGTGACTGAATTTACCATTAGTCCAAATCCAACGCAATTGCACTTTACTTTAAGAGGTAGTTCGATTTCATTTGTTCATCAATTTTTATTAACAGACTTAAATGGAAAAGAAATCTTCAAGTATTTAGTTGATGAGAAAATAACTGAAAAAACATTTGATCTTCCAAATCTTAGTGATGGTGTGTACAACGCAAAAATAATTCTTGAAAACGGGAAAAGTGTTAATAAGAAAGTTGTAATTCTAAATTAACATGCGCGCAACATTTAAAATTATATTCTCTTTATTATTGCTATTGCAATTTAATGAGGAAATTAATGCTCAAGGTAAAGCACATCAATTTTTATTTGGTTATAATAATCAACCAGACCCATTAACAACTGCTTTACGTGGTAGGATGTTGTTTGATACAAGTAATTTAAATGTTATTCCAGATAGCTTCTCAATGGCATTTAGGCAAACCCAAGGAAATATTTCAAATGAGCAAGGGAATTTACTTTTCGCCAGTAACGGTGTTTATATAATGAATGCGACAGGGAGTATTATGTTAAATGGAGGAGGGTTGAATCCTGGCCCTGCAGTTAGTGGTTTAGGCACTTATGGTTTGCCGATTCCTTTTGGAAATATTGTTCTTCCATTCCCTGGAGATACAAATAAATATATATTATTTCATCATTCCTTCGATTATGTGGGCAATCTTGCTTCATATGCCTTATTTATGACAGTTGTTGACATGACCTTAGATAATGGGAAAGGTGCAGTTATTAGTAAAAATGTTGTTGTTAATAGTGATTCCTGCGATTGGGGTATTGCGGCTTGTCAACATGCCAATGGTAGAGATTGGTGGATAACAATTCCAAAATTTAAAAATGACACACTTATAACGTTATTGTGTTCTCCTTCTGGGGTGATTGAAACCAACCGACAGAGTTTTGGTTTCCCATCTACTATTGGGAATGCTGGATGTCCGATGTTCTCACCTGATGGTAATAAGTTTTCAATTGTTACCTCAGTTCCTTATGGAAGTGTTTATAAACATGATGTGAGGCTTTATGATTTTGATCGATGTAGTGGGATTTTCTCTAATGCTAAAATTGATTCCATTGACAATCAAGTTGGGTTTGGTGCTACATTCTCACCCAACGGAAAATATTTGTATGCTATATCGTTAGGTGATATTTATCAATATCAAACTGATACATTTGATTTTCATGGGTCGAAAAAAAAGGTGGCAACGTACGATGGATTTGTTTCATTAAGCCAGACCATCTTTTGGTCGGCTTTTTTAGCAGCTAACGGTAAAATATATATATCGTCTGGCGGCCCTGTAATCGACCTGACTTGTATTGAATATCCTAATAATCCTGATACACTATGCTTTGTGAATCAGCATTCGGTTCATTTACCAGCATGGTGTAATAGAGGCAGTGTCAATCACCCAAATTATTATTTAGGGCGATTGCAGGGTAGTCCGTGTGATACTTTATCTTGGGTTGGGGTAGAAGAAAATGCTCTTCATGATTTTAAAATAGGGTTAAGTCCAAATCCAAGTACAGGGAGTTTTAAAATAATTTATTTGTTGCCTTCCAACGAAAGTGGAGAATTGCTCATTTATAATTTAATGGGACAAATAATTTATCGCCAAACTCTTCCTGAATGGACTACACTTCAAAATATTCAGTTGCCTAATGTCCCATCAGGTATTTATCAATGTACTATCAAATGCAAATCCGGTTCAGCCACTAAGAAGTTGATGGTGGTTGGGGAATAGTTTATGGTTTACGGTTTACGGTTTACGGTTTACGGTTTACGGTTTACGGTTTACGGTTTACGGTTTACGGTTTACGGTTTACGGTTCGCGAAGCGAGTAGCGAGATTATTTTAGGATAGAAATAAGGGTGGAGGAAAGGAATTGGTTCGAAGTTCGATGTTCTAAGTTTCTCAATGCGGATTGCGAAATCTTTTTATGGTTCGAGGCCTGCCGTGACTTGTGCTTTTCGCACAACGTCATCGGTTCATGGCTTGCCCTGAAGTGAGCTTTTTCAGCTCTACTTCAGGGGTTCGCAATACGGATAGCGAAATCTTTTTATGATTCGTGGTTGTCGAGCTGGTCATTGAGCGAAGTCGAAATGGAGTCGAGACATGGTCATGGTTATTGAGCTTGTCGAAATATCGAGCGGCGGTCATCGAGCGGAGTCGAAATAAGTCGAGATGTGGTCGATATAAGTCGAGATGGGGCTGACGCCTCACCTTTCTCAATTAAATTTTTCTCGAAAAACTACCTTAATCTTGGTCCCTATTTTCAGAATGGGGTACAGCAAGTTCCCTCCCTATTTAAAATTACAAAAAAACCTCAAGATAGTCGGGAAATAAATGCTTACAAACGGTTAAGTGCTAGACGATTTCTTTTTTTAGTGATTTATATATACATTTGGTAAATATTGGTCACTTTAAGGATGCACTTTATGAAGGATGGGAGATTATTAAACATTGAACTGGAATACGATGATGACTCGAATTGTGGTAGTTCTTCCCGCATTAGTACTTTTTATGATAAGTTAAATCAATTAGTGACTGAATTTACCATTAGTCCAAATCCAACGCAATTTCACTTTACATTAAGAGGCAGTTCTAGTTCATTTATTCATCAGATTGTATTAATCGACTTAAATGGAAAAGAAATCATTAAGTATTTAGTTGATGAGAAATTTACTGAAAGAAATTTTAATCTTCCAAATCTTAGTGATGGTGTTTACAACGCAAAAATAATTCTTAAAAACAATAAAAGTGTTAATAAGAAAGTTGTAATTCTCAATTAGCATGAGATCAATATTTAATATTATATTCTCTTTATTGTTGCTGATGCAATTTAATGAGGAAATTAAAGCTCAAGGCAAGGCACATCAGTTTTTATTTGGCTGGAGTAGTCAATTGGATTCTTATACGACTTCGTTACGTGGTAGAATACTATTTGATTCAAGTAATTTAAATATAATACCGGATAGTTTTGGGATGCCATTTAGGCAAGCTCAAGGGAATATATCTGATGAGCATGGCAATTTGCTCTTTGCAAGTAATGGTGTTTATATAATGAATGCAACCGGAAATATAATGTTAAACGGAGGTGCATTAAATCCAGGGCCAGCAGTAACAGGTTTAGGTTCTATAGGTATGCCAATGCCATTTAGTAATATTGTTCTACCATTCCCTGGTGACACAAATAAATATATATTGTTTCACCATTCCGAAGATTATTTGGGGAATCTTGCGTCGTATGCCTTGTTTATGACTGTTGTTGATATGACCTTAGATAATGGAAAAGGTGCTGTAATAAGTAAAAATGTTGTAGTTAACAGTGATTCATGCGATTGGGGAATTGCTGCTTGTCAACACGCAAATGGAAGAGATTGGTGGATTACAATTCCTAAATATAAAAGCGATACCTTAATAACATTACTTTGTGCTCCTTATGGAGTAGTTGAGACAAATCGGCAAAGTTTCGGATTTCCTTCAACTTTGGGGAATGTTGGATGTCCTATGTTTTCACCCAATGGTTCAAAGTTTTCAATTACCAGTGTAAAGCCTTATGGTAGTGCCTATAATCATGACGTAAGGCTATACGATTTTGATCGCTGTGGTGGAGTTTTCTCTAATGCTAAAATTGATTCGATTGACAATAAAGTTGGCGGAGGTGCAATATTTTCTTCAAATGGGAAATATATTTATACAATTTCAGTAAATGATATTTACCAGTATCAAACTGACACTATTGATTTTCATGGGTCTAAGAAAAAAGTAGCCACATATGATGGATTTGTTTCATTAGCTCCAACAAACTTCTGGTCATCATTTTTAGCAGCTAATGGAAAAATATATATATCATCTTATGGTTTTGTTGTAGATTTAACTTGTATTGAATATCCAAATAATCCTGATACTCTTTGTTTTGTGAATCAGCATTCTGTCCATTTGCCAGCATGGTGTTTTAGGGGAAGTGTCAATCACCCAAATTATTATTTAGGGCGATTGCAAGGTAGTCCGTGTGATACTTTGTCGTGGGTTGGGGTAGAAGAAAATAATCTTCATGATTTTAAAATAGGGTTAAGTCCAAATCCAAGTACAGGGAGCTTTAAAATAATTTATTTGTTGCCTTCCAACGAAAGTGGAGAATTGCTCATTTATAATTTAATGGGACAAATAATTTATCGCCAAACTCTTCCTGAATGGACTACACTTCAAAATATTCAGTTGCCTAATGTCCCATCAGGTATTTATCAATGTACTATCAAATGCAAATCCGGTTCAGCCACTAAGAAGTTGATGGTGGTTGGGGAATAGTTTATCGTTTATGGTTTACGGTTTACGGTTCGCGAAGCGGGAGGCGAGATGTTTTTTGAATAGAAATAAGGGTGGAGGAAAGGAATTGGTTCGAGGTTCGAAGTTGGAAAAAAAGTTCTTGGCTTGCCATGCAGTGTGCTATTTCAGCTCTACTGCATGGTTCCTAGTTCTTAGTTCATAGTTCGCGAAGCGAGTAAAGAGATCTTCATAAGTTCTTTGGTCATCGAGCGGAGTCGAGATGGAGAAGCTCTATTGGGTTTACAGCTGTCCCTACGGGAATTCGCGAAGCGAGTAGCGAAATCTTTTTATGTTTTGCGGAAAGGATAAGCGTTGCAACATGCATCTGATTTGCATTTCATCAGAGCATTTATTGTCAGGGCAATAAAAAACAATGCCCGCCTGTAATAAATCATCTGTTTTTACTGTGAAATGGGGCTTTTTAAAGGGTACATTTGCATTAACAAAATGTTAGCACGCTTTTTGCAACAACTACCGCAAAAATTCGTAGAAATTTTAATTGCCAAACTCTAAACAAAAAGTACCTTATCCATAATGCATTTTTATCGCTTTTTTATTAAGAAAATATTTCTGTTAGTATTATTGTGTTCGCTTCATAGTGCTGCGAATGCTCAGTATAATACATTATGGATTCCCGATACTTTATCAGGCACTACATTTAACTTAACAGTTCGTGATACGTTTCGTCAGGTTTTACCCGGACAACAAACGATCGTTGGCGCCTTCAATCATTTTCCTACTTGGGGACCTACTCTATTCTGGAACAAAGGTGATTCGGTAAATATGTTTGTCACCAATAGCATGCTCGACACTACAACGGTGCATTGGCATGGTATTCACCTTCCGGCCATAATGGATGGCGGTCCGCATCAAACAATTGCTCCGAATCAAACATGGAATCCGAAATTCAGAGTCAAGAACAATGCCGCCATGTATTGGTATCATCCGCATTTGCATATGATGACGCAAGCGCAGCTCGGTTTAGGTATCGGAGGATTAATCATTGTTCGTGATCCCGTTGAAGCAGCACTAGCATTACCGCGCAAATACGGAGTTGATGATATTCCATTGGTTTTAACAGATAGTCGCTTCGATAATTCTAATCAAATTGTATTGTCGTCGTATGGAGATACCATGATGTGCAACTTTACATTAAATGCTCAATACACTATTCCCGCTCAAGTTGTAAGGTTACGAATATTAAACACTGCTTCAGAGCGATTTTATAATCTCGGCTTCAGCGATAACAGATCGTTTTCGGTTATTGGCACTGACGGAGGATTACTAAACGCACCTGTTTCACTTACACGTAAATTATTAGCTCCTGGCGAGCGCGTTGAAATACTCGTGAACTGCACGGGGCAAAACGGAACATCGTTCGACCTAATGGCATATAACTCAGGAATGGCAACTGATTATCCCGGATGGCAACCAACGAACTATTCTGATGTTCGTTTTCGCAATGATTTAGGCGGAAGGAATTTCAATATTTTGCATCTCAATGTTGGTCCGCAGACAGCCAACCCTAAAACAACAATTCCTACTACATTAACCACAAATGTATTCCCCGACTCTACAACTTCAATAGCAACTCGAGCAATATCGATGGCTTTAGGAGGAAGTGCTTGTCCCCCAGGCTACCCCGACTGCTACCAACTAAACGCTACCAACTTCGACATGAATCGAATTGATTATCGTCCGTTGATTAACAGCACTGAGATTTGGGAAATCACCAACAATAGCACACTCGCACATCCATTTCATATTCATGATGCGCAATTTAAAATTCTCACTGTTAACGGAGTGAATGCACCTGCGGCAGACAGAGGATGGAAAGACGTTGTGGTAGTAAGAAGAAATTACAAAGTACGATTTGTAGTTAGCTTTCCTGACTATGCCGACAGCCTCCACCCCTTCATGTATCATTGCCACATGGCACCGCATGAAGATGCAGGCATGATGGGACAATTTACGGTGATGCCAGAATGTGTGCCCACAATAACCACACTTACCCCAACAACATTAGGAGTAGGTGCATTGGCAACATTAAAAGGAACACATCTCAACAATATCACGAGTGTAAAATTCAACGCATTAACATCATCGTTCAGCGTAACTAGCGATACTACCATTAAAGCAACAGTACCAACAGGAGTAACTGCAGGAGTAATTACGGCGCAAAATAATTGCGGAACGGCAACTTCGCAAGCTTATACGGTAGTAGATTCTGCGAATGTCACCGTTAAATTTTTATTACAAGGTCTTTACGTAGCACCCGACAGTATGCGCAATGCGATGGGCATTTATGCCGATAGTGTAGAAGTTAGATTTTATGCGAAGACGGATGTAAATACTCCAGCGAAAATTATCAAAACAGTCGTTCGTACCAACGGACAGACCTTTTGCAAACTACCAGCATCATTTATTGGAAGACAATACTACATCTGCATACGACACAGGAACTCTATTGAGACATGGAGTAAGACAGCAATGACACTGCGCAACGGGCTCACCTACGATTTCAGCAGACCATAAAGAATTAAAATGAGAACCTATTTTTTACTATTGATTTTGTCGATTGCGATATCGGCAAAAGGTCAAACCATCAACGACTTTCAATTACTATCGACGAGTGGTACTAATTTTAAATTATCCGATAATGCCAATGCGAAGGGATATATAGTAGTATTTACAAGTAACAACTGTCCCTTTGCGAAGCTCTATCCCGAACGATTAAAAGCACTCAACAAAAAGTATGAGCCTTTAGGAATTCCTTTGGTATGCATTCGCTCAACCGACACAACGGTAATGGATGAAGATGTATATGAAAAAATGATCGAGCTAACGAAACGCGAACAATTTAACTTCCCCTATTTAGTAGATGGAGATCAAGAAGTAGCTGCTCAATTTCATGCCGACAAAACACCGCATGCTTTTGTAATTTGGAAAGAAAACGAACAATGGATAGTAAAATATTCGGGGGCGATTGACGATAACGGAGCAGAAGAAAAAAAAGTAAAGCATCGTTATGTAGCAGAAGCTGTTGATGCGCTTTTAGGAGGCAAAGAAGTAGCTATTAAGAAAACTGCATCGGTAGGATGTGCCATTCACTATCGCAAGAAACGATGATAGTTGCGTTAAGGACAGAAGTACCAATCAGTGAATTCTGAAAGAAAGCATTAAATTCGCCGAATGCTAAAGAAAATAATCCGCACCATTGCCCTATGCATTGCAGGATTTGTTGCATTAAGTTTTGTGACAGCCTTAATCTTTCGTTGGGTACCAATACCAGCAACTCCTTTAATGGTGATCAGGTATTTTGAGATGGAAGACGGCAAGATCGACAAGACGTGGAAACCGTTAAGTGAGATCAACTCATCATTACCATTAGCAGTAGTAACATCGGAAGATCAAAAATTCGAAGACCATTTCGGATTCGATATTGAAGCGATAGAAAAAGCAGCCAAGTACAATCAGAAACACAAAGGAGGCAAAGTAAAAGGAGCCTCCACCATTAGTCAACAGACAGCGAAGAATGTTTTTTTATGGCCATCGCGCAGCTGGATTAGAAAAGGCTTCGAAGTATATTTCACATTCGTGATTGAAGTATGTTGGAGCAAAGAACGCATCATGGAAGTATACTTGAATGTAATTGAAATGGGTCCTGGGGTATATGGAGCCGAAGCTGCGGCACAATATTATTTTCACAAGCCTGCATCGCAACTTACCCGTGAGCAAAGTGCATTGATAGCAGCAATTCTTCCCAACCCAATTAAATGGTCGGCAGCAAAACCAACGCCCTATATTTCGAGAAAGAAAGCATGGATTTTGCAACACATGCGAAAGATTGAACTAAAAGAAATTTAAATTCAATACCGCTTTTAGAACCCGAGATTTATTCCTGCGCGGATAATAATATCATTGTAATAAGAATATTTACTAGGAGCGAAAACATAAAGACCCATCACCGTAAAATTAAAGCGATTGAATAGTGGTTGTGTATATCCGACTCCTGCCATTCCGTTACCAATAGTATGTCGGCTGAGATTGGTTTGAAAAACATTCCACACATCAACATTAATCACTTCATACTCGGCATACAAAAGAGTATAGCTAAATAAGCGCTGTTGCGCGAAAATCCTTCCTCCATAGCCATTCGTAGTATATTCTTTTTTAGGTAAGCGAGCGTCATGCAGATAAGTATAAACAGGTCCTATGCCCACGCCCATATCATTTGCTATTTTATATCCCAAGGTAGGAGCAAAATAAAAATAATCGACATCGCCACCGCTACCACTAATATCGCCTCCAATAAAAAAGTGAGTAAGCAACGCACCTAGTTTCGGATTATCGAATCCATCGACATAAGCCAAAGAATCTTGTGCCTTAGCAGAATTAAGAGCTATCGTTAAAAACGCAAATAGAACTAGTAATTTTTTCATACCTCAAATTTAAATATCCGTACTCTGACAGGCGAATCGATTTTACTCAAATGCAAAAATCGTTTCCTCAAAAGCCAATATTAAACCCTGCTCTGATGATAGGATTTTCGTAATAGCTGTATTGGCTTGGAGCTACATTCCAAAGGCCCATTATGGTAAAATTAGAATTCTCGCCTATGGGGGCGATATATCCTCCACCTACAAATAAGCTGCCAATATTTGCACGAACTAGTTTAGTCTGCAAAAGATTATAAACCTCAGCATTCACTAATTCATACTCGGTATACAGCAAAGCCTGTTCAATAATACGATATTGAGCGAAAGCTCGTCCACCGTAAGTGCTTGTCTCATAATGATAACCGGCATAACGTTTGTCGTTCAAATAGCTGTAAGAAGGTCCGAGGCCCACACCAAATTTCGGTGTTACCTTATATCCCACCGTAGGTGCCAAGTAGATGTACGTAACATCACCGAAATTAAGGCTTAAGTCGCCTCCATAAAACAAACGATCAGCAAACGAAGGTCCCTGTTTAGGAGGACGCGTAACGCCTAATGTATCCTGAGCCAATGAGATATACACTCCTGCGAAGAGCGCCACAACGAACAACAGCAATTTTTTCATCATAATATTTTGCAGATCAAAGATAATGGAATCCATTTGATTGTTTTCTTTGCAACATGAATAAATCAGGAGGCAAAACGATCCTTATCACGGGAGCCAGCAATGGTATCGGATACGAAACGGCATTATTGATGGCTAACGAGCCCGGAAATACGGTTATTGCATTAGCACGAAATGAAAAAGCGCTTCAAGCCCTTCGGGAACAAAGTGGGGACAAAATTCTTCCATTGGTTTTCGACCTCGAGGGTGGCAACTATCCATCGATCCTTGATCATGAAGCAATTAAAGAAATAAACCACCTCGACATATTAATTCACAATGCAGGAAAGATTGTAAACAAGCCTTTTGAAAACATCACGGAAGAAGAACTCAAAGGATGTTACACTGTAAATGTTTTTGCTCCCTATTTACTTACTCAGGCCTTACTTCCACTCTTAAAAAAATCGAGCAAAGCACATATTGTGCATATCAGCTCAGTGGGCGGAGTACAAGGAAGTGTAAAATTTGCGGGACTCACGGCATACTCATCGAGCAAGGGAGCACTCTCGATTCTCACTGAATGTTTAGCCGAAGAATTTTCCCAAACCAACATTAAAGTTAATTGCTTAGCTTTGGGCGCCGTACAAACCGACATGCTCAGTCATGCTTTCCCCGGTTACAAGGCTCCGCTAACGGCACAAGAAATGGGTAGTTATGTAGCCCGGTTCGCCATGGACGGAAATAACTATTTCAACGGAAAAATCATTCCCGTTGCCCTCAGTACCCCATAAACCTAGTGCCTAACACCCTATGAAAATCTTCCGTGCCATCTTTGCAGTATACTGCATCATTGCCTTTTTGGCAACCTTTCTCATTGTAATCCCTTGTTACTTCATCATCTTCAACCTTTGGTCGAAAGAAAAAGCGCCTCATGTAGCACATAAGCTATCGAAGTTTTGGGCACACTTAATTTTTGCACTCTTCTTTGTAAGATGCAAAATTGAAAACAAATCCTATATCGACCCGAAGACTCAATACGTATTCGTAGCGAATCACTTGTCGATGCTTGATATACCTGCTTACGCAGCATCATGCAGTAACACATTTCGATTTTTAGCGAAAGCTGAATTAGCGAAAGTTCCTTTACTAGGATATGTTATAAATAACTTATATATCACAGTAAATCGTAGCGACCGTGGTGATCGTCATAAGAGTATCGAGAAAATGAAAGCGACCATCGATAGCGGGCTATCGGTATTTCTTGCTCCCGAAGGAACTAGAAACACTACCGGTGCGCCATTACTCGAATTCAAAGACGGAGCCTTTCGTTTAGCTATTGCAGCGCAAGTACCGATGGCAGTTCTTACTTTAAAGAACGCGCATCACTTACACTCACCAAAGCAATTGCTAAGCATGTCGCCAGGAACGCTACATGGTAGTTGGAGCAAACCAATATCTACTATTGGCATGACAGAAGAAGATGTGCCCCGTTTAAAGGAAATGGTAAGAGCAGAAATGCTCAAATATCTGCAGAGTGCTTAGAAGCAAACCATTGTTTGTTGGTTATAATTTCCATCGAACATACCATAGAACTGGCAATATTAATGGCCTCTACTTGTGAAATCTTTTTTTCAAAGATTGATTTTTTATCGGGCTTCTAAACATATTGATTGCGGACATTTGAATTTCTTCGTCTCATAACCGAAGAAACAAATTTTCAATTTCATTTCCACCTTCAATTTCATTTAAACGGGATTCATCAGCTGTCCTCTCTTGAGGACTACCAACCAACAGCTGTCTAGCTGTAATATTATTTATTTCATTTAATCGTCCTCCTTTACTTCTTAACAGTTTTCTTCGGCGACTTACTTGGCGGCGCCGGATCAATTTTTCCGTCGATTACTTCATAGATAGTGATGTCCTCCAATATTTTATTTTTCAATTTTTGATTTAGTCTGTATACTACGACCGGCACTATGGCGGGATCGAGAATTTTTCGTGGATCATACTTTAGTAATAAGCAACTTGCGGGTTTATAATATCCACTAAAGTGTAGTCCCTCGAGACACTGCAGCTGACGATTAATTTTATATACTCCCCATTCGTCGAGTGTAGCCACTTTAATGACCATTTCTTTCCAGCTCTCATTCATCTGAGCGAAGCCCCCTGTAGTACAGGAAACAAATCCGATGATGATGGCTGTTTGCTTGAACATGAAGGCAATTTACTCGCGCCGAAAAAAGAAAAAACTCATTAATCGTATTTTTCTTACAAACCCGAAAAAAGTTTAGTCAGCAGAAATTTCGCCTCATTCGACCTTCCTTCTTTTTTTATTGTGTGGCAACGATTATATTTGAATTTCTAAAACCTCACAAACCAGCGAATGAACCCGAGAATTAAGAGCATGGCAGAGTACGAAGCTGCCTATCAACAAAGTGTAGAGCAGCCGGAACAATTCTGGGCTGCAATGGCGCATGAATTTACCTGGAAGAAAAAGTGGGATAAAACACTCAGTTGGAATTTCAATGAATTTGATGTTAAATGGTTTGAAGGCGGACAGTTAAATATCACCGAAAACTGCTTAGATCGACACCTCGAAACCAGAGGAGATCAAACAGCCATTATATGGGAACCGAATGATCCTACACATACAGTAAGAACACTCACCTACCGCGAATTACACAGGGAAGTATGCAAGGCCGCCAATATGCTAAAAGCGCAAGGCGTTCAAAAAGGCGACCGTGTTTGCATCTATCTACCAATGGTACCAGAAGCTGCGGTGATTATGTTGGCATGTGCAAGAATAGGAGCTATTCACTCTATCGTTTTCGCGGGATTTTCGGCTCAATCATTAACCGACCGACTAACTGATGCGGAATGTAAAATCGTTATCACAGCCGACGGAGCATTCAGAGGGGCAAAAGCCATAGGACTAAAAGAAATCGTAGACGAAGCCCTCCTCACCTCACCTACCGTTACCAGAGTTGTTGTATTACAACATACGATGACGCCCGTAACGATGGTAGAAGGAAGAGATATTTGGTGGCATGAAGCAGTATCGACCTGCAGCGATGTATGCGAAGCTACTGTGATGGATGCTGAAGATATGCTTTTCATTCTCTACACATCAGGATCGACAGGAAAGCCCAAAGGAGTAGTTCATACCACAGCGGGATATATGGTGTGGGCATGGTACACCTTCAACAATGTATTTCAATATGACCCAGGTGATATTTATTGGTGTACAGCCGATGTAGGTTGGATTACGGGACATAGCTATATAGTATATGGTCCGTTGTTAAGTGGAGCCACAACATTAATGTTTGAAGGCGTTCCCACCTATCCTGATGCTGGAAGATTCTGGCAAGTAATCGACAAACATAAAGTAAACATATTCTATACCGCTCCAACTGCTATTCGCTCATTGATGGCGCAAGGCGACGAGTTCGTATATCCGTATTCGTTAGAGTCGCTGAAGACCTTAGGATCGGTAGGTGAACCTATCAACGAAGAAGCATGGCAATGGTATTTCGACAATGTAGGAAAAGGGAAATGCTGGATTGTTGACACCTGGTGGCAAACGGAGACAGGAGGAATTATGATATCGCCATTAGCGCATATTACTCCTACCAAGCCTACGTTCGCAACATTACCACTTCCAGGAGTTCAGCTGATGTTAGTAGATGCGAATGGCAATGAATTAGAAGGAAACAACGTAGAAGGAAATTTATGCGTTAAATTCCCTTGGCCGGGCATGCTCCGCACCACTTACGGCGACCATGAACGCTGCAGAATGAACTATTTCGCTACCTACAGCAATTTATACTTCACGGGTGATGGCTGCCGCAGAGACTACGATGGATATTACCGCATTATAGGCCGTGTAGACGACGTAATTAACGTAAGCGGGCATCGCATGGGAACGGCGGAAGTAGAAAACGCTATCAACGAACATCCGCACGTAATTGAATCGGCAGTAGTAGGATTCCCACATCCAATTAAAGGCCAAGGAATTTACGCCTATGTGATTTGCGATCATATGCCTGATCATGCAGATCAACGCAAGCGAGAAATATTAGAAGTAGTATCGAAGCAGATTGGTCCGATAGCGAAGCCCGACAAGATTCAATTTGTTGCGGGATTACCAAAGACGAGATCAGGAAAAATCATGCGACGTATTCTTCGAAAGATAGCGGAAGGAGAAACCGGAAATCTTGGTGACACCTCAACGCTTTTAGATCCTTCGGTAGTAGAAAGCATCAAAAACGGCGCACTAAGCTGAAATACTGATAAATAGCAAGATTCCCGGTTGACCAACAGCCGGGAATTTTCGTTTCTGAATTAATTTTATCTTCAGTCGCTAAGCAGTACCTTTGCGGGCTTATTCCAGACAATTATTATGAATAAGCCCATATTGTGCATCGGAGGATCGCTGGTTGATGAAACCTTTTACTGTGTTCATGCGCCCATCCGCGGCACTAGCAATCCTGCTACCATCGAGAAAAGTGCAGGAGGAGTAGTACGCAACATTGCACACCACTTAGCATTACTCGGTCATCATACACAATTGATCACAATCATCGGCAATGATACCGAAGGAGATTGGCTGATGAAAAAATGCACGGATGCGGGCATCGACATGCAGCATACGGTACGCATGAATGGAATAACGGGACGATTTTCAGCGATATTAGGTCCAGATGGAGAATTATTTGTTGGCACTGTAGTGAACGAACTAGAGCCACTACTCAACAGCAAAATCCTAGAGCAAAAAATAGAATTATTAAAATCGGCGAAGCTCATTATCACCGATACCAATATGGCGCCGGAGTGTATACAATGGTTATTAAACTTCTGTGCGAAAGAACATATACCCTGCGTAGTAGAGCCAGTATCTATTCCGAAAGCATCGAAGCTATCGTCGATGGACTTATCGGAACTATTCCTTATAACTCCCAACGAAGTAGAGTTATCATCGATACAAAGTGTATCACCTGAGCCAGGAGAAGAAGCAACCATAAAAGCATTACGTGAGAGAGGAGTAAAACAAGTATGGTTGCGACTAGGAGAAAACGGATCTGTGATGTATGATGGCAATGAACCCATTGCATTACATGCGCCCGAAGTGAATGTGATAGACAGTACGGGAGCAGGAGATGCGGCATTAGCAGGATGGGTACACGGACATGTAAACGGAGCATCACAAAAAGACTGTATCAGCTATGGCCACACATTAGCGGCATTAGTACTGCATCAAAAAGGAGCTATTTTAAACACGCTCACACCTGCACTTTTAGAACAAGAAAAACAACGACTCTATCCCAATGCATAAGAACGACTATCTGCTAATACATCCCGAAGTAGCATCGGCAATAAAAGAAGGGCGAGCGGTAGTTGCTTTAGAATCGACTATTATTTCGCATG
Organism: Bacteroidota bacterium; assembly: GCA_023251535.1. Lineage (GTDB taxonomy): Bacteria > Bacteroidota > Bacteroidia > AKYH767-A > OLB10 > CAINEC01. The sequence goes on from JAHEYP010000001.1 coordinate 63,259, forward strand.
GGATGCCTTGGCCACAAAATGTAGCCACTGCAAGAGAAGTAGAAAATATAGTTCGTGAGAACGGAGCCGTACCTGCTACAATAGCTATTCTTGATGGAAAATGCTGTGTAGGACTAAACGACCAACAACTCGATTACCTCGGGCAGACACAAGGAGTATGGAAAGTAAGTCTGCGAGACATGCCCTATGTGATATCACAGAAAATTCCTGGGGCGACCACCGTAGCGGCTACTATGAGAATAGCATCGATGGCGGGAATACGCATATTTGTAACGGGCGGAATCGGAGGTGTACATAGAGGAGCAGAAAATAGTATGGATATATCTGCTGACCTCACGGAGATGGCGCATACCAACGTAGCGGTGCTATCAGCAGGAGTGAAATCGATACTCGACATAGGGCTTACGCTAGAATATCTAGAAACATTAGGAATACCGGTAGTTACCTACGGGCAAGATGCCTTTCCGAGTTTTTATTCGCAAGAAAGCGGATATACATCACCGTTAAGACTCGACGATGCAGAAGCTATTGCGGGCCTTTTAAAAGCCAAATGGGACTTATCGCTTGAAGGATCGGTATTGATAGCCAATCCGGTGCCGAAAGCCATGGAAGTACCACATGACAAGATGGAAAAGACCATAGTAGAAGCATTGAAAGAAGCAGACAATCAAGGTATAAAGGGGAAATTGGTAACACCATTTTTGCTGAAGCGCATAGCAGAACTCAGCGGAGGAGAAAGCCTGGCAGCCAATATTGCGCTCATAAAAAACAATGCGGCCCTAGGTGGACGCATAGCTTTTGCCCTGTCGTCGGTTAGTAAATAATTAAAATCTATAAGAAAAAAGTGGACTCGCATGAGGTAGTAACTTACCTTTGCCAAACTATTCCCACTATTTACCTAATAAAATACGACATCTGCCGCAATGAACAGATTTCTGAACAATACAATTATTCGCACCATCATCATCGTACTGATGATGTCGGCGCCGGTAATTCCGGTAATGGGGCAAACGTCGGCTGCACCTGACGCAGCGAGAGCGATGATATATTCGAGAGCACGATTAATCGACAGCTTAACAAATCAAGTAGATGCGCTCATTTATGAGAAGCAAAAGGCTGGAGATAAAATCGGAAAGCTAGAAGATAAGATCAGGACACAAGAAATAGAGCTAAAGCGACTCACCGACGAAAACATCAAATTGAAGTCAGATTTAGAAGAATCGATGGGAGATAATTTACAATCGTCGCATACGAGTTCCATCCTATTCATCTTTAACATCATTGTTGCAGTAATTTTACTTGTAGCATTAATCTGGATGTTCATGAGAAAGAAAGAAACGACATCTAGCAGCAATAACAATTACGGTGCAGGAGAAAACAGCGATGCTAAGTTAGAAATGATAGAAAAGCTTGGAAATCTTCGCGACAAAGGATTATTAACCGACGAAGAATTCAATTTACAAAAGCGACAACTTTTCGGAGAGAAATAAAGAAAGCAAATGCGCAGTATAGGACAACAATTCAAGACGGTAACACCCATATTACTTATAGTATGGTTGATAACGCTATTGAGTCTTTTGTTAGGTATCTATGCATCAACAGTAAAAGACATTCCATTAGAATCGTTCACGAAAGATCCTACTGCATTAATGAATGCCCCTTTTTATTTAGGATTCTTCTCGAACATAGGAATTATGATTTGGTCGGGGGCGGCAATGATCAATTTATTTGTAGCCTATCAGATAAAAGACAATCCGAAAGAAAGAGAGAACTTCTTATTCATACTCTTCAGTGCATTCATCACCTTAATGATGACGCTCGACGATCTTTTCCAGCTTCACGAATTTGTATTTCCGAACTACTTCTCCATTTCTGATAATGCAGTTTACTTGACGTACATGAACATCTTTTTGTTGTACTTCATCTACTTTAGAAAGCGACTACTTGCGAGTGAATTTACGATATTAGGATTAGCCTTTTTCTTTTTAGGATTGAGTACGATAATCGACGTACTTCCGCTTCCTATTCCCAAGGACACCTTTTTGGAAGATGCAATTAAGCTATTTGGCATCGTAACATGGTTTATCTACTACTTTAGAACGGGGAATGAAGTTCTGAGTGAAAAATAACAGAAAATATTCGCGGTTTTTTTTTCAAAAATCGACAACCTGCCATAATGCAATTTTAAATACCAACGAATATCAGTTTTTTCAGAAAATCGGGCACTTTACTTTGAGAAGAATCATACATTAACTTTTCTCGCAACGAAATTATAGAGCTAAATTGCAGACGAAAAAGCAAGAACGATTAATAATGCATGAAGAAGTGAAAGTACGGCATGAATCAGCATGAAGAATCGACATCTATCATCAAACAAAAGCAAATTACTTCTACCAAAAAAGTAAATTTACCGACAATGCTGTATCAAGTGTAAAAATACCATACAGCAAATAAAAACAGCAATGCAAAATGAATAAGCTAGCCTCTACCCTATTTCTGCTACTTTTTTGTCAGGTTGCATTTTCACAAACCACATTCAACATAACCGTGAGCGATAGCCTTTGGAAATTCGGAATTTCGGGGGCAACCATCACCATTGGCGATACTAAAACAGGAACAGCTACTGATAGTATAGGACAAGCTTCGCTAGAAATAAATTCATTCCCTGTTGAATTGGTTGTTCAAATGATGGGATACAAAAGCAAGAGTGTATTTTTAAAAGACAGTAGCAAAACGAGCATCAACGTACAATTAAGTGACGATACAAAAAATCTAGGAGAAGTAACAGTAAGCACAACAAGAAACAATGCTCGCATAGAAGATTTGCCAATGAAAGTAGAAGTACTTGGGCAAGAAGAGATGGATGAAGAAAGTACGATTGTACCAGGAGGAATTGGAAGTATACTAGGAGATCTATCGGTAATTACTGTCCAAAAAACGAACGCAGTTAATGGAAATGATGCGATAAGAATGCAAGGCATCGACAGTAAATACACATTACTTTTAAGAGATGGAATACCGATGTATGAAGGATTTTCAGGAAGCTTAGGAGCGCTTTCCATTCCGCCATTAGATTTAAAGCAAGTAGAAATCATAAAAGGATCATCATCGACATTATACGGAGGCGGAGCGATTGGGGGATTAATAAATTTTATCTCTAAAGAGCCAGTTGACTCACCTACGATTACATTAACATACAACCACAGCGATTTAAATGAAAACAATTTAAACATGTTTGGTGGAAAGATGTTCGACAATAGAGGTTTTACCATTTTCACAGGAGCAAATCTTAAAAAAGCGAAGGACATCAACCATGATGATTATGCGGAAATTCCAGAAGACAAAAACTTCACGATACATCCGAGATTCTTTTACAATGACAATAGAAAAATAAAAGCGGATGTCGGTTTGACATTTAACCGCGATGAAAAAAGATCAGGAAATATTTTTGCAATCAGAGAAGATGCGAGAGAAAAGCATCATTTTTTGCAAACAGAAAACAGCTTCCGAATGACGGGCGATATGCATTTCGAATATAGGCTTGCAAAAAACAAAACACTCTCGGTAAAAGGAGCAGCATCGCGATTCCAAAGAAAGTACGAATCGCAATTAGCAATCTTCAACGGAAATCAGCTATTGACCTATTCAGAAGCGAATTATCTTGTAACAAAAGGAAAGAGCACATGGCTTAGCGGAATAAACTACAATTACGATAGATTTGAAAAATCGGAAGGTGATAGTATATTGTTTCCGAATTATTACTACAACACAGTAGGAATATACACGCAATACATTTTCAAAATTACTGATAAGTTATCATTGGAGACAAGTATTCGAGTTGACAAACACAGCAGATACGGATATATTATTCTTCCTTCAGAAGGAATATTTTATAAGCCAACTGAAAATATATCGGTACGATTACATTATGGTAGAGGATATAAAACGCCAAACAATTTTGTAAATGCTAGTCCGGATCAATTAAAATACATTTCGATCATAGGAAGAAATGTAAAATCAGAATTATCAAATGGATTAAACATGGATATTAGTTACCATGCCTTAATCGGGAATAAAATCTCCATGCAGCTAGACCAGGCATTTTATTATACTGGTATTGAAAACACCACCTATTTATCGGAAAGAAATTACTTCGGCATAAGTCATTTATTAAATAACGAGCATGAAGTTCAAAGTTTAGGCACCGACACTTATATTCGATTATCATTAGAGGAATGGGAATTATATTTAGGATATAATCATACCGAAGCCAAAGAAATTGCTTATCCTCATGACTTCAACATTGCTTATAACCCCAATGATAAGTTCGCCACTACCTTAGCTTACGAAATAGAAAAGAAATGGAGAATGGGAATTGAAGCATCATACAATGCAAATCAATATAAATCGACTGGAGAAAAAGTGCCAAACTATTGGTTCATGGCAGCTATGGTAGAGCGAAAGATCAAAAACTTCAGTATTATATTGAACTGCGAAAACCTCACCGACTTCCGACAATCACGAAAAGAAGATTTAGTTACAATTATCAATGGCGAACCAGTATTTAGCGAACTATGGGGACCAACAGAAGGAAGGATTATTAATCTTTCGATTAAAGCCACTTTATAAGCGATTAGAACGCATTTGCAATGCGAATCAACTCATTTAACTCATTAGCATTCGCCATATCGCTACCAGCTTGCATTATCGCTGCGGAATGAACTTCGGATATAACGGATTTATTTAAGAAATCAGAAAGTCCCGCAGAACGTACACTTCCACCAGCCACAACAATTAATTGGTTCGAATATTTTTTTTGCACTTCATTAAGATATTGCTTTCCTAAAAAAGCAGACGGGGCAGTTCCTGTCGACAGAATTCTTTTCACGCCACAATTTACTACAGATTCAACTGCATCGTTATAATCAATACACTCATCAATTGCCCGATGAAAAGTAACAGGCAAGGGAGCACATGCATTTACAAAAGCATTTGTTTGATGAATATTAACGGTTGAGTTATCATTTAGAAATCCGGATACGAATCCGTCGGCGCCTGCCGACTTAAACTTCTCCATTTCACTCAGCATTAATTCGAACTCACTATCAGAATAAACGAAATTTCCAGGACGAGGACGAATCATTACAAAGATTTTCCCTGAGAATAATTTACGAGCTTCGACAAAATCGGAAAATGCAGGAGTAACTCCGCCAACAGAATAATCGCTACACAATTCGATACGAGGAACGTTACAATCGGCGGCAATAGCTACTGATGCCAAATTAAAAACTGCTAATTCAACGAGTACGCTCATTTGTCAAGCATAGATTCAGCCTGTTTAATCACATCCACTCCATCGGCAAGTTTGTATGTATAAGAAAATCTGGGACGTAAAGAATACGCACCGATATCACCTGCTTTGTTCACAGCTAAAAATCCGATTTGCATATCAGCAATTTTATCTTTTCTGATTTTATACATTCGCTCTACTCCAATTTTGCAGGCCTCCATAGGTGATTTACCATAACGCATTGCCTCAACGATCGTATGCGAACCGCAAATGCGAACCACCTCTTCACCAACACCAGTAGCAGTTGCTCCTCCCACTTCATTATCGACAAACAATCCTGCTCCGATTACAGGCGAGTCACCTACTCTACCCGACATTTTAAAAGCCATGCCACTAGTGGTACAAGCACCACTCATATTACCATTCACATCCATCGCTATCATTCCGATGGTATCATGGTTTCCTTGTCCGCCCTTTTCTTTAATGCTTTTAGGTTCTTGCAAAGACTTCATTGTATCCATAGGATCATATTTAGAAGTCTTAAGCCAATCGCGCCAAATTTTTTCAGCATTAGGCGTTAACAAATTCTCTTTTTTAAATCCGTTTTCAAGAGCAAACTTCAAAGCACCTGTACCCACTAAAATCACATGAGGTGTTTTCTCCATCACCAAGCGAGCAACAGAAATAGGATGCATGATATGTTCGAGCGCCATTACAGAACCAATATTTCCGAACTCATCCATAATACATGCATCGAGGGTAACATGTCCATCGCGATCAGGAAGCCCGCCATAACCCACGCTAGTATCATTAGGATCAGCTTCAGGCACACGAACACCTGCTTCAACGGCATCAAGGCAGCGTCCGCCTTTCGACAAGACTTCCCATGCAGCGGCATTAGCCTTTACATTGGGAGCCCAGGTGCTAATCACCAATGGTTTTTTAGCAGTTTCTGTCAAAACTTGATTTTTCGGTAATGCCAAACCGTTAGTATTCTTAAGCACGACTAATCCACCGGAAGCAAGAATAGATTTTAAAATGAAGTTACGACGATCCATAATCTGTTAAATTTGAAATGTTTTACTTAGATTCATTCAATGCTTTTTTGGCATTTAATTGTTGTTGCAATTCACTCTTATCGATAACAACATAAACTGTATCGATGATATGACCTTTTGGCTCATCATTACCAATTAAAGAATTCGAGCCGGGAGTATTTTTATCGAGCACCACGATATTATCGACAAAATAATCAGTTTCACCTCTATTATTAAACCAATTCTTAAATCGAACTTCATGGTAAGTCATCTTAACTTTCCAACCCTTATTCACTGCTTCGTCGATTGTTGAAATAACAGAAGACAAATCTTTATCATTATCAATTGAAAAGTTGAACGTTGAGCTGGTATTCATACCCGTTTGAGTGAGATTCAACTCTCCTTCCCACGACTTCCAAAACTGTCCCTTATGAGAAAATTTCGTAACGTATCCTATACGTTCACCATTAGAAAAATTCTCGTTATTCAGCAACAATGCTAACAACAAAAATCCAACGATTATGAGTGCAAAAAAGCCTAAACTTAATTTAGTATCTGAAGACTTAAAATTTTTAGCCATATTTTTTTTATTTAACTGTGTTAACTTCTATTTCATCGCAGAAAATAAACGCATCAAATCCGGCGCCTTGATGCCACCCCGGAAGGACTCCATAATTTTCAGCTGTTACTCTTAGGAATTTAGCTTTTACATTATCAAGTGTCATTGTTGGTCGCATCACCTGAACATTATAATCGTTCGGGCGAACAGTAGTTTTCTTTTCACCTACATCAGTCCAATTAACACCATCTATCGTAACTTGCAGTTTTACATTAGTAGGCATGATGATCCATGAGCGAGTATCTTGCAAGAAACCGGGACGAACTGAAGTGATTGTTTCTTCTTTATCAAAAGCAATATCTACCACCATGTTCTGCGATTGATATCCGTGCCAATCGCCCTTTCGCCAATCAGGAGAACCCCAAACGCCATCAACCATACTCTGAGGCCCTTCTGCGCTATATTGCTTAGTAACATTACTTAATAACGTAACTTTCCATTTAGGATGAGCAAGTCGGTAATAGGTTCCTGTTACGATACCGCTTTTGCGATCGGCAATTTTACAAAACGCATTTACTTTAATTGATTGAGTAATGTAAAAAGGTTTAACATATTTATTTACGGGACCACCTTCGCTATATTCATCGAGTGTATAATAAATTTCTTCTCCAGGAGCAGCAGTTAGCGTAATCAACATACTATCAGCAAAATTTCTGGAAGGGGCTTGAATAAATGGAGCTTGCACGAAAGCCCATTTATCGAGGCGTTGAACAGTTACGGGAGCGGTACCACGTGAAGTATTAGGAACAGAATCAAGATCAAAATCGATAACGGCACCATTGCTGATTGAACTATGGTTTAAAATATTTCCTACTTGTGAAGCTCCATTAATTTTCCAATCGCGAACATAAAAATCATTTGTTGATTTATGAGTTCCATTAATTACTATAGATTTACCATTCTCCAAACGTATAGTTGCCTTATCAAACAAAGGAGTTCCTAAAGCATAATAAGGGCTGCCAGGAGTAACTGGATAAAATCCGAGGGCACTCCATACATACCAAGCCGACATTTGTCCGCAGTCTTCGTTACCAGGCAATCCATTGTACACAGGATGATAGAGGCTATCAACAATTTGATGAATTAAGGCTTGTGTCTTCCAAGGCTTACCGATGTAATCGTATAAATAAGCCATATGATGACTAGGTTCATTACCATGAGCATATTGACCAATCAAACCTGTGATATCAGCTTGAGTGCGACCTGTTGTTGAATTAGGAGCAGTAAATAATCCGTCGAGTTTTTTATCGGTTGCATCTACTCCTCCCATCAGGTCAATCATTCCAGGAATATCTTGAGGAACAAAAAACGAATACTGATAACTATTTGCTTCAGTATAATGATTATTCACCTCACGAGGATCGAAAGGAGAAAACCATGCACCATTTCTACGAGGGCGCATAAATCCTGTTGAAGGATCATACTGATTGATGTATGAAGCAGCACGCAAATCATAAGCAGCAGCTTCAGTACCATTATTCAATGTTCGAGCCACTTGAGCGATACACCAATCATCATAAGCATATTCAAGAGCTTTAGAAACCGACTCCGATTCATCATCAACTTGCAAGAAATTATTACGATTAAACATTGGTAGTCCGAGGTGATTCCAGTTAGCGCTTTTCTTCATTGCCTCATAGGCTTCATTCACATTAAAATCAGTGATTCCTTTTCCGATAGCATCTGCGATAACGGAAACGCTATGATAACCGATCATGCAATCAGTTTCATTCGACATCAACTCCCAAACTGGTAATCGTCCGCCTTGCTCATACTGAGCTAAGAAAGTTTTTATAAAGTCAAGCGTTCTTTTACGATCGATTAATGCATACAGAGGATGCGCTGCGCGGAAAGTATCCCACAAACTAAAAACAGAATACTGAGTATATCCTTCTGCAGTATGCACTTTAGTATCACGACCACGATAGCGGCCATCAACATCCGACATTACATTCGGAACAATCATGGTATGATAGAGAGCAGTATAAAAATTTGTTAAGCTTTTTTTACTTCCCCCCGAGACTGCAATTTTACCTAGTTCATTATTCCATGCAGATCGCGCATGACTTTGAGTCTTTTCAAAATCCCAAGAATCATTTTCCTTAACAATATTCATGTGAGCATTTGATTCACTCACGGTACTGATACCACTACGAACTAAAATAACATTCGATTTAGTTTTCTTAAAACAAACAACAACACGAATAGATTTAACATCTAAAGAATCACCAACAACAAACGGCTTGTCTTTACCTTCAACAATAATTTTTTCGATTGGCTGTGAAAATTCCATTGAAAAAAATATCAATTGATTTCTTGCCCACGCTTCACTTCTTCTACTTCCTTCAATGCGATGATCGTTTACAATTTTGATTGTAGAACCTAAAACAAAATCGCGGTGAACAAGATCGAGTAAGATTGCAGGATTAACATCCTTCGGATAAGAATAACGTTGTAATCCACTACGAGTAGTGGTAGTCATTTCGCAACGAATATTGTTATCAGATAAAGTTACAGCATAATATCCAGGCGATGCTGATTCAGTTGAATGGTCATATGCAGATGCATAGATTTCAGGTTTAAAATTAATATTATCAGCGCTGCAAGGAATAGTCATGACATCACCGTAATCGCTGCAGCCTGTGCCGCTGAGGTGAGTATGTGAGAAACCATAAATGAGTGAATCAGGATAAAAATATCCTGCGCAACCTTCCCAACTACCATCGCGACGGGTATCAGGACTAAGCTGTACCATTCCGAAAGGCACAGTAGCCCCTGGATAAGTATGTCCGACGCCACCTGTACCAATCATCGGGTCAACATACTGCGCCCAATTTTGATCTTTCGTATCTACATAAGAGGCCCAATCTTGAGCTTTTGAATCGTGACCGACAAACAGGAGGAATAGTCCGACAATCGAAAGTAGTTGCTTATTCATGTCCGAAAAGTAATACATAAGAATCAAAAAATAAAACTATGGAGGAAATTGAGGAAAAAATCCTGCTATGTACTTAAAACAGAGTAATTATTACTAGTGACGTGAGATATTGTTCAAACATTTCACTTTCACTCGAGCGATATCTCCATTTACACGGATGATTTTCTTCTCTCCAGGAAATAAATGGAATCCATTATCACTAAAAATACAACTATGTTCATCATCGTATAGATAAATGCCATAGGCAAAATGATCGGCAGAGACTTCAATAAGTTGTTCGCCAGCAACCTTTAAATCGACATTAGCATTAACAATCGGCAAATCTTTAGGCATACCATTAAACAAATAGCATTCTGCAACGGTAGTAGTATCGCTTAGATCAGATAATGTATATCGATAAACCACATTTCTGTTTTTTTCAGAAGTGCTAGTCAAGACAAAATAATTGTGGACTGAATCAGGAAATAAAGATATCACTTTAGACTCTTGAACAAAAGGCAAATCTTTTGTATTTGTAGTGCATTCCGATAATTTCAACAAGTACGATTTAAGTTTATTCCCTTCAGAATGGAGCATCAAATTTCTTTTTCCGTTACTAGTATCGACTTGCATAGCAATAGGAGCAAATGTGTTTTTCATTCGATAATACAGCAATTTCGGGTGCAAAGCATAATCAATACTACTCCAAGAAATTGAAGGCCAACTATCGTTGAATTGCCAGTAAAGAGTACCGCCGCAATACGGAAAATTCATCCTATGAATTAAAGCAGTATTTTCAATTTCATCGGCTTGCATTAATTGAGAAACGTAAGCATAATCGGGAAAAGAATCTGAAATTGGATAATCGCGTTTCATATATGTATCGATTGTTTCAAATCCTCGGCCATGCTGTTGATGGTAACGAAAAGAAACATCGTTTGTATCACACTTATCCACATATTTTTTCAAGAAACTTAAATCAGGAAATCCTTGAAATCCGTATTCGCTCATAAAACGACCAACCTTTCTATTGTAATTGGCAAATGGTTCAAATCCCCACCATACTCCCCAATAATGACAATCGCCTTCGGTTAAGCTCTGTTTTCGTCCCCATCCATTTTTAGGAGATGAAGGATGATAATAAATCGAAGGAGCTAAAGAATCGATTACATGCGGAATCATCGACTCAAACAATTTATGATAATCATTATAGATCGCAGCAGAGTCAGATGCGCTATACTTAAATTGACTTTGCCATCCCCAATTCTTCCAGCCTTCATCACTCTCATTATTTCCGCAGAACAAAGCGATACAAGGATGAGATTTTAGTCGATTAACCTGCTCGATAATCTCTTGTTTAGTTGTGCTCATAAATGCATCATCACCGGGATACATGGCACATGCAAACATAAAATCCTGCCAGATCATAATTCCGTAGCGATCACAATAGTCATAAAATTCATCTGGGAAATAATATCCACCACCCCAAATACGCAACATATTCATGTTCGCATTTTTCGCTTGAAGAACTAGGTTTTCATAAACATCATTACGAACACGAGCTGGAAATAAATCAGGAGGAACGATATTACTTCCTTTAATGAATTTGCGTTTTCCATTAATTGTAAAATAGAAAGATGAACCAACTGAGTCTTTATCTTGATGTAGAACAATTTCGCGGCAACCGAATTTCCGATAAACAGGAGTATTTGAGTTCATCGAAACTTTCAAAGTATATAATAAAGGATCACCACTGCCAACAGGATTCCACAAACGAGGATGAGCAATTGAAAAAGGAACAAAGAAAACATTCTCTCCTTTTCTTACTGAAACAACAGTGTCGATAGTCAACAAATTCTCTTGCACAACAAACGACAATGAAATTGAAGAATCTCTTTCTGCGTAAAGATGAACTTCTGCATTTCCCGAGAACAAAGACGATTTACAAGACAAAGTATTTACAAATACATTTGAGATAAAAGAAGTGTTCGAGAACGATAGCGTAACTGGTTTCCACAGACCAATAGTTTTTAGTTTAGCCGCAAAATCCCATCCATATTGATATTGTGCTTTTCTTGTAAAAACGCGAACTCCTTCAGGCAACTGATAAGGCAGCATTTTCACCTTTGCTGATTCAATTGAATCGATATTCAAGAAGTGGACATTAAGTACGTTCTTTTCCTTCAACAAAGGTTTCACATTCACTTTCCAATCGCGAAACATATTATCTGCTGAAAGAATTTTTTGATCATTTAAAAACACCTCGGCATAAGTATCGATTCCTTGAAAATCGAGGAATGCCGTCTCCGTCAACAACTCTTGTTGAGTGCAATTAAATGAAGCTTGATAATTATGTGATACAGCAGAAATTTTTCCTAAATCTTCGTATTCAGGCCCTCTAAAGGGATTAAAAATCAACTCATGTTCAAGCAAGTCACTTTGAATTGAACCAGGAACAGTAACTGAAATCCATTTATTTTTATATGTACTAAAGTATTTCCACTGTGATAGATTTTTTACAACAGGAGTTTGTGCAAACGAATTTGAAATAAAGAAAAATGCAAATCCAATCAGCATTAACAACTGACCAAACATTTTCCTATTGCAAAAATTATGCATTATTCTTTATTCGCTTTATGTCCGTATACTAGTATTTCGGAAACGAACAGCCATCCATTCTCTCCTGCGCCATTGGTGCCGACAGGATTCTTTCCTATTGACTTCATTGTAACTTTCAACGTTGATGCAGTAATTGGAGTTGAAACAGTGGTACAATTCACAGCTGATTTACCTAGTACAACGGGAACTGAATGTAATGAATCATCTTGAAGATAGACAGATGCTGGGGCATGAATCCAGCTAGAAGGTTCATCGAGGTGCCATACTTGAACACTATCGACAGAAAAATCTCCACCAAGATCAAGTTCAACAACAGCATCCTTACCAATCCATCCCAACCATTGCTTTCCACTCCAAGGATAGCCACCGACAATTCCGTCGGTGAGTGTTGAAGTAGGATTAGCATAAGCACCTTTAGTATTCGTTAAAAGTTTGACATTACAACCACTTGAAGGAGCCATATCAAATTTTCTAAATAACATAACAGTATCCCTATCCGAAATTGAACGCACTTGAATTAATCCTGATCGTTCAATTTCAATTGGATTTTTGTACTTTTTAAAATCGCTAGCATCACCCCATTTCCAAGCAACATGCTGATGTTCTTTAGGAGTAATTTTCAGCTGAACTTCACCCATCTCATCGGACTTAACCACTTCGATAAGTGGGCGCATAAAACTCTTGGCATAATTCACTTTAAGGTCTTTCAACAATCTTTCATTGCTATGCAATCTATCTTCAAAATTTTTATAATCGCGACGCGTTGAATCGGACCAAAGTACTTCCGACAAAGCAAGCAATCGAGGCATTAACATATATTCAATTTGCTTTTGATCGGTGATGTACTCTGTCCAAAGGTTTGCTTGCGCTCCCAAAATATGTTTTCGCTGATCTGAATTCAAAGTATCTGGTACAGGCTGATAGCTATACACTTTTTCAATTGGAGTATAACCACCAAACGCGAGAGGTTCCAAATTTTTCTCACCTTGATAATGATCAAAGTAGCAATAAGATCCGGGAGTCATGATCGCATCATGTCCTGAAGTAGCTGCAGCAATTCCTCCATCAATACCTCTCCAACTCATCACTGTTGCATTCGGTGCTAGTCCACCTTCGAGAATTTCATCCCAACCAATTAAATTCTTGCCCTTACTATTTAAGAAAGCTTCGATGCGATGAATAAAATAACTTTGCAATTCAGCTTCATCTTTCAGATTATTTGTCGTGATAGTATTTTGACAAACGGGACATTCCTTCCATCTCTCCTTTGGACATTCATCGCCACCGATATGAATATATTTTGAAGGAAAAAGATCAATTACTTCTGTTAAAACATCCTGCAAGAAATTAAAGGTAGAATCTTTAGTACAGAAAACATCAGGAAATCCGCCCCAACCTCGAGCCACATCAACCACAGTATCTTTACAAGTAAGCCAAGGATATGAAGCAATAGCAGCTGTTGAATGTCCCGGCATTTCAATCTCCGGAACAACGTTTATTGCACGAGCTTTCGCATAAGCTACCACCTCACGAATTTGCTCTTGTGTATAAAATCCTCCGTAGGGAATTGAATCAAACTGTTGGTTACGATAAGGACCTATCATACTCCCTTTACGCCAAGCTCCAACTTCAGTTAGTAAAGGATATTTTTTAATTTCAATTCTCCAACCTTGATCATCGGTTAAATGCCAATGGAAAGTATTCATTTTATACAAAGCTAAAAGATCGATATAACGCTTCACAAAATCGACTGGAAAGAAATGACGACAAACATCCAGATGAACGCCGCGATAACTAAAAGCAGGTGCATCGCTGATGGTAACACAAGCAATACGGTTTTTATGCTCTTTAGAAAACGAGATCAACTGAATCAATGAAGCCATTCCGTGCATAACTCCTGCGCGACCACCTTGAATGTAAATCGCATTCTTTTTTACTGTCAAGCGATAACTTTCGGTTGTATCGTTATTTTCTACTGTAAGATAAATTGCCTTTTGCTTCTTAGCAACACTCTCAGCTTTCGGTAATGCATAACCGTTAGTCATTAACAGCCATGAATTAAATATTTCGGCTGAAGCATTATTACCTACAATCACTACATCTTGTCCAAACAGAAAATGTCCGCGATTACCTTCAGCTGCAGTTGGGAAAGGAACAAGGTCCGATTCCTTCTGCGCGAAAGTCAACGATGATGCTAAGCAAAATAATACAGACAGTACCTGTAAGCGCAATCGAATATTTTTCATATCAAAAAAATAGCTATAAAATATTAGTGCCCACCAACAGGTTTATCATACGTAATACCTCTTGCAGCAAGAATTTGCTTAGCCTTCCAACCATAAAATGCGAGATAAGCGAAACACATTACACCAACAAGATAACTCATTCTAATTCCGAGTAAATGATCGCTAGCAAGATATCCTTGAAGTAAGCTAATAAATCCTCCGCCCATAATCATCATAATTAAGAATCCGGAACCTTGGTTAGTATGTTTTCCTAATCCTGCGATAGCAAGCGTAAAGATGCATGGCCATAAAGTTGAGCAGAATAACCCTACACTAATGAAGGCATAAACACTTGTAAGTCCTGTCGTCATCATACCAATGATTAGTGCTGTGATACCACAGAAAGAGAAAATCAGCAACTGACGAGCGGGATTCCCTTTACTGAGGAAGTCGGCGATAATAACCGTAACGATTACCAAAGCATAAACATAGAAAGGCGTTAAATCGTGATTAGCAACTTTATTTGCGAACAAGAAAATTCCGAAAGCGGTGTATGGAAGGATAATTCCCAAGATACTTTTCATTGTTGCGCTAACATCGAAGGCACCAACAGCACCTCTCCAGCGACCAATCATTAAGCTTGCCCAGAAGAGCGAAACATAAGGTGCAATTTCTGAAGTTTCAGTACCCAAATGCACACGCATAAATTCTGGCAAATTGGAAGCAGTAGAAACCTCAACTCCAACATAAAGGAAGATTGCAATCATACCCATCCACAATTGAGGATATGCTAAAGCCGATTTAGAATCGGAATTGCCAACATTGCTAGTATCGGCAGTATCGTCATATTCAATTTTATTTGGAAGCGATGAAAACTTAAATATTAAAGCAACAATTAAGAAAGCGGCACCAAGTATTAAATAAGGGCCCTTTACTGCAGAAAGAGAATCAAGTTTAGCGCCAGCGGCTAATGAACCGAAGATGGCAAAGCTTACAATAATGGGTCCGATAGTTGTTCCTACGTTATTAATACCACCTGCAAGACTCAAACGTTGTGCACCTTTTTTAGGATCACCGATAGTAATAGCGAGAGGGTTAGCGGCCGTTTGTTGAAGCGAGAAGCCCAAACCAACTATAAACAAACCGGAAATCATCAATCCGAAGGAAGATGATTCGGCAGCGGGATAGAACAGCAACGTTCCCAAAGCAGAAATCACCAATCCTAGGGCGATACCATTTTTATAACCCATTCGATTTAACAAATCGCCACCACTTGCCTTAGAAATAAAGAAATAGATGAGAGAGCCTACAGTATAAGCAACATAGAAAGCAAAAGAAATCATTTGCCCCTGCCATTGCTCAAGATGGAGTTTCTCTTTAAATACTGGAATAAGAATATCATTACTGGCGGCCACGAAGCCCCAGAAGAAGAATACAGAGATTAGAACCGGCAGTGCCGCTGCAGAACGTTGAGTATTGGTAGACATAGTTGTAGTTGAGGTGATGAAAATACTGAAAAATCCTATGCTATAATTATTGAGCAAAATACTATTCTAAAAACATATTAAGAATTTGTAAGGACAAAAGTAAACAGGTACATAATACATACCAATTTGATTAAAATGGCAGTTAATATTAAAACGAATGATTCCGAAATGAATATTTTTAAAATTCTAACGAATTGTTCAGCAGTCAATTACAAAGAATACGTCTTTTTTTTCCTAAAAAAACACGGGGTAGTTTTGGAGATTAACAATCACTCCTTATATTTGCAGCCCCGTTGAGAAATATTCAACATTGGGAGCATAGCTCAGCTGGTTCAGAGCATCTGCCTTACAAGCAGAGGGTCACAGGTTCGAATCCTGTTGCTCCCACCAAAACAAAGAAGCCACCATACGGTGGCTTCTTTGTTTTTAGACTAAAAGCTGTCCTAGAAAGTCGTTTCTGGCGATCATAAAATCACAAAGCCCAATAAGTTCCTTTTTGCCAAACTTTCCATTGTGGTCAACTATTTCATAAAATACTTGTTTTATACATATTAATTTTTATCTTTGAAATAAGACAATTAAAATCTATTCCAATTAGCGGATCTATTTCTCGAATAAAAAAACAATTATTGCAGTCCATATTTCAGACGAAATTAGTTTACCAAAGCAACGTCGAATGGATTTAAATTGTCTAACACAAAACAATATTTTGCATGAAGTATACACTTTCCTATTTATTTCTAATTTGTATTGTCGCATTCCTTTACGTAGGATGTAAAAAAGACAATGGTGATTCAGAAGTTGTTAATTCACTCTTTATCGGAACAGTTCATTCGCCATCGGGAGTACTGATTAACAGAGCAAAAATCACAGCCGGAAAATATAGCACCTACAGCAATAAATCAGGAGAATTTAGTCTGCCGGTATCAGAAGGAACTTACAATTTAACAATACAAACAGGTGACGGGAGAATTTTCAAAACCGTGCATAGTTATTGGATTGGGAAAGATGGCGTCGTAAATATTGCGTGGGACGAAACCGGATTGAATCAACAAGGGAATATTGCCTATCTCAATGGGTTGTATGACAACATACAAACACTACTTGATACGATGGGATATACTTTTACAGAAATCAGTATTGGAGATTTAAGTAATTACAATTTGCTTACTACTTATGATATGATTCTTATGAATTGCGGAGCCCTTGATTTCGGATTCCATATGGACAGCACAAAGTATTCGAATTTAAATTATTATTTACAGAATGGTGGAAGTGTTTATATTTCTGATTTCTCAGTAATGTTTTTAACGGGAGACGGATTCTTTAAACCGGTTAATCAAGCAAGTGATTTCGCATGGAGAAATCCAATGCATCACAACAATAATATAGGTATCCAGACCACATGCTCTAACCCGGTTGTAGGAGGGTTTATTGCTGACTCCATTCTTTGCACGCACAAAACGGGTCCCATTTGTCAAGTTCAAAATGCCACACTAAACGATAGCGACTTCGTTGCACTACTCGGCAAATCCACTATAAATGTTAAATACGATTTAGATTTATGGGAGGTAATAAGCAGTATTTCATCGCCCTTCACTCCCACTGTCACCGATCCAGTAAACTATGGATGCCTTGCGGCGAAAGCTGACTTGAACGGAAATTATGCAGGAGGAAAGATCTATTACACTACTTTTCACAACTCTATACAAGGAACTGTAAACAGCGATACAAAGGACATTCTGCGTTATATTTTATTGAATTTATAGGCAGGATTTGTACAAAGCCTAATAAAATTCAGCTAAAATATTTTGGTGATTACCAATTTTTATTTATACTTTCGGTATACCTACCTTTTACAATCACCAAAACACAACCACATGAACACAATTAACAAAGGATTGTCGCTGCTAATTGCAGCTGCGCTTTGCATTTCATCTACAGGATGCAAAAAAAATGACGACACCTCAGGAGGAGATGCAGCTCCAGTAAACTCTACTATTTCAGGTAAAGTACACTCACCTACTGGCAAATTGATAGGTGCGGCAGAAATTATTGCCGGTAACTACAAAACCAAAACCGATAAAAACGGAGACTTTAGCCTACCTGTAGCAGCAGGAACCTATCAACTAATCATTCAGACTGGCGGAGGAAATGTATTTAAAACAACAGTGAATTGCACAGCTACAGCTAATCAGAATACAGCACTTACTTATTCTCAAACCAAATTGAATCAAGTAGGCAATATGGCTTATATAGCAGGCACTTGGGATAAAATTGAAACGATCATAAACGATTCACTAGGATACATGGCAGTACCTATTACTGTTGCAGATTTAGACTCTACCTCAACCCTTGAAACATACGATGTGATTTTTATGAACTGCGGTGCATTAAATACAGATCATATGGACAGTCTTCGTTATGCAAACCTTAATTGGTTTATGCAAAACGGAGGAAGTATATATGCTTCTGACTATGCAGTGGAGTTTTTAACGGGTGACGGTTATTACAGACAAGCAAATAGCTCAACACAATGGGCATTCAGAAACAGTAATCATACAGCTTCTGGATTACAAGTATTGTCGACTTGTTCAACTGCCGACTTAGGAGGGTTTATTCAAGATTCTTCACTTTGCACTTCAAAAATTGGAAGCAGTGGAATTATTGCAAACGCCCATATCAGTGATGCAAATCTTGTAGTACTATTAGGAAAAGATTCAATCGATATCGATTATAATCTTGGATCATGGGAACGTATCGGATTACTTGATGCACCATTCACTTCAATTATTAATGATCCGATGACTAACGAGCCATTAGCTGCAACAACCGACTTCAACGGAAACTATCCGGGTGGAAAAATTTTCTACACTACTTTCCACAATGAAGCGCAGGGAGTTATTAGTTCAGATGTACAGAATATACTGCAGTACTTTATCTTGAACTTATAACATAAGAATTTATTATAAAGCAAAAGGGCAACTCGATGAGTTGCCCTTTTGCTTTATGCTATAGACTAATTATTTTACAATAAATGAACTATGTAAAACTTGGTTACCTGCAGCAACTTTTAATTGATAATTTCCGGAAGCTAATCCTTTAATATCAATTGCCAATTTTTGCTCACCTGATAACATCATTCCTTTTGTGATAGTGCGAACAACGACTCCTTTCACATCAAATATCTGAGCGGATACTTGAGCAGAAGATTTTTGATTGTAGCTAAATTCGATACGCTCAGAAGCAGGATTAGGATAAACCTTCACTTCTTCTTTGTTTTCGATTTGTTGAACACCAGCAGCAAGATTTCCTGTGATTAAAATATCATCTAATGCAATTAAGTTATCATCGAATGAATCGTGTAACCAAGCGATGTAAATAGTTTGCCCCGCGTATTGAGCTAGTGAAGCTGAAAACGGACGTAACACTCCTAATAAATTCGCTGAATCAGAAGCAGGATCGAATTCTACATAAGTAAGATCTGAGCCATGCACGAATCCGTCAGAGAACGTATAAGCAGAATAATTCGGACCATTTGAAGACGCACCTGCTAGAAATTCTGCGGCAACAAAAATAGTATCTGTAAAACTGCTTTCGATGTTATCTGTTGTTGAAACTAATACTTTGTATCCATCAACATAACGAGGCGTTTGGCGAGGAGCCGATTTCCAATTAAGTACTGCCGTAGCATCAACAATTTGAATTGGAGGTGTGATTAGGTAGTTAGCAGCATTTGCCGGTGTATTAAACCACGACGAGCTAAACAAGCATCCAGTGGTATCAATAGTTGCAAATGATGTAGGATTCCAGAACCAATTTAAAGGACGATTGTTAGCATCTGCTAATCCATCTACATCATAGTCAACCCAAGTTTGATCGTTACCACTGTTATAGAGCAGATAATTCGCTGTATTGTCTACATCGAAGTTCTCAAACAACAAGGTATCGGTTTGCGCGTTGGCATTTATTCCTGCAAATGCCGAAAGGAAAATTAGCGTAAAGATTTTTTTCATAAGTATGCGTTTTAGTTAGAATAATGCTAAAGTAACAATATTTATATGAATCTTGGTCATGGTAGTGTATTTTGAGCCATATCCGAGGCACTACTCTTGTACTTTTCACAGTTCACACAGCGTATTTATTGTATGAAAGTTATTTTGTAGGTTTGTTGAATAAACACTCTATAATTTGAAAAAGTTACTATCATTAGCCGTTGTTATTTTAATGATTAACCAATCGGCTTTCGCTCAAACAGCATTTAAGAACATGAAATATGGTCATGTTGTTAATGTTTCTCTTCCCGAATACATGACTCGCACCATAGGGCTAAACGACAACGCATCGTTCCAGTTTCACAATGTCCCGAAAGATGTTTCAGGATTTATCGTTGAAGATAACAAAGACGAATTAATCATTGCCGATATGAAATTTGCCGATGCACAGGAATTCTACGATAACTTTGCAAAGAGTTTTTTAGAAGATCAACCTTCGAGGAAGTTTTCAAAATCGGATGTGCGAAAAGTAAACGGAAACTCTTATATCCACGCCGATTTTTCCTACTTCGACGAAGAAGCTAAACTTGATATTTACTATTATGTTGGAGTTATTGAAACCCCTACTACTTTTTACAAACTAATTTGCTTCACGAGCAGTGCACAAAAAGAAACCTACAAACCTGATTTTGACAAGATCATGTTAAGTATAAACGATTAAAAAAAGAAAGGTTCCGAAAATTATTTCGGGACCTTTCTTTTTATCTTATTACTTGCATTCTGGTGCTTATTACTCCTCTTTCATTGGTAATTCTTACTAGGTAAATTCCTGACGCCAAATTACTTTTTTCAATGCGATAGGTTATTTGTTCGGGAGATGATTTTAGCTGAACTGCGCCGGAAATAGATACAACTTCTACATCTTTCAATTTACTTGTCGAATTAATATTGAGGCTATTCGCGTCTTCTTCTACAGCTATTCCAGTCGATTCATCTAATTCACTTAAACCAACATTTGTGATTGTAAATGTTTTACAAATAGTATCGGCACCACAATCATTTTGGACAGTTAAACAGGCAGTATAGGTTCCAGTATTTGTATATATATGTTGAACAGT
>JAHEYP010000001.1:84665-125826 GCA_023251535.1 Bacteroidota bacterium
ATATAATATTCACCCGACGACAATGCAGTGAACGTATTCGGCTCGAAGGTAACTTGTCCGTTGCTAGCTTGCCCAGCTGCATATCCCCTGCCATCACGTCCTATCGCTACTGATGTTGAATATAAATTTGCAGATCCTGCAGTTTGTCCGCTTTTCAACCATTGCAATGTGCCCGAAGTATCATACATCGCAAAATAAACATCATTAGAACAACACATCGCCAATTGATCAAACCAAAGTTGATTGGTATACGTTTGTCCCGTTATAAATAAATGATCGTCTTTATAAGCTAACTTACCAGGGAAAGGATAAAACGTATCAATCCTTCCTGTCTTCAACCAACTTCTATTTCCTGTAGAATCTAATTTAATCAAAAAACTAGTGGTGTAACCATATAAAGGACGAATAGTATCCTGATTAAAAACAGCGTAGCCATCGAAGAATCCCATGGCATAGGTATTGCCTGCTTCATCTGTTGCGACATCATATCCGCTTACATCAGGACCGGTTCCTGTATACGATTCAATCGGGTAAAGCCATTGCTCCACTCCTCCGGGACCATATCGTGCAACAAAACCTTGAAAACTACCAGGAGATAATTTATAATGATAGCCATGCGTTCCGAATATAAAATCGACATTTGATGCTTCGGTACTGCCCGAAATTACCACCGAACCTAAACTATCGACTTCAATTCCTAAGGGAAGATCATCGTATTGAGCTGCTCCACACTGTCGAAGCCAAATAGTTTGTCCGGATGGAGTTAATGCTGCAGTAAATATTTGCGGTTTACCATTCACACCAACGATAGCCGGATTATTGACAGTATCATTATTGATGATCATATAATTCCCTCCGAAATTTCCAGTTACATAAATATTCCCGGCATGATCAGTAGTAACGGCATTGATAGCATCTTCATAAACGTAGGATGTCCACGATCGCGACCCGAAGCTTTTCAATAAAATATGATTTCCCATTGAGTCGACACCAGCAATGAAACACTCCAAATAATCCTCACCAATGATAGTATCATTCCCCGCAGTAAGTGTATCTTGAGAATGTGCGCCAACCACATAAATATTCTTATTATCATCAACAGTCATATCCCAGATACGAGTATTATTAAACGCACCACCGAGATCATTTAATCCGATCACATTGAACATTCTAATCACATTAAAATTCGTATCCATCACCACTGCATAAGCAGTAACTAAATCACCAGGATTCGGGAATAAAGTATCTCCATCCATAGCAAAATAGCCTTGGGTAGAAGTGAAATAAGTTCCTACGGCGATAATCTGATCACCCGCAACATAATCAAGATAATAGAATATTCCTTTGCCATGCTTCAAATTCGATGCGCCGATACACTGTTGAGAATGTCCATGGAGCGACGAAAGCATCATTGACAAGAGAAAGAAACAGAAAATTTTAAACTTCATGATTTTGTATTTGAGAAAGCGAAATTACGGAATAGGAAGGCTCGTTCAGCAGTATATTGGCTGAAATAAGGTCAAATGCACACTAAACGAGTCAGGAATTGCGTTAGCCTCTCATCAACATCAAACTGTTAGTAAACCCCTTGTAAATTACTCCTATCGCTATCGACATAAATCTACTTTTACATTCTGCGTTCATTCGCTTCAAACTGTTCAACTATGTCGTTATTACTTCAAATACAACAAGCCGGCGCTACTGTAGCCGATACTATTGCTAACGCTGCTGCTCCAATCGCTGCGGCAGCTCCTGTAGAAGAAAAAAGCATTTCCCTATGGGAGATGGCTTCAAAGGGAGGTCCGATTCTAATTCCCATCGGAATTTTAAGTATTCTAGCGTTATTCATCTTCTTCGAACGATTATTCGTTGTTTTAAAGGCGAGTAAACTGGACATGAACTTCATGAATCAGATTAAGGATTATGTTAATTCAGGTAATGTAGAAGCTGCTCGTATGCTTTGTCGCAATACACATAGTCCTGTAGCACGCATGATCGAAAAAGGCATTATGCGTTTAGGAAAGCCGGTACGTGAAATTGAAGCAGCAATTGAAAATACAGGTAAGCTTGAAATTTACAAGCTCGAAAGAAATTTAGGATTCTTAGGAACGATAGCGGGTATTGCGCCAATGTTCGGATTCCTTGGAACAATTTTCGGAGTAATTAAGATCTTCTATCAAATATCGTTACAAAACAGTTTAGAGATCGATACGATCTCGGGCGGATTGTATGTAAAGATGATTTCCAGCGGATCGGGACTATTAGTAGGTATGATTGCTTATGCGGGATACCACTATTTAGTGCAATTGATCGATCGCGTAATTAATAAAATGGAAATCAGTTCTGTTGAATTCATCGACTTATTAGAAGAACCAGCTAAATCATGAACCTCCGACGCCGACATAAAGCAGCATCGGAAGTCTATAGTCATTCGTTGAATGACATTATGTTCTTCTTGTTGTTGTTCTTCCTCATCGCTTCTACTATGGCCACGCCATCGGTATTGAAGTTATTGTTGCCGAATTCAAAAACAGGAATTCAGAGTGTGAAACATCCGGTGGTGATAAGTGTCTCTGCCGACATGCAATACGGAGTTAACGATCAAGTGGTGACACGCGAAACTTTAGAATCAGCTGTTATTGCAGCAGTACAAGGAGAAAACGATCCTACTGCCTTATTGAAAATTGATAAAGCTGTGCCTTGGCAAGAAGTTGTTTTCTTACTCGACATCGGAAATAAAAATAAAATTAAAATGGTAGCGGCTACGAACGTTACCAAGATTGATCAATGACGGCTAACCAAACACGTTCGTTGTTTCTTGCGCTCGGCATTCACGTGCTGATTGCAATTCTCATGATGTATTTGTACATCAGCACTCCCAACCCTCCTTTTGAAGAGGGGCTTGCAGGTGGTGGTGGTGGCGGTAGCTTTGTAGAATTCGGAACACTCGATATTTCAGAAGCAAACACTCCTCCTCCTCCGGTTGCAGAAGTAAAAGATGATGAAATCATGACCTCCGACATTGAAGAAACAGTAGCGATAGATCAACCGAAAAAAGTAGACAAGAAGGTTGAGAAAAAAACGGAAGTAAAAGTTAAACCGAAAGAAACTGTTGAGTTAGCAAAAGTGCCGGAACGTAAACCCGATGAACGTGCGTTGTACACTCCAAGTAAAAGAGGACAGCGAGGTAATCCGAATGGAACTGGCGATGGCAATGGTACTGGAGGACAAGGAACAGGTAACGGAGGTGGAAACGGAAGTGGCACCGGTCCAGGATCAGGTGGCGGAAGTGGACATGGTAATGGTGGCGGTAATGGTGATGGAAACGGAGTAGGATTCGACTTAACAGGAAGAAACTGGATGTCGAAGCCACGAGTTGACGATAACTCTCAGCAAGAAGGTAAAGTAGTAATCGATATTGTAGTTGATAAAAATGGAATAGTTGTATCGGCTAATGGCCCCGGAAGAGGATCAACCAATACAAATGGTGCGCTAGTACGCAAAGCTAAAGAAGCAGCTAAACGTGCTAAATTTTCGCCTAGTCCGAATGGTGTTGAAGAACAACGAGGAACGATTACATTTAATTTTATCTTGCGATAAAGTATTTAAATCAACGTACTACTTTTTTAATTACGTTGCCTTTACTTGTTTGCAATTGCAAGAGATAAGTTCCATTCTCTATACCTTCAGGAAGTATTATCAATGATTCATTAGAAATGGAAAGATCGACGATTTTACGTCCCGAAATATCTGTTAGCATGGCCGATTCAACGCGAAGAGGTCCAGTAATATGAATGCTATTTCCTTCTAACGGATTAGGATAAACTATCCATTGATCGGCATTCAATTCATTAATCCCTGATGTTACATTAATGAACAAAGTATCAGTTCCGGGTATTGCAGCAAGGTCAGCTCCACTATCATCAATCAGCTTGATTTGTATACCTTGCAACGGCACTATTGTTTGCGTTGTATAATTAGAAGGAATAATAAAACTAATTTCTCCAATTTCACCATATCCGCTAATTCCTAAGTGATCAGTTTTAACAATTGAATTAGTAACACCCGACGACAAAATTCTTTCCATTTTCAAATAAGAAGCAGATGATGCAAGTACACTGTTTGTGAGTGAGCATTTGATCGAATTTGATTGAATATAAGAAGGGTTTAAAGGCAACGTCCATCCTGCTCCCAGCAACGTAGAGAAAGGTTGTAGCATAGAGCCGGCCATTACATGAATACGTACAGTATCACCTGCGTGGCAAGAATTTACTTGAGGAATAAAATGCACTTCAGGGCCTGTTTGCAAACGATCAACCCATTCAGGATTTTGCAAGCCTACTAAACCATAATTCTGAATGATCGCTAATGTATCATCGGCATTAATTGTTCCATCTCCATTGCAATCAACATGTGCACGATCTTGACCATTTGCTTGAAGAGGAGATCCCCAAGAAGGCACAGGATGATCGGACCATGCAATAGAAATGGTGTCACGAGCATAAGAAGCATCGTTATAATTTACTCCGATAGGAATAAGATCATTTAAATCTACTACACCGCTATTATCAGTGTCACCAGGTCTAACAGTGAAAGACGGAATCACACCATCTGTCCAACAAGTTTGTACATCATAATAATAAAACTGATTGGAAACCGGAAAACTCGCGGATGAAGGATCCATATCGTTACTTCCATCAAGGCGTGAAGAAAATATTATTGATCCCGTCTTATTGGAAGATATTAAAATCCCGGAGGCCGTGGTAGTTGCCGAAGTGGTAAGAACACGAGCCCACCTAAATTGCATTTGCGAATTATAAGAAGCTACATATTCAGTAGAATAGGGTGATGGATTCCCATACAATTTATACGTACCTAGAGAAGTAAAATCAAAGTCGGCAGAATCCCTAAATCCTCCGGTTATATATACATACCCACGCTTATCAACCGTAACATCTCCAATAACATTTCCATAGCTCAAAATAGTTGAAAAAGCGCTATAAAAACTTCCGGTATTTTGCATGTATTGCGCAATAAATTGACCATTGGGAAAATAATTCGAAAATGCACTTGGATCTAAATCAATAGATGCATTGGAAGAGCCGAATATTAACAATCTACCTCCCGACATCAAGCACATTCGAATGGGCTGTGCTCCATAAACAGAAACGCCGGTGGTTAAGTTTTTTGCCCATTGATATACTCCTGACGAGGTATATTTCGCATAAAAAATATCATACGAAGCTGAACAAGTTAAATTAGCAGTGCCTGTACCGGGATTAAAATCAACTGTATTAGAATTACTAAAGTATCCTGCAATATAAATATTGTTTAGGGAGTCGATAACGATCTGATGTGGTACTTCTGAAATCCCAT
Organism: Bacteroidota bacterium; assembly: GCA_023251535.1. GTDB lineage: Bacteria > Bacteroidota > Bacteroidia > AKYH767-A > OLB10 > CAINEC01. The sequence goes on from JAHEYP010000001.1 coordinate 90,042, forward strand.
TTGTTGAATTCAATGAGAAAGCCCAATCGAGTTGCATTGATGGAGTGTACTTAGCAACAATAATATCAGCACTTACCGATCCTCCTACTGTGGTAACTCCCGCTCCCGGATCAACATCTCCTAATCCGTATCCGGTAACAACTATATTATCGTTATAATCGATGGCCATATCCGGATAGTCTGTTACAGACGATTGATTAGTTATAAATGGCAAATCAAAGCCTGATATAAATTGTCCTGTTGGTGAATAACGCGCTAAAAACACTTTTCCTGTCGATGGAGTTGTAGCTACACCTGTATCTGGATCTAAATCTATGTTTCCTGATTGATATCCGAAGAGAAGAATATTTCCGCTCCTTTCGGGCAGAATTTTAATCCCGAAATCTCCTGAAGCACCTCCAAGGGAAAATCCCCATCGAAACACTCCCATTGAGTCTAATGAGTAAACGAATATATCTGTTTGTCCTGCGGCTGTTATCGTTTGAACAGCGGGACCCGGATCAATATCTAATGACCCTTGATAATAACCGGTGTAAAATGAATTACCCAGACTATCCTGCACGATGGATTTATATACCCTATAATTTATAGCTACTTGCTCATCAGTGGTAGAGAACTTAAAAACCGGACTTTGTCCTAAAGAACTAAAAGCAGTCATAAACATGACCACCAAAACAATATTTCTAATGAATCGAACCATTGTGATTTTCTTATTTTAAAACAAATGTACTTAAATTTGAATAACATGCGACCATAAATTTCAGCTAATATCTTTACTTTGCAGTGTGAATCAATTGAATTACCAACAGACGCTGGATTATATGCTTTCAGCCCTACCTATGTTTCATCGTGTAGGTCCTGCGGCTTATAAAGCGAATCTCGATAATACCTATTTACTTTTAGACCTGCTGGGGAATCCTGAAAAGGAACTGCCCAGCATCCATATTGCAGGCACTAACGGAAAAGGATCGACATCCAATATGCTTGCATCGGTATTGCAAGAACAAGGATATAAAACTGCGCTCTACACCTCCCCTCACCTACGTGATTTCAGAGAACGCATCAGAGTAAATGGAGAACCGGTAAGTGAAGAATGGGTAAGTTCATTTGTATCTAAATACAAAGACGATTTTGATCGCATTCAACCATCATTTTTTGAAATGACGACGGCGATGGCTTTCGCTTATTTTAAAGAAATGAAAGTCGATATTGCAGTGATAGAAACAGGATTAGGCGGACGATTAGACTCGACTAACGTAATTCAACCGAAAGTATCGATCATCACCAATATCGGTTGGGATCATATGCATTTATTGGGCAATACGCTTAAAGAAATTGCAATAGAAAAGGCAGGTATAATTAAGAAGGATGTCCCGGTAATTATAAGTGAAACCCAAGAAGAAGTAAAAGAAGTATTTGAAGAAAAAGCGAAATCAGCAGGAACGGAATTATACTTTGCCGATAGTGAATGGAGCTGCGTTGCAGAACACTATCATCCATTAGCTGATTTTATGATTGTGGAAGCAAAAGAAAAATCGGGCAAAACATTTGAAATAATTAGCGATTTAACAGGCACATATCAATTAAAAAATATGGGCGCGGTAATTACCTGTGTCGATTTACTTAACAAACAAAATTTCACTGTCTCGTACGAAGCATTGCTGAAAGGATTGTTAAACGTTAAGAAAAACACAGGATTCAAAGGACGTTGGTATATTTTACAGAAAAATCCGACAGTCCTTTGCGACACTGCGCATAACGTTGACGGATTAACGCAAATCATTCCGATTTTAGAATCGATAGAAAAAGACAAACTTCACATTGTGATTGGAATGGTAGAAGACAAAGAAGTAAGTAAAGTACTTAACTTATTTCCGAGTGATGCCCATTATTATTTCTGCAAAGCGAATATTCCAAGAGGAATGGATGCTAATTTACTGCAATCAAAAGCCGTAGAATTTAATTTAAAAGGAGAAGTTTACACAAGTGTAGAATCAGCACTCTCTGCTGCGAAAGCCAACGCAACGAACAAGGATTTAATATTTGTTGGAGGGAGTACGTTTACAGTGGCGGAGGTAGTATAAAAAATGTTCAAGGTTCGAAGTTCATAGTTCAAAGTTCGCGAAGCGAATTTGGCTAACGCGCGGGAATTCGTAGATAAGTTTGAATGTGCTTAATATTTCTTACAAAATAGTAAGATCGAAATCTCTATCACACTGAAATAACTTAAAACATCTTGAATTTAAGGCTGGGGCATTTTCACATTTTCACATCATCAAATTGAACTATCGTTCGAAACGTTAGATTTACTCTGGCGCCCATCAGCTTTTTTGTTGGGGGAAGGCGATGCAACCAATTTTTTTGAGTTGCGCCTTGCATAACCAATAAACTTCCATGTTCGAGGGTTAAAGAAACCGTAGGCAAATTATTTTCCTTTGCTTTTTTATGACGGAATAAAAAATTACGTTGAGCACCGAAACTAAGGCTGGCGATAGCGCCTTCCTCTTTCAACACTTTTTCATCATCGCTATGATAAGCCATTCCTTCTTCGTTGTTGTGGTACAAATTCAACAAACAAGAATTATAAGTATTGCCTGATTTTTCTTCTGCAATATTTTTTAATGTCAGCAATTCGTTTGTCCATGGTAATGCATACTTCGTCGACTTAGAATAAGTATACGAAAACGGTTGATCGCCATACCAAGCGACTTTACGTTTAGTGATGATATGCTTTCCTAAAATAAAAGCCTCATCATTTTTCCAGTCGATAGTTCTAAGCAAATTCTCGAGATAAAAGTCAGCATCCTTTTCGGAAAACACTTTGCCGAAATAGAACACTTCTCCATCGGATGGAAGTAAATTTATGATAGGGAATAGCATGGAATTAATTTTGAATTAGGCTCCTAAAAGATTCTTCTCAAATTTAGAGATTTAATTTGAACACTGATTCGCTCTGACGATGCAAGCATGTCAGAGCTAAAAGGATGCCCTTCGGGCGATGGATTAAAAAGGATTTTATCTACTAAGGGCTTTTCATTTAAACGAAATCCATTATTTAAACGCTGCGGGCGCTACGGCGCTTTGCTTATCGCTAGGGGCGCGGGGGCGGCTAAGCCGAAAATAGTTGACACCTGTTAGATCCACTAGCACCGTGTAATAATATTTCTAACGATTTAAGCTCTGTGTACTTTGTGTATACTTTGTGGTCTTTGCGGTTATTTTTTTTAACACAGAGGGCACTAAGGCGCATTGCTTAGCACAAAGCACGCAGAGGCGGCGAAGCCGAGAGCAAGAGAACGCTACGATTGCTTCGCATTTTTTTTCAATAAGTTTCTTTATTTGATTAGAAATTTACGTTGCGGTCGCTACTTAATCGTTGCATCGTTGCCTGTCCCTATGGGGCGTTTAAACATTAGATATTGCTTCGCAATTTTTATCCCTTAAGATTTTTGGACAAAAAATTAGAAATCTCAAATGCACCGAAATAATTTAATATTCCCTGAACTTGGGGGTGGGGCATTAGCAAACTAGCAGATTAGCAAATTAGCAGATTTTTTTCCTGCACCCTTAGCCTTGCATCTTATTTAAACAAAACATGAGATTCTTAAGTAATTTTAAAGTGCATTGCTACCTACCCGAGCTTTGTTCAAATTTTCAAATCGTCACACTTTCAAATTGATAATTATTTTTCCTCAAACCACCCCGAGTACATCACATAATTATCGGCAATGCCTTCAATAAGTCTTTTTACTTGTTCGGGGTCGATGGTTTTTACTTTTTTGGCTGGGACACCTGCATAGATGCTGCCTGATTCTACATGTGTATTTTCGAGGAGTACTGCTCCTGCAGCGATGATAGAATTTGATTCTACAACACAATGGTCCATTACAATAGAACCCATACCAACTAAAACATTATCGTGAATTGTACATCCATGCACTAAAGCATTATGTCCTACCGAGACATTATTTCCAATTACAGTTGATGCTTTTTTATAGGTACAATGAATTACAGCTCCATCTTGAATGTTTACTTTATTTCCCATTGTAATGGTATGCACATCACCACGCACCACAGCGTTAAACCAAACGCTACATTGATCACCCATTGTTACTTGTCCTACTACAGTTGCATTCTCTGCTAAATAACAGTCGTTACCAAAAACAGGTGATATCCCGTGAACTGGTTTAATTAAAGCCATAATTTATTTTTTTCAAATATACTAATCATTTTATTTTGCGAAAGATTTCATACTGGACAGATACTTGATCATGCAACGTATTTTCCTTACAAAATTGCATTCCGATTTTTTGCATCACTTTTATCGACGCTCCATTCTCTTTAACGGCATTCGCTACAATGCGGTCTAGATTAAGAGTGTTAAATCCGTAATCCAGACATCCTAACGATGTTTCGGTAGCGTAGCCTTCATTCCTATGCTGAATAAGAAAACGATAGCCTAAATCAACTTCTTCGAGATCCGGATGGTATTTTAGTCCGCACCAGCCTAATAGTTTTCCATCCGATTTTCGCTCAACTCCCCATCGTCCCATGTCATGCAATTTTCGGTAGTCATAATTCTCCAAGAATTTCTTTGCATCCTCAATGGAAGCAAAAGGTCCATCGCCAGTATATTTCAATACTAAAGGATCCAAATTGAGTTCAAAAGCAAACGCTGCATCTTCAGGAGTTAGCTCTCTGAGGATGCAGCGTTCGGTTTGGAGTATTTCTTTCATTGCAGTGATATTCTTCTGCAATAATATAAAAACTCTGTTTAGTTTTTAGAAATTGCCATTTTACATTTTTTGAATCGTTCCTGCCGCAGCACCTTGCGCTGATGTTAAGCGGAAGTGATAGATTCCATTAGCATAATTAGCTACATCTAAAGTAATTTGGTTTTCACCTGCAACTACTGCTGTTAACTTACGTGATTCTAATACGCGTCCCATGTTATCAACTACTTCTAATAAGACAGGAGATACAGTACGTAAGTAGAAAGGAATGATCAATTGGCTTTTCGCAGGATTAGGATAAGCATTTGAAGTAATGATAGCTCCATTATTTTCTTTGATGGCTGTCATTAAATCATATTTTATCTGTGCTTGTGTTGCGCTATTTTGAATATCGCCCAATTCATTTCCTGCGATTAATGCGAATGCAACAGTTACTGAATCGTTAGTAGCTAATGTAAACGGACCAGTTCCAACAACATCAATAACATCGTTTCCTGTTCCTGTTCCACCTGCTGTTGCACGAGGAGTAGAAAGAGCCGTGAATTTTTCTGTATCATCGAATCCGTTCGACAAATCTAATCCACCACCGCCGGTAATGTTATCGATAGCATAGTGATTAAATCCACCAACGCTTGTAAGCAATTTAATTCCTGCATACAATCCGCCAGCATCAGTACACCATGCATATCCCATTTTCAATCCTGCATCTTCAGCAGCTTTGTTATTAGCATATGTTTGAATATCCCAATCCGACATAATTCCTGCCCATAAGTTACTCAATGTTGAAGTACCTGTATTCTTGATCGTGTATTCGAAAATATGATATTTCGAATCAGGAGCATTGATCCATGATGCAGAACGATGTGATACTGTTACATGTTGAGAAACTGGAGCTACGTTATCATTGAATCTTCCATAGGTATCGAAGTCAGACCATACCGGAGGATCATTCTTTTGAATTGTTTGAACTGCTGCAAAATCTTCGTCAGTTGCACCAGCAGTAGCACCACGAACGTTATCAGAAACACCTGATGATGTACCAACCATAAATCCTGTTTCATAAGCTAAAGTACCATTGCTTTGGTAGTCGAAACCTAATCCGTCAGCTTGAGAAACGCTATTATAACATAATCTTCCCTTACTAGTATTAGTAGTGAAGATATCGTTCATTGTGATATTTAAATAGTCGACATTTACCGTTTCTTTAAAGATTTGGAATGCAGTATATGATCCATCAGTAAATGTCAACTTAAAGGTAATAACTGTATTCTGCGGAGCATTTGAATTAATCTTAACAGTAAAAGGATCCGCATTATTATTTGTTGTTGCCATTGTTCCTAACACACCCACAGTTGTTGATCCATCAAGGATAGTAACATAAGTAGACGTAGTAGTTAATGTAACGCCTAATGCAGTAGTTGGAGATAAGTAGTTAGTAAAATCACCAGTGATACGTAATGTATCATTCACGATAAATACATTATCATTATTATCAACAACTGATAAGTTATTTGCACGAACAGAAGGTCCGCTTGTCAATAATGCATTATAAAGGTTAACACGACCGCTTCCTAATTGATTTTGGTATCCACTATTTGCCGCAACACCATAAATATTATCAGCAGTAATTCTCAATTGCTCACCGATTTGCAATGCGTTGTAAGAAGGATTTTGCGACTTAATAATTGCTGCACATCCTGCTACTATTGGCGAGGCCATTGAAGTACCGCTATAGCTTACGTATGAGTTATCGTAAACAGTTGAATAAATATTATTACCTGGTGCGCAAACATCAATGTATGATCCGTAGTTTGAGAAACTAGCTTTTGAATCGTTAGTATTTGTAGCAGCAACACAAAATGCATTATTGTATGCAGCTGGGAAGAATTCGATACTTGAATTATTATTTCCAGCAGCAACAACCACTAAACTGTTTTTATTGAATGTTGCATAATCGATCACTTGTTGTCCAAATGATCCACCTCCAGCACCACCCCATGAGCAGTTAATGATTTGACATCCTGCATCAGCAGCATACGTAATTCCTTCATATGCTTTAGTGAGTGCTCCTGTCGCATCAGCAATTTTCACAGGAATGAATTTGCATTTGAATCCCGGGCCAGCTACTCCTACTCCATTATCGGTTACAGCATCTGCACATCCTGAAACGTGACTACCATGATCGCATGTTCCGCAAGTTCCTACTTGTGCATCGTTATCATTTTCTCCAACATCCCATCCTGAGAAATTATCGATATAACCATCACTATCATCATCAACTCCGTTGATAGGATCAGCATAGTTATGTTTGATGTTAGCAGCTAAATCTGGGTGATCGGTATCAGTACCGGTATCAGTAATTCCGATTACAACATTCGTATCTCCTTGCTGAATTCCCCAAGCATCGAATAATTTGATTTTAGAAAGAAACCATTGTGTTGATTGTTGAGGATCGTTAGGATTATAAGCAGATACCTTTGGTAAAAATTTAGGTTCTGCAAATTCTAATGTACCTGTATTCAATAACGCATTGATTGATTTGATTAAGTCCGCATCTGATTTGTAATGCATTTCATAAATCAAACTTAAGTCAACTAATTTATTTCCGTACTCATTTGTTTCACGAGCAGGCTTCTGATGGTTTGGGAAAATTTTATGAATATCTACTTGTCCCATGCTACTTAAAACACGTTGAACGGATGGGATATTCACATTCTCGTTACTACATTGACCACGGTACTGATCTTTTACTTTCAGTACAATCGTTTTCGCAATGTAATCATCGGCTGTGACATTCGCAGGCATTTGGTAGCGACTTCCGCTTACCGGGTTACCCGCAAACAATAGGTTTGTCGACAGCACAAGAGCGGCTGTCAGCAGTTGTAAAGATTTTCGCATAGTTTGTATTGGTTCGTGCATTACGAAGATATAATTTATCACTGTAACCGCCAACCTTCCCGTCGCATCTATCGATGAATCAGCCCTTTCTTTACCTTAAATCGACATTTTCACGTGAATTTCACAAACTCCTTCTTTTAAAAAATCAAGGGATTCGTGGATAAATACATTTTATCGGTTTTTATAGCTGAACTGCTAATTGAAGTTTGATTTCGGTTTTATGGCTATTCGCTATCGCGTCGTTGCCGCTTCCAATGGATGTTGTTCCGGGATATATACTTCGTCCCGCTCTAATCCAGAGGTCTATGCCCCGATAAGGACGAAGTCGGGTCATGAAGTAAACGCGTTTGCCGCTACCATACATCGGACTAATACTATAACTCCCCGGAATATCTTGCTCATAACTGTAAATGCGCGTATCGTAACTATCGGTAGTAAACAATCCCAGTCGTAAAGCAAATGAATAGGGTTTACCAAGCGGTTTATAAATCACATCTTGATAAATCACACTTCCTCCTGTTATTTCGATTGTTTGATTCTTTACGTACTCAACTCTACTTTGAAAGTACCAATCGGTGCCCGACTTAAATTTAACTTGAAAGCGATAACTCTGTGTGTTTACTGGAATCAACATTTCAGCGCCTTGTAATTGTTCAGGATTGTTTTGTTCCTTGTGAGCAATATGCCAACGTAAATAAACTTCCGTAGTTCGAGAGGGAGTATACGTAAACTGAACAAATTGATCATTCCCTCGTGATGGAGCGCTTACTTGATATTTCAACCAAGGGAAACTAAACATATCGCTGTATAGAGATAGTTTATATGGCTTCGCGATTACGAATTGCAATCCGACATATGTCCCGTTTTCATTTGTTACTTGAGAGCCTTCTCTAAATGCATTGGCTGTTACAGAGTGATAACCGACTTCATAACGGCGATGTATTACCGAAATACTGATACGTTTATCCACTCCCGCAATTAACCCGTTGACCATTGCCTTATTCATCTTCTCATCAACCGCTACTTCACCAAACACATTGATATTTTTAATAAGTCCGGCATAATTAATTCCTTGGTTTAAGAAATTATTTCCTTGTGCATCATGAATTTCATATAAATCATTACCGGCATACAAGGGTTCACTATACTGAATCCATTGCGCCGTATATCCTACTCGCCATCCGTTTTTCTTAAATCCGATATTGGCACCTGCTATTGTTTGTGTGCTATTCCCTTTCCCTTCCATCTCACTATCATTACGATGGTATCCATCGGTTTGAACAGCATTAATAAGATCACCTTGCAAGCTGTCGGATTTTATTGATGCATCCACTTTCTGGTGACTGATCCAAGCATCAACATTCATATGTCGAAAGACGGTATGCACTGCGGCACCTCTATAAAATCCGTATTCACCTGCCGAGCTATAAGGGCGAATGCCCATCCCTTGCTTTTTCACCAGCACGGTTTCAGAACCTTTGCCGAATGCTAATCCCGACCACGCTATAAGGCCTTGCCCATATTGCAATTGATAATCACCAATCACGAACGACTTAATTGTTCTATTGGGGACAACAAACAGATGCATCGAATAAAAATCGAATCCGCTTTTATGATTTCCCTGAAAGAAACTTTCACCTGCATCCTTTTCAGCAGTGACATTAAAGCTAAAATAATTTCCAGCGGTGTATCGATAGCGGCTATACAATTTCCAAGGACTACCATCGTATTTCTTCAATCCATTTTCATCCTTAATATAGCCTTGTTGATCTTCTAACAAACGCTGTGAGCGTATCCAAATTTTTGAAGAACCTTTGTTCATTAAGGCATTTGGACGAAGTTTTTCATCGACTAACGGCTCGCCTATCCGCAAATAAGGCAAGAGCCTTTGCATTACCTGAGGATCGAAATAATCGAGGGTTTGAATTTCTTCTAGAGCAATAAAATTACCAAAGAGTTTTCGATGCTGCAGGATTTCGAGAATTTGTACAGGATCAAAAATTCCGAATGCCGACATCTCCTCTTCCGTTGAATAATTCAAATCGATAGGATGTTCTTTCAGCTGCGTTTTCATCTCTTCTATCTCCGTAAAATCAGTCTCGCTTGATGATTGCGCAGCAATATTCTCGATTCGATCTTCCGACACTTCCTCCGGTAATTGCTGAGACATGCAGCACACTGTCGCCGACAGCATGCATGCCAATAAAAACAACTTTCTCATTTATTTTTTCGGCAATAAAAACAAGAGCGAACACACAGGAGAAAAACCCAATTGTCGGTGATAAGAAGTTTCCATCATCAACTTGATCCTTTTATAATAAACACCGAATCCGTAAGCAGTTTGCATGGTCATCCAATTGATTTCCGCAGAAAAACAAAAAGTACTTAAAGGAGAATATTTAAATCCGTTTCGTATCTCAGGCTTACTTCCTTCGCTTTGGATTACTTCGCCCTCAACAACAAATTGAGGAGAGAAGCGATAATCGGCAGCAGCGGAAATAATAATTCTCGAATAATCCGACAAAGGATTATACTTCGCTTGTGCAACAGGAACTATAGCCACCACCGCAGTAGTTAAACGAGCAGTTAATCGTGCTTGCATTCCCAAGCTTACACGATGATGATTTAAAGAACCATAGTCCTCACCAAATTTAACATGATGCATATTCCATCGCACACCCGCAGTAATTTGCTTTCCGAATTTCTGCGAATAACCGATTGCATAATCCTGCTCGCGATAGAGGTTAAATCCACGGTCACTAACGGCCACGGACAGCCGATATTTCGACAAGACAGGAACCGACAATAAAAACATTTTTTTATCGAGTTCGCGAAGCCAATAACTACGACTATAACGCATACCCACTAGTTGCAATGAATCGGCAGGCAATGCGCCGGGATTACCAACGAGGTTTAAATCCTCTTCGTTACCTGAAGAGAAGCGATTTCTTTCAGCAGTTGAAGAAATCTGCGCGCATAATACATGCGACATAAGCACTAACATCACAGTTAGTGTACAAGTAATTTTATACATGATAAAAATGATTGCTCCCCCAATGAAAAAGGAAGGAAGTGAATACTAGAACTTAAAGACTATTTTTTCTTTTTAGCAGCCGTTTTTTTTGCTACTACTTTATTAGTTGCCTTAGTTGCAGGAGTTTTTTTTGCTTTCTCCATTTCTCCTGCAGCAGCAAGTACTTTCTCTTTTAATGTAGTTTTAAATCCTACAATTTTCTTCAGCAACGAAGCGTCTCCTGTAGCCAACATTTGAGCGGCAAGAATACCTGCATTCTGCGCAGCATTCAATGCTACTGTTGCTACAGGAACTCCGTTCGGCATTTGCAAGATCGACAAGATAGAATCCCACCCGTCGATACTATTACTTGACTTCACAGGAACACCAATCACAGGCAAAGGAGTTACTGATGCTACCATGCCAGGAAGATGCGCAGCTCCACCAGCACCAGCTATAATCACACGAATTCCACGGCCTGCTGCCTCTTTCGCATAAGAGAACATACGCTCAGGAGTACGATGAGCAGAAACCACCGTCATTTCATAAGGAATCTGAAACTGATCTAAAATTTTAGCAGCTTCCTGCATTACAGGAAGGTCACTATTGCTTCCCATTATTATTCCGACAAGTGGAGTATTCATTGTGTAAATTTTTAATCGATTAAATTATTGAGTCAGCACTTTTAATTTTTGCTGTACAATTCTAGATTTTTCAATGGCGACATTAAGATCATTATCGGTAATGGTAACATGTCCCATTTTACGCATTGGCTTAGTTATTTTTTTTCCATACAAATGCACGTACACTCCTGACATTTCCATCACCTCATTAATTCCTTGATAATGTGCCTCACCTTCGTGTCCTTTCTCCCCTAACACATTAATCATCACCGAAGGTTTAACGATATCAGTAGCGCCGAGCGGCAAACCTAATATTGCTCTTAAATGTTGCGCATATTGAGAAGTAATATTTCCTTCGATCGTTTGGTGTCCGCTGTTATGCGGACGAGGAGCAATTTCATTCACCAACACCTCTCCGCTTTTTGTCACAAACATTTCCACTGCAAGAATTCCTGTCATTCCAGTTTTTTCGATGACCTTACGAGCGATCGCAATTGCTTTATCAGAAATTTCATTACTGATACGAGCAGGGCTGCATAAAAATTCCACGAGATTAGCATCGGGATTAAACTCCATCTCCACTGCGGGATAATGAACAATTTCGCCTGCTGAATTTCGAGCAACAATCACAGCGATCTCCATCGAGAAATCAATCATCTCTTCTAACACGCAAGGAGCATCGAAACAATCGTTCAATGACGAAGCATCCTTCATTTTCATCACACCTTTTCCGTCGTACCCACCCTTTCTTAATTTAAGGATGGCAGGAAAACTATCAACGTGATTTGAAAGAGTCGATTTATCGTGAATTAAATGAAAGGGAGCTGTTGGAATATTATGAGAAACAAAAAATTCCTTTTGCAATCCTTTGTCTTGCACCATTGCCAAAACTTGAGGTTGAGGAAACACTAAAACACCTTCACTTTCGAGGCGCTCTAAGGCTCGCACATTCACATGTTCAATTTCGATGGTTAAGACATTAACATTCTTACCGAAATTATAGACCGTTGCTTCATCACGAAAATCGCCATGTACAAACGACTCCGTTAAATAGCGACAAGGAGCATTTGCATCGGGATCGATAATTGCCGTAGTGATATTCAAATTCACCGCTTCTTGCAACAACATTCTACCCAATTGTCCGCCGCCAAGCACCCCCAACTTAAAGTCCTTACCTGAGAAATTGACCATCATAACGGGCGCAAAAATAACCTATAAATGATCACACAAGCGAAAACAAGCGCTTACAATCGTTTATTTTTTTCAATGCTTTCAGCCACTTTCTATTTCCCCCTCATGATCATTACAATTCAATTTTTGACTACTTTTGATAGTATCAAATGATAGTATCAATGAAACCTCCTTACGATATTACCCAAAAAATACTTCATTTAACTAGTTCAATTTCAATTAAATTAGGGAAAATAGACGCCAATCATCTTTCGCGTCAATCGCCTCGTTTGCGTAAAGAAAATAGAATCAAAACGATTCATTCTTCATTAAAAATCGAAGGCAATAGTTTAGAAGAAGAACAAGTTTCAGCGATTTTGGATCATCAAAAAATAATTGGCCCTAAAAAAGATATCACGGAGGTAGTAAATGCAATAAACGCCTATGATCATTTAAACCGCTTCCATGCATTTTCAGAAAAGTCATTTTTAAAAGCACACGGAATGATGATGAAGAGTCTGTCGGATGAGGCAGGAACTTATCGATCCGGAACTGTTGGCATTGTGAAAGGCAGCAAAATTATGCATGTAGCACCTCCTGCCGGCAATGCGCGAAACCTAATGCGCGATCTGTTTTCATATCTAAAAAACGACGATGATTTATTGCTGATCAAGAGTTGTGTATTTCATTATGAACTGGAATATATTCACCCTTTTAGTGACGGCAACGGACGCATGGGAAGGCTTTGGCAAAGTGTAATTCTTCGACGCGAATATCCGGTATTTGAGTTTCTGTCGTTTGAAAAGCTAATAGCACACAATCAAGATGAATATTACAAAACATTAAGTCAATGCGACATAAAAGGAAAATCAACTGATTTTATTGAATATCTATTAAACATACTAGACAGGAGCTTAGAAGAATTGCTTCAATACAATAATCGTCCGATGAAGGTAGAAGATCGTCTCGATTATTTTGCAAGTCTGGGATTACATCAATTCTCTCGCCTCGACTACATGAATGTATTCAAAGATCTTTCATCAGCCACAGCAAGTCGCGATTTAACGAAAGGGATTGAGCTCAAACTTTTTAGTAAATCAGGAGAGAAAAATAAAACGAAGTATAAATTAATCAACCATAAAAATCATTCATAAACACCTCATTCTATCCTAGTTCAGCGCTTTGGATTCACTAATTAGCAGGTTAATCCAAACATTTTCTCCGAAATTCGAAAATCGGCGGATATACAAATCTTGTTCCATCTTACATAGAACACTGATTAACAAATAAATACAATCCTCTCCCAAAATAGGCTCCATTCTTAATCGACAAGCTTCAAATCTTGTCAGGTTTTTCGATTTCTTCCTCCCCAATTGCCGTCGTTTGCCTACCTTCGTGCCTTCTTATGGAAAAAGAAGTACATATACACGATAAAACGTTTGTGCCATTCATTACGGCGCCTCAATTGCAGGTTAGAATTGCAGAATTAGGAGCGCAGATTAATGAAGATTTAAAAGGTAAGCGTCCTTTAATCGTAGGGGTATTAAACGGTTCTGCCATATTCATGGCTGATTTACTACGCGTTATACATCTTCCATGCGAGATTGCATTTATCAGAGTAAGTTCTTACTCAGGAACTGAGAGTACAGGTTCGGTAAAAAATGTAATTGGCTTAACGGAAGATATTGCGGGACGTGATATCATTCTCGTGGAAGATATTATCGACACCGGTGATACTGCTAAATACTTGTTGGAAGATTTCAGAAGTAAAAATCCCGCAAGTGTTCGTTTTGCTACGCTTCTGTTCAAGCCTGCTTCCTTACGTCAGGAAATTAAACCTGACTATGTAGGTTTTGAAATTCCTCCAGCGTTTGTGGTTGGCTATGGCCTCGACTACGACGGATTAGGAAGAAATCTTGCTGACATCTACCAACTTAAAAGTTAATAAATAGTCATGTTAAATCTAGTACTCTTCGGACCTCCGGGAGCAGGCAAAGGAACTCAGTCTGCCAAGCTCATCGAAAAATACCAACTTGTACATTTATCAACGGGTGATATCTTCCGTGCCAACATCAAAGGCGGAACGGAATTAGGCACACGTGCGAAACAATATATCGACCAAGGTCAATTAGTTCCTGATGAAGTAACCATCGGAATGCTTGAATCGGAAGCCGATAAATATCCTGAAGCGAAAGGATACATCTTCGATGGTTTTCCTCGTACTCCAGCGCAAGCAAAAGCGCTTGATGCATTTCTTGCTTCGAAAGGAACAGGAATCACAGGAATGTTAGCTCTTGAAGTAGAAGAAGAAGAACTTAGAAAACGTTTATTGATAAGAGGTAAAGATTCAGGTCGTGTAGATGATCAAGATCCTGCCGTAATTCAAAAACGCATCGATGTTTATCGCAACGAGACTGAACCTGTTCGCGATTATTACATGGCTCAAAACAAATACACGGGCATTAATGGCATCGGCACAATCGATGAAATTTTTGGCCGCTTATGCAATGCTATCGACGCATTGTAATTTCAATTTATATTTCTATTAATACTTTCTCAATTTATCATGTCCGGTTCCAACTTCGTTGATTATGTTAAAATCTGTTGCCGCTCAGGAAAAGGAGGGCAAGGTTCTACGCATTTCCATCGCGATAAACTCACAGCTAAAGGCGGTCCCGATGGCGGTGATGGCGGTCGCGGGGGACATATCATCGTTCGCGGTAATGCTCAACTATGGACATTACTCCACTTAAAATATCGTAAACACGTTTTAGGAGAAGACGGTGGTTGCGGAAGCAGCGGATTAAAAACCGGAGCTGACGGAACCGACTTAATTCTCGAAGTTCCGATAGGAACTATTGCACGTGATGAAGAAAGCGGAGAAGTTGAATTTGAAATTTCTGAAGACGGACAAGAAGAAATATTAGTAGCTGGCGGACGAGGAGGAAAAGGAAATAATCACTTTAAATCATCGACTTTACAAACGCCGCGCTTTTCGCAGCCGGGAGAACCGGGACAAGAATTATGGAAAATTCTTGAATTAAAATTATTAGCCGATGTAGGATTAGTAGGCTTTCCGAATGCTGGAAAATCAACATTACTTTCTGTTGTTTCTGCTGCTAAACCGGAGATTGCTGACTATCCTTTCACCACTATCGTTCCGAATTTAGGAATGGTTCGCTATCGCGACAATCAATCGTTTGTGATGGCCGATATTCCTGGAATTATTGAAGGAGCATCGGAAGGGCGCGGACTAGGAACCCGCTTCTTACGACATATCGAACGTAACTCAGTATTACTTTTCATGATACCTGTCGACACGAAAGATATCAGAGAAGAATATGGCATTTTGTTGAACGAATTAAGTCAGCATAATCCTGAACTCATCGACAAGCGACGCGTAATTGCGATCACCAAATGCGATATGATTGACGATGAATTGCAGACAGCCTTGATGAAAGAAATTCCAGAAGATAAAATGCAGGACAATATGAAAGTCCCAGTATTATTTATTTCGTCGGCTACCGGCAAAGGAATAGTAGAGCTGAAAGATGTGCTATGGTCGATGATGAACGAACAATCATTCTTATCACGTTAACGCCTTACCGAAATGCTTGAGATATTGCGGGGAATCGACACGAAGCTTCTTCTCGCTATTAATGGCGCGCACTCCCCTACTCTCGACTTTTTATTATTTTGGGTTAGTGATCGATTGATCTGGATTCCCTTTTATTGTTGGCTCTTATATTCGCTCTATCGCAATTATTTAAAAGACACTTTATGGATGCTACCAGCTATTGCGGCGATGGTAGCGGTAAGCGATCAGTTCTCGGTACTCATCAAAAACAATGTAGCGCGATTAAGACCTTGTCACGAGCCAAGTATTCAGAACATCGTTCATTTAGTAAATGACTATTGCGGCGGGCAATTTGGATTTTTCAGTTCACATGCATCAAATTCGATGTCGCTAGCTGTGTTTGTATCAATGATGCTACCAAAATCTCAAACTGCCATTCGATATCAACTACTAGTATTCGTTATTTTGATAGGATATAGTCGCGTTTACTTAGGAGCCCACTACCCTGGAGATGTTATCAGCGGATGGATATTCGGGGCTACCTTTGGTTGGATCACAGCAACACTATTGAAAAAGAAAATCTCGCCCATCGAATCAAAATAAACACAAATTAATTTTTCTCATATCCTTAACCGTTAGTAAAACCCATTACTATGTTACGCAAAATAACCTTTTTCATTTGTTTGATCTTTGCATCAACAACACAAGCACAAAACAAATCTCTTCCTGCAACTAAACCCAAATTGGTAGTAGGTATTGTTGTAGATCAAATGCGTGCTGATTACATCAGTAAATACAAAAACAAATTAGGAACAGGAGGATTTAAAAAGCTTGCTGCGCAAGGATATCAATGCAGAAATACAAATTATAATTACGTACCAACCTATACAGGCCCTGGACATGCGAGTATTTATACAGGAACAACACCTGCAGTACATGGCATCGTTGCCAACGATTGGTTCGATCGAACAGAAAATGACACGGTTTACTGCGCTGAAGATAAAAATGTAAAAGGAGTTGGATCTGATAACTACTCTGGAAAAATGTCGCCAAAGCGATTACTTAGTACTACTATCACTGACGAATTACAATTAACAAATCAAGGTAAGTCGAAAGTAATTGGGATATCATTAAAAGACAGAGGAGCAATATTACCTGCAGGAAGATCGGGAGATGCCGCCTATTGGTATGACGGATCAACAGGCAACTGGATAAGCAGCACATGGTACATGAACGATTTACCAAAGTGGGTGAAAGATTTTAATGAAAGAAAATGGCCTGATCATTATTTATCGAAGCCATGGACAACAACATTGCCTTTGAGTTATTATACAGAAAGTGATGCTGATGATAGTCCATATGAATTACCCTATAATGGAGAAGCTAAACCAATATTTCCACATGATCTACCTGCATTACGAGGAACGAGCTTCGACCTAGTGAGACGCACTCCATTTGGCAATACGATGACAAAAGATCTTGCGATAGCAGCGATATCGGGAGAAGAATTAGGTGCTGATAGTATTACTGACTTTTTGTGTATTAGTTTTTCGGCAACTGATTATGTAGGACATCAATTCGGAACAGACGCGGTAGAATTAGAAGACACCTATATTCGTTTAGACAGAGACATTGCTGATTTATTACAATATCTTGATTCACGAATAGGAAAAGGCAACTACTTAATATTTCTAACTGCTGATCATGGAGCAGTCGTAAATCCGCAGTCATTGATCGACAAAAAACTAGAAGCAGGATTTAGCGATCCTAAAGTGATAGCAGATACAGTAAAATACTTTTTGCAAAATAAGTATGGCAGCAGTGAATTTATGCAAAGCTATTTAAACGATCAATTTTATTTAAACAGAAGTAAAGTAGACTCAGCGAAAATTGATATTTGCGAGATGCAACAAGGAATAGCAAATTTCATTCGCTACAAAATCGACGGACTACAAGACGTATTAACCACATGTAATATCTCCACTACTGAATACAACGAACCCTTCAGAAATAAAATTCAGAAAGGGATGCAACCAAAAAGATCGGGAGATGTGGTATTACTATTCTCACCGGGCTGGACAGACAAGCTTTTCGGCAATGGCAAGCAAGGCACAACGCATGGATCACCTTATCCTTACGACACGCATGTTCCATTAATTTGGTATGGATGGGGAATTCCTTCAGGAGCCTGTACCAGAGCGATAAACATTCCAGATATAGCACCAACGCTAAGCTTTTTATTAAACATTGGAATACCGAACGGATGTACGGGAAAAGTAATTGAAGAGATTGCGAAATAATTACTGATCGATAACTAGCAACTTCTTTACTAACTTCATTTGATTTCCTTTGTAGAAAGAAATGAAATACTCCCCTGAACCATGAGGTAAAAGGATTGTTTCATTTTGACTGCTTAAATTATTCTGAACAATCAACCTGCCCTGAAGATCGTAAACACTATATCGAATGTCTTCATTAAGCGGCCAAATGCTTAAATCAAATGCAATTGTAAATTGATTTCCGACAACTGGATTTGCAAACCAAACTCCAACGTTGTCGCTAGTGGATTTATATAAATCAACAACTAAATTAGCAGAAGAATTTTCACAACCACGTTGATTTGTTACATTGCAATAATAAGTACCTGGAGAAGACACATTCAAATTGCCATCGTAAGTTGAAAATAAATAGGATCCATTTTTATACCAATCGTAACTGCTTCCAAGCTTAAAAGAATCATCAGAAATTACAGTCAACAAATTTGCAATATTGCTACCAGCTGAAACCAACTTAGGATGAGGAGAATCATTCTCGACAGCGATTTTAACCTCATGCAAACAATTAGGAGAAGCAATATAAATTGATCGGCAAGAATAAGTTCCCTGTTGATTCACAGGAATTGAAAAATTACCATTAAGAGAATTTAAAGCATTTCCATTTAAATACCATGAAGGATTCTTCAATTTAACAGAATCGGCTAAGAGGACAACTATTGTTTCATCACATTTTTTCACATCATCAGATGAACCATTACTAAAAATTGGCAGCGAAGATTTCCCTAAAACTTTAAAATGAACCTCTGAACTAAAAACGGTATCATTTAAACTTATTGAAGTAGCATAAGCAGAAACAATTAAATTCTCTTTTAATGAAAGAGTTTTAACTATACCGCTTCCACTTAAACTATCGTTTACTTTCCAATAGCTAATTGCATCGAAAGGCTCATTTAGTGCTAATAGATATGCTATAGATTCATCGTCTTCACAATGTGAAACAGATGATTCTGGGACAATCAGCTCAATCGACCATTTACCTTTTTCAGCATAAGCATAATAAAACTCTCTTTTATACGATGAACCCGAACAAGGAACACCTGGTTGATTGTCGGTCAAATCAACTTCAACTACTTTCCCCAAACTATCTCTTATATATTGATAATTTGAAAGTGTAAACCATCCGCAATTTAGGGAAGATAAATTCTGCATCCCTAGGTATGACATTAAATCACCCGAAGCATTGTAAGACCATTCATAATGGTACATCAAGTACCCGCCACAACTACCTGCGTATTCATCAAATTTTACCAATTTACTTGAACTATTGTAGAAATAGTTACGACAATTATTTAAAGTGTAAAATCCGTTCAGGAAAATGTAATCTTGACTACTACTTAAACAATGATTAACAGCGTATGAATTAACAGTTACTTTCCATGGATCCCATTGATGAGTGATATTATTATATTTCAAAGAGGTATCAATCTCCAAGCTATCGAAAGAAGTATAATAACATTTATGCAGCACATTGGGGATCCAAACATTTAATATAGAATCGAAAGAAGATTCAACAATTTGATTTGGCAATAAATAAGATCCTTGATAAAAATACTCCGACTTCAGTTTTGGATATAGCAAGCTATTAATGTATCTGGTATTTATTGAATCGCGCAAAAAGTTATCCTTTAAATAAACCGATGAATCACTCCACCCTTGATAATAAAACATATGATTTGTTAATGAACCGAAAGCGTTGTATTTATAAGACTCATGAGCAGCTAAGACACTACCACCGAAAGCATCCATTTTCAAAGAATCCTTGATAATTAATCGTCCCTGAGCGTCATAAGAATAAATTGAATTTGTTCCTGGTAAATACGAAATCGGATTTTGTCCGGTTTTAAATGATGCAATTTGACTTACGGCATTAAAAGTAGACTTGAAATAATTCGGAGAAGTATATTGAACCGGAGAATTCGAAGAAGAAAAATAAACGCCAACAACAACCGAATCATTTTGAGCCAAAACATGACTAAAGGGTAATAGCGATATTCCAAGGAACATCAACCATATCCATTTCATCAACACAATCGGTTTAGATCTAGCCATTATCAGTGATAATCAGCATAATGCTGACTAATACAAACCTAAGAAAAATTCACATTTCCTTTAACAACAAGTACTATCTTTGCACCATGAATTTACTAACCTTATTATTTCTGGAAAGTTTAGGTGGCGGGGAGCTGATGGTAATTATGCTCTTTGTCCTGATGTTTTTCGGTTCAGCTAAAATTCCGGAACTGGCCAAAGGCTTAGGGAAAGGAATGCGCGAATTCAAAGACGCCATGAATGGCGTTCAGAACGAAATCAAGGCAGGAATGAACAATATTGAGAGTGAAGTCAACAAAGTAAAAGACGACGTTGCCAGAGAAGTTCCCCAAATGCCTATCATTGAGAGTCACCCAATGGCACAATCAAAATCGGCAGCGGCAACAGCAAGTGAAATTGAAATAGCAGCAAAAGCAAAAAGCGATGCTCTATTAAAAGATCCAAATGCTATAATCTCAACAGAGACCAAAGTATCAAGCGAATCTTAAAAAATACTACTCAAAATCAACTCACCCCAACTAACCATTGGGGTTTTTTATTGTTAAAATCCAACAAGATTAATTTTATTTGTCTGTTTTTCAATAATTTACAAAATTTTATCCAAAATTTAATATTGGAAACTATTTTTGTGCACAAAGTTTCCATAGTTTTGCATCCGAAATCATGAAACTCTCATTTAACCCCAACTGCCGCATATTAGAAGGCGCCCATAAGCTCTTCAGCCGATTTGGTTTGAAAAGTGTTACCATGGATGATATCGCAAGGGATCTGGGTGTTTCGAAGAAAACCATTTACCAACTGTATGCCGACAAGAATGAATTAGTAAAGGCATATATGGAAAAAGAGCGTGAAGAGCATACCAAGATCATAGAAGAAATAGGAAAGACCTCAAAAAATGCCATCGAAGAGATCATATTAACGATGCAATTCATGAGTAAGACCTTTAATCGAATTAATCCGAATCTCTTTTACGATATGCAGAAATATCATCCTGAATCATGGGCCATATTTCGTGAATTCAAAGAGAAATTCATGACACAATTGGTAATATCAAACATTGAGAAAGGCAAATCGGAAGGATTATATCGCTCCGACATCAACACCAAAATAATGGCTCGTTTTCGTCTGGAGCAAGTAGAAATGGCGATGGACCCTTCTGTATTCCCTGCAGACAAATACAATCACACGGAAGTGCAAATGCAGTTACTAGATCACTTCATGCATGGCATATGTACGCTTAAAGGTCATAAGCTAATCAATAAGTATAAAGAAATCGACGACGAATAAATTTCAAAACCTTAAAATGCAAAATCATTTTATCCGTCTGACATAAAATTATAACGATTCATCCCTAATTATTGCAGTTTCAAATTTCCTGCAATACATAAATAAATAAGTTAATAGAAATTTGCAACCCTAACAGCATTAAAGCAACTATGAAAAAAATCCTGACACTTTGTATCTTCCTGCAATCGGTGATGATTTTGCAGGCCCAGGATTCAAAAAACTCCTTTACCTTAAAGCAAGCAGTAGATTATGCATTAACGAATCAACAAAGCGTTAAAAATGCATTGCTTGACGAGAAAATTGCTCAACGTAAAGTAGATGAATTAGTAGGAATTGGAACTCCTCAAATTTCTGGAGAAGCTGATTTCAACAAATTTATTGAAATTCCTACGTCATTCATCCCTGGAGAATTTTTCGGTGGAAAACCAGGAGAATTCATTGGTGTAAAATTTGGTCAACCATATACAGCATCTGCTGGAGTTACTGCAACGCAATTGTTATTCGACGGATCATACCTCGTAGGATTGCAAGCATCACGCACTTACCGTGAACTAAGCAAAAAAGCAACTGCTCAAACAAAAACTGAAACAGGGGTAAACGTAAGCAAAGCGTATTATGGGGCATTAGTATCTGATGCGCGCTTGGAGATTATTCAAGCGAACATTGACCGTGTTTCTAAATTATTTAGCGACACAAAAGCGCTAAATCAAAACGGATTAGTAGAGAAAATAGATGTAGATCGTATTGAACTATCATTAAACAATCTTAAAGTCGAGAAAGAAAAAATCACTCGCTTTAAAGATTTGAGTTATGCTTTATTGAAATTTCAAATGGGATTTGATCCACATCAACCAATTACACTTAGCGATAAGTTAGATGAATCAGTTTTGCAAAACGTTGTAATCGCCGATTCAGTTGATGCTGCTAAACGTCCTGAATTTGCATTAGCAACAGTTCAACGTAAACTTCAAGAACTAGATTTAAAACGTTACAAATCGACTTACTACCCTAGCCTAGTTGCATTCGGATCTGCTAGCTATAATGCGTCTCGTAATGAATTTAATATCTTCAATACCGATTACAAATGGTATCCGACAGTAGTTGCAGGATTAAAACTATCTATTCCAATTTGGGATGGGCTACAAAAGCAAGCTAAGATTTCACAAGCGCGTTTATCGCTTGAAAAAGTAGACAATTCGATTTCATTACTAAAAAACAGTTTTGCTTTAGAATATGAATCAGCTCGAAGTAACTACGAAAACAACTTATCATCGCTTAAGACCGTAAAGAAAAATCAAGAGCTTGCAACTGAAATCTCTCGTGTATCGAAAATAAAATACGATAATGGAGTTGGATCATCACTTGAATTAGTCGATGCAGAGAGCTCTGTTAAAGAAGCGGATGCAAATTATTTCAACACACTTTATGATGCCATTATTTCTAAAATCGATTTAGAAAAAACATTAGGCACAACAGGATTCTAACCACAAAAACTACCCAATCTGTAATACCTATTATATGAAGAACTTTGTATATATTCTGCTTTCAGCAGTACTATTATCTTCTTGTTCATCTGACGAGCTTGCTAAGAAAAAAGCAAAACTCGACGAATTAAAAAAACAAGAAACAGAAATTAAAACTCAAATATCAACTCTTGAAAAAGAAGTTGCAAAACTAAGCGGCACCAAAACCACAGCGCCACATGAAGTATCTGTAACTAAAATGGCAACTACTTCATTCAACCACTACATTGAAGTGCAAGCTCATGTTGACGGTGATGAAAACATTGCAGTAAGTGCAGAAGTTCCGGGAACTGTGAACAAAATAAATGTAAGAGTTGGAGATCACGTTACGAAAGGAAGCGTACTTGCAGAACTTGACAATCAAACTTATGTTAAGTCGCTGGATGAATTACAAAACGCTCGTGATTTTGCCAATACATTATATCTAAAACAAAAAGCACTTTGGGATCAAAAAATCGGAACCGAAGTTCAGTACTTACAAGCTAAAAATTCACTTGAATCGATCGATCGCAAAATCTCAACTGTTCGTGAACAGTTAGCGATGACAAAAATAAAAGCACCTATTTCGGGAACTGTTGATGCGATGGAATTAAAAGTTGGACAAATGTTTTCACCAGGAATGCCAGGAGTAAGAGTTGTCAATCTTGATGAATTAAAAGTCAAAGCTGAAGTAGCGGAAGCATATATCTCTAAAGTAAAGAAAGGAGATGACGTAGAAATCAATTTCCCAGATTTGGCTCAAAGCATCAAAGCTAAAATCACTTACTCAGGAAAAGTTATTGATCCGTTAAACAGAACTTTCGGAGTAGAGATCTCACTTAATCAAAAAGCTGTTGAACTTCACCCTAACATGGTAGCGATTATTAAGATCGCCGATTATGCTGCAAAAGAAACATTTGTTTTACCTGCAAGTGTTGTACAAACAACTCCTGAAGGAAGCTATGTATTTGTTGCTGACGGAAATGTAGCAAGAAAGAAATCGGTAACAATCGGAAAGAACTACAAAGGTCAAGTAGAAGTAACCGGAGGAATATCTGCAGGAGATCCTGTGATAACAACAGGCTACCAAGACTTAGTTGACGGACAGCCGATCAAGTTATAATTCAAATTATTTTTCACACATTAAACGCCCACGTCAATGAAAGACGTCTTCAAAGAATTTAAACCCAGCAGCTGGGCCATCAATAATAAAACCACCATTTATATTTTAACGGTGATTATTACGCTGGCAGGTATTGCGACATATAATAGTCTGCCGAAAGAGAATTTCCCCGACATTACTCTACCACAAATTTTTGTGAGTGTAGTTTATCCTGGAACATCTCCTGCCGACATGGAAAACCTGATTACGAAGCCTATTGAAAAACAAATCAAAGGCATCTCAGGTGTAAAAAAAGTTACCAGTAATTCGGTACAAGATTTCACAAGTATAATTATTGAATTCAACACCGACGTAGAAGTAGCAACGGCCAAGCAAAAAGTAAAAGATGCTGTCGACAAAGCTCGAACCGATTTACCGAACGACTTAGATCAAGATCCTTCGGTAACCGATATCAATTTCAGTGAAATTCCGATTTTATTCGTCAATATCTCAGGTGATATAGAGTTAAACAAACTCAAAAAATATGCCGACGATATAAAAGATAAAATCGAAGGCATGAAGGAGATCACCCGCGTTGATATGGTGGGAGCTCTTGATCGCGAAATTCAGATCAACGTTGACATGTACAAAATGCAAGCAGCGAAGATCACGATGAGCGATATTGCCAATGCAGTGAAGTTTGAAAACATGACTATCTCAGGAGGAACAGTTTCTGAAGATGGCATCAAACGTGTACTATCAGTAAAAGGTGAATTCAAAGATGTTGAACAAGTAAAAAACATCATCATTGGAGCTACCGGTGGTGCACATGTTTACTTAAAAGATATTGCTGACGTAAAAGACGCATTCAAAGAACAAGAAAGCTTTGCACGTCTTGATGGAAAGAATGTAATTACATTAAACATTGTAAAACGATCAGGATACAACCTTATCGATGCAACTGATAATATCAAGAAAACGGTAGAAGAAATGCAGGAAACACAATTGCCTGCAAATCTCAAGATCACCTTAACGGGCGATCAGAGCGATTCGACAAGAACTACTCTACATGACTTGATAAATACTATCATTATCGGTTTCATTTTAGTATTGATAATTTTAATGTTCTTCATGGGAACAACGAATGCGTTCTTCGTTGCCATGAGTGTACCATTATCGATGTTTGTTGCATTCCTATTTATGCCTGTATTAGGATTTACGATGAACATGATTGTATTGTTCTCGTTCCTACTTGCACTCGGAATTGTAGTTGACGACGCGATTGTAGTTATCGAAAACACCCATCGTATTTTCGAGAATGGCAAGCGTCCGATAAAAGAAGCAGCTAAAATGGCGGCGGGAGAAGTATTCTTGCCCGTATTAAGCGGTACACTTACTACTCTTGCTCCGTTCGTGCCTCTAGCATTCTGGAAAGGAGTTATCGGGGAATTTATGTTCTACCTTCCGATTACCTTGATTGTAACTTTAACAGCTTCCTTATTAGTAGCGTATATTATTAATCCAGTGTTTGCAGTAGGATTCATGAAACCACATCATGATGAAGAACATTCAAAACCTACAATGACTAAAGGGTTAAAAATGTCTTCAATTATTTTTGCGGTGGTTGGAACCATCTTCCATCTTGCTGGCGCTCATGCAATAGGAAACTTATCCTATTTACTAATTGGATTTAGTTATCTTAATCATTTCTATCTTCAAAAAGCGATTTGGAATTTCCAGAATCATTCATGGCCGAAGTTTAAAACTTGGTATGGTAAAAAACTCGATTGGTGTTTACAGCATACAAGAACTATGTTGGTTGCAACAATTGTAATTTTCATTGGTTCATTCATGGCATTCCAAGCGAGAGCTCCGAAAATGGAATTCTTCCCGAGTGCGGATCCGAACTTCATTTATGCATACATCAAACTGCCTGTTGGAACAGATCAGTTATATACAGATTCGGTAACGAGAATTGTTGAAGGGCGTGTAATGCAAGCATTAGGGAAAGACAATAAGATTGTTACTTCCGTAATCTCCAATGTTGCCGTTGGAACTAACGATGCAAATGAGTTCGATCCATCAGTTCAATCGAACAAAGGTAAGATCACTATTGCATTTAAAAAGTTCTCGGAACGTAACGGAGAATCATCTGCTAAATACCTCGACAAAATTCGTAATGCAGTTAAAGGAATTCCCGGTGCTGAAATTACAGTTGATCAAGAGAAAGGTGGTCCTCCTGTTGGTAAACCAATCAACATTGAAATTAGAGGAGATAAATTCGAAGACTTAGTTGCTACAACAGCACGTCTTCAACATTATCTTGATTCGTTAGACATCCCAGGTGTTGAGCAGTTAAAAAGCGATTTTGAATCAAGTAAACCTGAGATCGTATTTAACATTAACCGCGAACGTGCGAACCGTGAAGGAATCAGCACTGGACAAATCGGAATGGAAATTCGTAATGCAGTATTTGGCAACGAGGTATCGAAATTCAGAGATGACAATGATGAATATCCGATTCAGTTACGTTACGCATATAACCAACGTATCGATGTTGATGCATTAAACAACTTGAAGATTACTTATCGCGATATGAACAAAGGCGGACTTATTCGTCAAGTTCCATTATCATCATTCTGCGACATTTCCTACTCTACTACTTACGGAGGAATCAAACGGATCAATCAAAAGCGTGTAATCACATTAAGTTCAAACGTACTACGTGATTATGATATGCAAGGTGTTGTTACGAATGTTCAAAATGAAATCAGGAGCTTCCAAAGTCCCGATGGTGTTGAAGTAGCACTTACAGGACAACAAGAAGAGCAAATGGAAACAGGTATCTTCTTAATGACCGCATTAATGGTTTCATTCGGATTAATCTTCTTGATTCTTGTAACGCAATTCAACTCTCTCAGCAAATCGCTAATTATTCTCGTAGAAATTTTCTTCAGCTTAATTGGAGTATTCTTAGGATATGCAATTACGGGAATGACCATTAGTACAATTATGATGGGAATCGGGATTGTTGCATTAGCAGGTATTGTGGTACGTAACGGAATCTTGCTAGTAGAGTTCACCGATTTATTACGTGAACAAGGCGTTGAGACGTATGAAGCAATTCTAGAAGCCGGCAGAACTAGGATGACCCCGGTACTATTAACAGCTTGTGCGACCATTTCAGGATTAATTCCTTTAGCGGTAGGATTGAATATCGACTTCAACGAACTATTGACAACAGGAAATCCTCATATCTTCTTCGGAGGCGACAGTGTTGCTTTCTGGGGCCCATTATCATGGACTATGATATTCGGATTAAGTTTTGCAACATTCTTAACGTTGATCCTAGTTCCTGTGATGTATTTATCGGTTGAGAAAATAAAAGTACGTTTCAATCGTTTTAAGAATAAGATCGCGGCATAATCTCGATTATGCTCAAATGAAATAATACAAGTAGGTTGTGTTAGGTGGCAGAAAGGCTTCGCGGGTAACTGCGAAGCCTTCTGCATTTTTGGGAGGATTTAACTATGGCATTAAGGTAATCAATTACTTGTGGAAGTCGAAAAACAGAAAAGCAAGAAAAATTGATTTACATTAAAACGCTTCTTCTACTTTCACTCTGACCTTTTTAATTTTTTGGTCTTTCAAATTCTTTAAAACTGCATTCGTTTTATTTCTTCTTACGGCAACATAACTTGCATTATCGATGATCGTAATAAGTCCGATATCGTCACCTGTTAGTCCGCCAGTTTTCGTTAAAAACCCTACCACATCACCTTTACTGATTTTATCCTTTTTTCCTGCGCTGATATAAACACAAATGAAATCAGGTTCAGCCACAACACCAGTAAACGGGTTTACTTTCAAAAGCGGCAGTTTTTTATCGAGATACTCAGGCAAAGACTCATCATCCGCCAAAATCAAATAAGCAGATCCATCGGCATGCATACGAGCTGTTCGTCCGTTGCGATGTAAGAACTCACTATGATGAACAGGACATTGATAATGCACTACGTGACGAATTTCTGGAATATCTAGTCCGCGAGATGCTAAATCAGTTGCAATAAGAACATTATGCGCACCACCTCTGAACTTAATCAAACTCTTTTCACGATCTATTTGCTCGAGTGCACCGTGAAATATTCCGTGATCGAAATGATGACGACTTAATAATGCACTGATACGCTCAACAGCTTCGCGATGATTACAAAACACCAACGTAGGCTCTTGATTAAAACTTTTCACCAAATGCATTAAAGTTTCAACCTTTTCATCAGAGGGAGTTCTCACCAAAGAAAGCGACAAATTCAACTCCTGATGTGTTCTAAAATCAAGTTTCGTATAGTCGGCTTTCACAAAATCAGGAACTACATCAATTCCTGTAGCAGAAGTAAGAATAAGTTGAGGTTTTGATTTAAACGTTTCGAAGATATACTCCATCTGACTTTGAAATCCCATTTGAAGAGATTTATCAAACTCATCGAGGACAACCAATCCGATATTAGAAATATCGACTGAGTTACGCGTAATATGATCTGCAATTCGTCCGGGGGTTCCAATAATCACCGTAGGGGCCTCCGCAAGGCTATTTTGCTCGCTTTTTACGCTATGTCCCCCGTAACAGCACGTAACCTTCCAATTACTCTTCAAAGCACGAAATACGGTCTCTATTTGAAGCGCGAGTTCACGCGAAGGGACGATAATCATTGCTTGAACGCCTGTTTTCTTCGGATCCAGATTATGAAGCAAAACCGAAAGGAAAGCCAATGTCTTACCCGAACCGGTAGGCGACAATAACATCAACTGTTTACCTTTCACACCCTCATGAATCACCGCCTCCTGCATAGGATTCAATTTCTCAATTGAGAGTTTTTCTAATATATCGGCAAGAAGATTTTTGAGGGAAGTTGACATAAGGCAAAGGTAAGGAAATAAAGCACTGAAGGGTTATAATAGTTGGAAGGCGGAAACAATACCAGTAAGAATAGCAAATCGAAATATTTTATGACAAAACACCAATAAAATCAAGTGCTAAATATCATAAATAATGGCAGATCACTGACACTTCTCATTTATCAAAAACTAGCATGTAACAGTATGTACATTTGTAATATGTCACATTCACATAAATTCAAACCTGAAAGTTTGATGATGTCGTACGGCTTTAAGCCTGCATTATCAGAAGGAGCGATTAAGTCGCCAATATTTCAAACCTCCACCTTCGTATTTAAAAGTGCGGAAGACGGCAAAGCTTTTTTTGAAGTTGCTTATGGACTGAGAGAAAAAAGAAAAGGCGAAAAACTAGGACTTATTTACAGTCGGATTAACAATCCCGATTTAGAGATACTAGAAAACCGCTTAACACTTTGGGATGAAGCAGAAGATGCTGCAGTTTTCGAGAGCGGAATGGCTGCGATATCGACCGTATTCTTAGAATTTTTGAAACCCGGTGATTTGCTTTTATTCAGCACACCACTTTATGGAGGGACAGATCATTTTATTCATGACTTCTTGCATAAGATAGGAGTACATACTGTAGCCTTCAAACCGGGACAAAACGAAGCAACTATTAGAAAGATAATAGAAGATACTGGCAAAGGAGATAAACTAGCGATGATATTTATTGAAACGCCGGCTAATCCTACAAGTGCATTAATTGACATTTCACTTTGCAAAAAAATTGCAGATGATTACAGCAAAGAAAACAAAGTGATGGTAGCTGTTGACAACACCTATATGGGTCCGTTATGGCAACATCCATTAAAGCATGGTGCTGATTTTTCATTGTACTCGGCAACGAAATATATCGGAGGACACAGTGATGTTATTGCAGGAGCATGTTGTGGAAGTAAAGAAGTGATAACAAGAGTAAAGACCTTACGCACGTTTTTAGGCAACATGGCAGCGCCACATACAGGATGGCTATTGATGCGCAGTTTAGAAACGTTGAAAGTACGCATGGAACAACAAGCTTTAAATGGAGAAAAAGTAGCTGAATTTTTAAATGCACATCCCAAAGTAGAAAAAGTATATTACCTCGGATTAATTCCTGAGGGAACCGAAGAATACGCGATTTATAAAAAGCAATACAATTCACCAGGAGCGATGGTATCGTTTGATGTAAAGGGTGGTGAAGAGCAAGCATTCCGTTTACTAAACTCACTTAAGTTAATTAAACTAGCAGTAAGCTTAGGAGGAACAGAATCGCTAGCGGAACATCCAGCAACGATGACCCATGCTGGTGTAGATCCGCATCATCGCGAAGAAATGCACATCACCGAAAAACTAATTAGACTATCGATAGGCGTTGAAAATTTCAACGACATCATTTGGGACTTAGAACAAGCATTACAACATGTGTGAGCAGAAATAAAAAACTGTCCCTGCCATTATCAAGAATAGATATAGTACCTTTAGCCTACCAAATCTATTTTCATGCAAATAAAAAGAAAAGCTTCTGCAAACTGGCAAGGTACCGGTAAAGAAGGAAAAGGAACACTCACTTCACAGAGTGGCGTATTAAGCAATACACAATACGGATTCAATTCGCGCTTTGCGGATGGGATCGGAACGAATCCTGAAGAATTAATTGGGGCTGCTCATGCAGGTTGTTACTCGATGAAGTTAGCATTTAATTTAAATGCTGCAGGATTCACAGCTGACAGCATCGATACTGACGCCATTGTAATTTTAGAAGATGGCAGTATTACAGAAGTTCAGTTAACAACACATGTAAAAGCGGAAGGGTTAACAAAAGAAAAATTTGAGGAATTGGCAGCTGATGCAAAAGCAAACTGTCCCGTTTCAAAATTATTGAAGGCAAACATCACCTTAACAACAGTATTAGTTTAGAAAAAAGCCCCGTTAATATTCATTAGCGGGGCTTTCTATTTTTATTCAGAAATAATTATAAGTTCTATTCTTCGATTTTTCGCTCTCCCCTCTTCCGTATCATTACTTGCAATAGGTTTCGTATATCCGTAACCGTTAGATATTAATCGGTCGGATTGAATTGCATGTTTTACCAAGAAATCTTTCACAGCCCTAGCGCGTTTCTCAGAGAGATCTTGGTTAAACGCAGCACCACCAACATTATCGCAATGCCCTGCGATTTCCACTTTCAATTGAGGATACGTTTGCATTAAGCGCAGCAAACGATTCAACTCATTTATAGAAGTTTCTTTAAGTCCTGTAGAGCCCGTATCGAAGAATAAATTATTCAATGTTATTTCACTTCCCTTCTTCACCGACTGCAACTTCACATCTCTTTTAACCTCTTTATAAGCGGTAGAATCATTGAGATCATAATTTTGCGATTCGAACAAATATCCATCTGCTGTAATTACAGTTCCATAATTTTTTCCTGCAGGTAATGAAATGAGATACTCACCAGTTTTAGCATCATTTTTATACTTCCCAACGGTTTGATTTGTGTCGAGATCAACAACCTCAATTTGTGCTGATATAGGAGCGCCTGAAGAAGCATCGGTAATAATTCCCTTCAACAAAACAAGATTAGTAATTACTGAATCAGAATTAAGGAACGAAACTTTATATACATCTTTATCGCCAAGGCCTTCTTTACGATAAGAGCTAAAATAGCCTGTTTTACCATCTGCAGAAACTTGAAAGAAAACATCATCACCGGGAGTATTCAAAGGCATACCAAGATTAATAGGTTGCGACCAATCGCCATTCTTTAGTACAGAAACAAACACATCATATCCTCCGATAGTATTATGCCCTTTAGATGAGAAATACAAAGTTTTACCATCGGGGTGCATGAAAATGCCTTCCTCATCATACACTGTATTAATTGCAGGTCCTAAATTTTTTGGTTCGCCCCATTTATTAGAACCATCGATAATCTTTGAAACATAGATATCGCGACCGCCTTGTCCGCCTGCACGATCACTCACAAAATAAAGAAACTTTCCATCGGGACTAAAGCAAGCACTCGACTCATGAGCATTCGAATTTACGGGAGCACCAAACGAAACGGGTTCTGACCATTTAAATCCATCGTTAGTAGACACAAATAAATCGCCATTCCCAACACCGCCTCGGAAAATGATAAGACTATGTCCGTCGACAGTCACCCCAACAGCTGCATCATGATACACAGTATTTATTGGAGCACCGATATTAGCAGCGGGAAGGAAAGCACCATCCTTTAAACTAGAAAAATAAACATCCTCAAAGAAATCACCGTCATACTCATCTATATCATCGCCATCCTTACCTCGACGAGAAGTAAAGAACAATTTCTCGCCATCGGCGCTGATAAGGGGAATATAATCGCCAGAAGGAGAATTAATATTAGCGCCGGGGTTCTCCATTTTAACCGCTATGGGCTTATCGGATAGTGCAACGGCATTATTCACCTCAACAATTCTCCTGTCAACCTCCTGAATATCAGTGGTATTAAGACGATCGAGGGAGCTTCGATAAGCACTAAAGCTTGATAAAGCATTAATTAGATCACCATTAAGCTGATATCCGCATCCAACATAAAAATCCATTTTACTGGAAACCGCAGGCTCTAGCTGTTTTGCCTTTAAGAAATACGACAATGCATCATACATCTTACTGGTTTTCAGCATACAAACCCCGATATTGAGGTTCAATTGCGCATTATCTGGATTAAACTTTTGGGCAGTTTCCAAGTACGGAAGAGCCAGTCGGTAGGCTGGTTCACCCTGCTCCATGAGGGAATACCCCTTATTAAGGCTTTGGTAAGCCGATTTGAACTCATTTTCTCTTCCTTTGAAGTAAGATTTCTCGAAAGGAATGCTCTGCGCCAGGGTTAATTTGGCCAACAGAACCAATAAAAGGGTGGATATGGTACGAAACATTGCATAAAATTAGGATTATTTATGAAACTTTTAGTAATATAGTGGTTCTAACTGAACTACATTGGGATCCCGAGACCTGGAAATAGAAGCTGAACGCAAAGCGAAATTTATGTCGCTTTACGATCCGCTGCATGAGCGGCTAGTGCGCTTTGTGCAAACCACGGTGTGGGATCGCGAAGAAGCTCAGGATATTGTATCCGAAACTGTATTATCTGCATTTGAACATTTTGACAAAGTTCGTCATCATGAGGCTTTTTTATACTATCTATTTACGATAGCAAAAAGGAAGATCAACAGGCGATATGCCCAGCAGAAACGGTTATCGGGAATGTCGGAAGAAATCATTGACCGCACGCCGGATACCAGTCCGGATGTACATAGGCAAATCCAGATAAAAGAGCTGAGAGATGCGATTACAAAGCTTCCTGATAAATACAGGGAGCCATTAGTATTATTTGAGTTTAGTGGATTAAGCATAAAAGAAATTGCCGAAATCACCGAGCTATCGGAGAACGGCGTAAAAAGCAGATTATTAAGAGCACGTCAGCAGTTATCTGAACTACTTGAAGGAACATTACATGAGCGAACTACGTGATAACACACCGGAAAATTTCGAACCGGTTAAAGGAGACACAGGAAATAAACAACTCGACAGTCTATTTAAAGAGATAGCTGCCGAACCTTTGTTATTTTCTAAAGAAGAAGTATTTGAGATCATAGGTGCAACTACCGTGGCCGATGCTACTTCTACATCTATCAACCGCACTGTTGTTGTTGGAGGAGCGATATTATTATCAGCATTATCGGGTTGGTTATATTACCAATTTAGCAATGCAGACAATACTCAAGTTACCCCGGTAAACAATACTGTTGAAGTGGATGCGAAAGCAAATAATGCTTCATCAGCGAATGCTACTGAAAAAACGGCATCATATATAAATGCGCAGGAAGCAATTAGTAGAAATGCAGAAGATCAAAATGCTAATCTTGAAAAGGCAACAGTAAATAATACGATTGCAGAAAACGCTAACGTTAATTCAGCTGAAGAAAATCGTTTCGACAAATCAAGTGTAGCATTATCTTCAGAGAAAGTGGCATCTGCATCATCTGCTGCCATGAAGGCTGAAAACAATAAACGCAAAACGATTCATTTAACTTCTGCATCAACTAAAAAAGGAACAGGAAAATTAACTCTTGCTAAAACACCTGATGCTAAAACCGGATCAATGACTTTGAAGAAAGATAATAGTGCATCATTATTATCTAGAACAAAAGTTACTCAACGTTTCTACGCCGATGGATCTGCAACAGTAGCATTTGAATACAACAAAGAGCCTGCAGTAATTACTATTAATCCAAGAGGTATTGAGCAATTATCGATCAATAACAAGCTTATAAAATCCGACGAATATTATTTATACGAAGAGATAGCATCGGAAGCATTCCGCAGAGCGAAAATCGAACCATTATCGGAGCCTACACATGATTCAAAAGTGATTGGAGATATTCCAGGAATCATGACAAGAGCATTAGTACGTCGTAATTTAATTAGTGCCGATGAAAAATTCGACTTTGTATTAACTGGAGCGAATGCATTCCTTAATGGCAAAGTACTTGACGAAGAACAACGTCTCGATTTACTCCAAGTATATCAGAATGCAAGTGGTAAACCATTACCTAAAGAAGGAAGGTTTAGCGTAAAGCAATAATAATTTGAATAATAATTGAGTTGAGTTTAGAAACCAAAAAGAGCAGTCACTATGTGGCTGCTTTTTTTTTGTACTTGCCACAATGAATTTCATTTCTATCATCTCTCATTAAATCCGTTTTCTCTTTTAGTAAGGTAGAATTGATTTCTTTGTTTAGAGGATCAAGACTATTTAATTATAGAAATAGGATGGGATTAAATCAATAGCAATTAAACGATTGTAAATACTTGTAAGAAGATTTTTAAATTTGGAAACGATAAATTTGTCGTGGGGAGGGCGGTGTGGTGGCCCCCTAACCAACCCATAAAATCAGAAAAGGCGTTTCCCTTTTTTCCACTTGAAGTTTTTAGCAAAAGACTTTATACGACCTTAAGATCCAACCAATGCAAAGAGAAACTAATGTTGGCATTTTTGCTTAATAAAATAGTGACGGTTCACCACCGAAATTCTTAAACTCTTGTTCTTTTTCTCATATTTGCAGCATGAAATTAAAATCATTGCTACTCCTTGTCGGCTTAGTACTTGGGATTACCATTACACAAGCGCAAGAAGGACGATTAATCAGAACCGATTTATTCAACATACCTACTTCGAAGTTCGAGCAAGCCTCAGGATTCACCTTTAAAATTGCAGCTGATTCAAAAGAAAATATTGCATTCAATGCTTGTTCATTGCCTTGGGTTTTTGTTTTCAACTCAGCGGGCGAACAAATTGATAGCGTAAAATTACCAAGCGACAAATGCGTTAGAGCATTAGAATACGATGAGTATGATAATTTAATTATCATGGACAATGATGAAGCAAGAATTTATCGCTACGATCCTAAAACGCGCAAATTAGAAACGATTAATTATACAAAGCCCGAAGATTGGTTTAAAATCCTCAACCACTATTATAGGAATTTCGATTTGCCATCAATTCCTACTTA
>JAHEYP010000001.1:125926-357836 GCA_023251535.1 Bacteroidota bacterium
CAAGGCGAGTACCGGCATTCAGGAAAGTATTTAAATAGGGGTCAGCGAAGCCGTTAAAAGTTCGAAGTTCTTCGTTCTTAGCTAGGTAAAGCCATGACAGATATCGGCAGGGACTTGTACATTTTTCGCACAACGTCATCGGTTCGAGGCTTTGCGATTCGGATTCCGAGATTCTGTCGGGAATGAAAAATACAATTCAAACTACATATCTAAGAGAGGATTCGACTTTTCAATGACGAACATTTCAACTAAAAAGCATCGGTTCAGGTTTATCTGAGATATAGATAACATAAAAATCATCACTTAACACAAATGCAAAAAGCCGTCCCGTTAAACGAGGCGGCTTTTTATATTTTGAATGATCAGGAATTAAGCCTGAGCAGTAGCTTCAAATGGTTTTACGGTAACGTAAGATTTGTCATCCATTTTCTTACGGAATACTACAGTACCATCAATTAAAGCAAATAACGTATGATCTTTACCGATACCTACGTTTTCACCTGGATGATGCTTAGTTCCACGCTGACGGATAATGATATTACCGGCAATTACGCGTTGTCCACCAAAAATTTTGATACCTAAACGTTTACTATGTGATTCACGACCGTTCCTAGAACTACCGACACCTTTCTTGTGAGCCATGGTATATGATTATATTATGTGTTCGACTATTAATTAAGCAGTGATCGATTCGATCTGAATTTTAGTGAATGACTGACGATGTCCGTTCAACTTCTGATAGCCTTTACGACGTTTCTTCTTGAAGATTAGAACTTTGTCTCCTTTCACATGAGAGATAACCTTAGCAGTTACTTTAGCTCCCGAAACTGTAGGCGCACCTACTTTCACAGAACCGTTGTTTCCAACTAATAAAACCTGATCGAAACTAACCTGATCTCCTTCATTAGCATCTAAACGATGAACGAATAGTGGTGAGTTCTCAGATACTTTGAACTGCTGTCCGGCAATATTTACAATGGCGTACATGATGATATAGTATTACTTCCCCTAAAAGGGAGGGCAAAGATAGAAATATCAAAAGAAATAAACAAGCAAGTGTTCACATTCTTGTTTTATAAAAATATTTGCCTGTAATTCAGCTACTTACGTTTCAAATTTCAGGTAGTCGCTTTGGGCTTGGAGCTTATTAGGGCTACTCCGCCTAAAATTCCGGCCATTGCAAGCAAGTGAAAAGGGTTCAATTTCTCCCCATCAGCAATACCCCATCCCAAAGCCACCACCGGTATCATATAGGTAACAGCGCTGGCAAATAAAGGGGTTGAGATTTTCACCATCTGGAAGTATAATATATTGGACACTGCAGTTCCCATGAGACTCAAAACAACAATACAACCGAATGAAAACCATGCATCAGGCATTGTAGCAAACCTCGTAACAAAGTCAGTATTAAATAGATAAATAGCATAAGGCACTCCTACAAAAAGCAACCCTGCACCTGATATCGTGAGGGAATCGAGTCCGCTTAAGCAGGATTTTATCGTATTTACGCTAATCCCATAGCAGCATGTAGCAATTACAATTAGCAGGGCGAAGCCAAAATCGGCACTTAGGCCTCCATCAGCTCTAACCAATATTAATCCGGCAGCTCCTAGAAACCCTACCATTACTCCAGCAATTTGTCGTGGAGTAAACTTACTTCTGAAGAATAGTGCCCCAATAAGCATCGTAAACAAGGGTGTTAATCCGTTTAGCATGCCTGCCAACGAACTATTTATTCGGGTTTGAGCAGTAGCGAATAAAAAGGCGGGAATTCCTGAGCCCAACCCTCCTACTACCATCAAGTATTTATAACGGTCTTTGGGGATTGAAGCTAACTTACGAAAGATAAGGGGTGTTGTTGCCATGCATGCGACTGTCATGCGAATAGCAGCCAGCTGATCAGGACGAAAGCTGATTAGCCCGCGTTTCATTAATATGAATGAACTTCCCCATATTAAAGCGAGAGCTGCTAAATAAATCCACCTTACATTGCTTGATTTAATCATCGTCGCTTGCCAAACTTTTTACCGTAGGTCACTTTTTTCTTAGGGATACGCTGATCGGGAGGAAGGTTACTTTCTTTCTTCTCGTGGAATGCACCTTTGAACTCAGGATTATCCTTCCTCTTCTGCATATCTATTTCGCGAAGCATCGCTTGACGTTCTTCGTATTCTGTCTTCTCTACAAAAACATCATCAGGTATCTGCAATTCGGGAATATCCTGGCGAATCAATTTTTTAATCTTCACCAAATGATATTCATCTGCAGGCGAAACGAATGTAATTGAGTGTCCTGTTTTGAACGCACGACCGGTTCTTCCGATACGATGTACATAGTCTTCATATACGATAGGGGTATCGAAGTTGAACACATGTGATACATCCGGAATATCAAGTCCTCGCGCAGCAAGATCGGTCGTAATCAACAATCGAATATCATCTCCTCTAAAAGCCAACATCGTATTTATACGCGTTTGCTGTGTTTTATTTCCATGGATGATTCGAACATTCTCCTCTCCATGTCGCCGTTCGAGATACTTTCCAATGGAAGAAGCAATTGCTTTCGTTTTACAAAAAACGATCACTTTTTTATAGACCTCGGGATCTTCAATAAGATGTTCGAGCAGGTTCAGTTTTGTTTTAAGATTCGGCACTAAATAGTATCCTTGACTCACCGACTCTGCTGTTTTCATATCGGGAGCAATATCTATCTCAACAGGGAAGTCGAGAAAGTCGCCTGAAATCTTTCGAACTAAGTCCGACATTGTAGCTGAAAAAAGTAAATTCTGACGTTTACTAGGAATCACCTCAAGAATACGGTGAAACTGCGACATAAAACTTTTATCCATGAGACGTTCAGCCTCATCTAACACTAGGTGTTTAATTTTCTTCGAGATAATATGTCCCGCGAGGTATAAATCAAGAAATCTTCCTGGTGAAGCCACTAATATATCAATTCCTTTCTCTAAGGCAGCAATTTGATCCTTCGTGCCTTGCCCGCCGAAAATTACAGCGTATCTTAAATCGGTATATTTAGTTAGATCACGAAGCGTATTACCAACTTGAATCGACAATTCACGTGTGGGGACTAAGATCAAACAACGAGGCTCATTCCCTTGCGCGTAATTCAGAATTCTGATTATAGGTAATAGATAAGCAGCTGTTTTACCTGTCCCGGTTTGAGAGACGCCCATCACATCTTGTCCGCCTAGGATTGCCGGTATTGCTTTTTCCTGAATTGGAGTAGGATGCTCGAACCCCAGATCATTAAGTGCATCGAATAGCTGGCGGTTTAGTTTAAAATCACGGAATGTCTTCACGCTGCAAAATTACATTAAAATAGCGAGTTATCGGAAAACCTATTTCATTGCAGCATAAGATTATAACTCTTATCGAATAATTGTCACTCGACCAAGCGACTCTTTGCGAAGGTGCTGAAGCGATGTATAATTCAATTTATACATGTATGTACCATCTGGCAAATCAACTCCATCTATTTTGCCATCCCAAACATCATTTTCATTTGTTGTTGAGAATATTGCTTTCCCCCAACGATCAAACAATACAAAAGAGAAATCGAAAGCATTGACCGTATAAAAATGTAATACATCATTTTTTCCGTCATTATTGGGCGTGAAGCAATTTGGAATGAAAGCATAGGTATTGATTACATGCAATAGATCTTCAGAAGCACTATCAATACAACCGAATTCACTTTCGCCAACCAGCGTGATGGTATATCGACCTGAATCAGGGTAACTATAAATCGGATTTACTAAGGTAGAAGAGCCTACACCATCTCCGAAATTCCATAGATAGTTGATAGCTCCAACAGAAAGATTATTTAACGTGACCATTGAATTATCATCAAATAATATTTCAGGGGTAATATCAAAGTGAATTAACGGAATAGGATGAACAGTTACTAAACTATCCACAACTAACGTTGACGCACATCCTAAATTAGAAGTCGCTTCTATTGTAACATCATAGACTCCTGCATCGGTATAAACATGAAAAGGAGCGAAAAGATCTGATGTTTCATTATCACCAAAATCCCAATGTAAGGTAGCATTTGCAGGAGACACAGCAGCCGAAAAAGCTAATTCTAAGTTTCCGCATTTAGCAGTATCAGTTTGAGTAAATGTTATTATTGGTAGATCTTCAACATTTACAGTAAATGAGGTTGTATCGGTACAATTATTTCCATCAGTAACTACTACTTCATACACTTGAGTTGTTGTTGGTGCTACTGTCACAGAAGAAAGCGTTGGCAATGTAGGAGTCCATTGATAACTCAAAGGCAATACTTGATTTAACACCGAAGTTGTAAGCACATCATTATCGCCGATACAAATAGAATCTGTACCGCTGATCGTAGCAATAGGATTCGGTGTAGAACTAATAACAAACTGAGTATCGGCTGTACATAAATATTTATCTGTTACTGTAAAATGATAAACAGCCGGAGGCAAACTCAAAGCGCTGCTGGAAGATCCTGCTCCTCCACTCCATTGATATGAATAAGGAATTACACCTCCGCTTACCGCTGACAATGCACTTCCATTCGACAATCCACAAGTACTCATACTTAAAGTCATGTTCAACGCAATTGGTAATGGCTCCTCAACAGTTGCTGATATAGAATTGGTGCAACCCAGATGATCGATGACGATTACAGAATAATTACCGGCTGAGAGATTGCTTGCCAAATCGCTCGTAGAAACAGATGGTGTCCACGAATACGTCAGAGGAGCAATACCGCCAACAACATTCAATTGTACACTTCCATCAGATCCGTTTTTACAATTCACACTATCAACTACTGTTGAAAGTATAGGTAGTTCAATAACTGTAACGGTATAAGAAGCAGTATCCTTGCAACTATTCGCATCTGTCACATAAGCAGTATACGTTTGTGTGAGAAGTGGTGAGTCGGTTAATGATGTAGTACTAGACAAAGAAGGATTCCATGAATAAGTAAACGGACCTATTCCATTCACAACCGCAGTGCTAACAGTAACCGAATTCCCTTTACAAATGGAATCGGTTGCCGTAATCGACAATACTGGGACTGTAGTTGTAGTAATTGCCAATTGAGTATCTCGTACACATCCATTGTTATCTGTAACTGTAAGTGTATAATTACCTGCAGGAATGTTCTGCAATGAAGATGTTATTGCGCCTGTATTCCATAAATAATTATAGGTTGGAGTAGCTCCTGAAACGTTCGAAACCACACTACCATTGGGATCATTACACACACTATTAGTGTAGGAAATATTGAATACAATTTCTGTTGGTTGCGTAATTGCATTATTTACTACTAGCGTACATCCGTTTACATCAGTAACAGTAGTAGTATAATTCCCTATAGTGAGTGAAGATGCCAAAGAATCGGACGTTACATTAGGCGACCATGAATAGGTATATAACGTACCTGTCCCTCCTGAAACATTGAGTAAAATAGAACCAGCATTACCACCATAACATATGTTATTTTGGACGACAGGTTGTACTTGAATTGCAGAAGGTTCAATCACACTAAGACCATTCAACACAACGGAACATCCTGCTCCGTCAGTCACTGTTACTGAATAACTACCGGCCGACAAAGATCCGTTACTAGGACCAGAAGAAGCTCCCGAAGACCAGCTATAGGAATATGGCAATACTCCTCCAGTAGGAGCGACTAAAATACTACCGTCGCTACCACCGGCACAATGCACATCTTGAATTACGGGAGCGGGTACTGAGAGAAAACTAGGATATACCAAAACGGCGGTATCTCTACTAAC
Organism: Bacteroidota bacterium; assembly: GCA_023251535.1. Lineage (GTDB taxonomy): Bacteria > Bacteroidota > Bacteroidia > AKYH767-A > OLB10 > CAINEC01. The sequence goes on from JAHEYP010000001.1 coordinate 131,724, forward strand.
GCATCCATTCCCATCGGTTATGGTACAGACGTAAGTTCCGGCACCAAGACTTGAAATTGAAGAAGTATTTGCGCCATTCGACCATTGATAAGTAAATGGTCCTGTTCCAGAGACAATATTCACCGAAGCACTCCCATTCTGGGTAGCTGTGCAACCTGTTGGTTGCACCATAGTTATGCCCGACTGAACAGAATTGGTCATTGAAACTTTCATAGTATCTTGCAAGGTTACAATTGCACCATTGCAACCATTATAAACTACTTGGGCGATGTAGGTTGTATTCTGAGTAGGACAAACATTAAAAATTGTATTGTTACTGATTACACTTCCTCCTTGCAACCAAGAAAATGATACAATATTAGTTCCTAAAGGAAGAAAGCGATATGCATCATTTGTGGCTGTCCAGACAGTATTATTTCTACCCGTAATTGTAAATGCAGTAGTAGCTGTAGCATTTTGAATTCCTTCAATAGCTTTTCCATCATTCCATCCCGTACAAACAGGTTTATCCTTAATATAAATATCTATCGCATTTGTTGTTTCGTACAATACAATTTGAGAAGTTAAATACAATGCAGTATTACATGCAGCTGTATTTACACTATTCGGGTCTCCATAGTACGGAATTTGATAATAAGACACTACTAATTTCCTACTAGGGTAAGATCCCGTTAACTGCCAATATATTTTACCTTGATAAGTTGGATCGGTATCTTCATAAACACCCATAATTGAATTATGAGGAAGATTAGGATTTGGCAGAGGAGCTTGACCTACTAAACTCCATGGACATACTCCGCCTGCATTAGCTAAATCAAAAGTCAATATTCCATTAGAACCAATAAGTACCTTGTTGTAATTGATACCAAAAAAACAAAAATCGAAAGGAAGAAGAATTGGGCTAGACCAGGTATCATCTATGTTTACGAGAATTGGAGCTCCTACATTAAATGGGAACGGAGTATACGCAATAGGAATTGGCAAATAAGTAGAGGTTTGTCCGGAGAAAAAATATCCGGCCATGAGCTGAACACATGGGTTTGCACAAGAGACCGTTGTATCGGGGCCAGCGGTAACATAGGGGTCTCCTTGTGAAAACGTAGGCTTCGTCGATAAAAATAACAACAGGCTTAAAAGAAAGAGAAATTTGTTTTGGGCAGCAACTTTCAAATAAGTGGTTTATTATAAATGATATCACAAGGTAAGAACATTTTTAAAATAACAGCATTGAAGGTGGCCAAACAAGAAAAAAATAAAGCCAATAACATGCAAATGGGCGTTAAAATAGAATGATTGATAAACGGAGAGAGGCTATTTATCCGACCCAAAGGATGAGGTGGAAATGAGTTTAAAGATAAATCGAGGCTAATTTGAAATATTTTCAGAGAACAAATCAAGCGTTTTTTGATCAAAATGGCTTAAAATCAGTAGCCTCCGCCAACAAAAACGAAGGATTTACATTAAGAAATCAACAATTCGCCAATGTTTAACAGAAAATCATGCAAGAAGCGGATGTTTACACCTATTTTTGCACTTATATTTTACTCAAAAAGGGAACGAAATTTGTGATTAGGCGTAAAACCCCGAATATTCAGTAATTACCAACCGGTACCCAACCAAAAAAATGTTTAAGCTAAAGATTCTATTTTTCTTCATTTTCTGTTTTTCCGTAACTGCTTCAAGAGCGCAGTTTGAGTTATCGAATCCGATGACGGCCAATTCGAAAAACATCAAAGCCGGTGCTTTAATTGTGGCGATGGATACCATCAACCAAAAAAACCTAGGCTATTATAATTTAAAATCATACGGATTAGTTAACGAAATTCTGCAAAACGAAATTCCCGTAATGTGGATTATCAAAAATTCTAAAAGCAAGAATGCTGCGGATTTCACTGCGTTAGCGACCAGAGTATTTCCTGATACAGGAACAAGTGTTAGCACACCATTTTACTCGGGACCATTTGTAATCGACACCCCATACATTGCGGCTGCTCTTCCAATCATCAAAGCGTATGGAAATTCAGTAAAAGTATTTCGATTAGATGCGAATACAAACATGAATGTCAGATACAACATTACTCATAAACCAAGGGTATTATTGTTGAACACTGGAGGATATGACACTATCACGGTTAAAGTATTTCAAGAAGCAGGATTTAATCCGAATTCATATTACATGAACCCTGCTCCGGGAGCTATTTTGGACCCGACAGCACCATATACGATGATTTCCGAGACGCATGTTGATATTCTTGACTCTGTGAGGGCGAGTAAAATCCGTCAATATGTTGAGACTTACGGAGGTAATTTCGTTGCCAACTGTGTATCGTTAGGCAGATTTGAAAACAAAATGTACGCTTTGACAACAGGAGGAGTTGATTCTGCGGCAGCTTTTACATCACCTGGGTCTTTTTTATATCCAGTAACAGATCAAGGAATATCGCAATTCCATGGAATATTATCTGTTCCTCACGGGGAATATAAAATTTGGAAACCAAAACCATCGAGTACATTCCGTTCAACTGCATATCAGGTAGTGAATAATGCCTCATGGAATGTTGTAACAGCTGGTAAGCTTAAACCAAATTCAGAAAAAGGAGGAAACTTACTTTATCTTGCGGGACACGATTGGTTTTACTGGACGGTAAACGGGTACTATGAAAATGCCAAAATTAATGGCCGAAGAATATTCTTGAACTCTGCATTTTTACCTGCCAGCGATTCAATTATGGCGGGAGATTTCAGAACAGATTTAAAAACATTGATTGTTCCTCAGGCAGGCTTTGCAGTAAAAACGGAAGTCTATAAGATTTTGGTTATTGTAAAAAATTATGGTCCGGGAAGAGCCAAAAATGTTACGGTGAATGCTCCAATAACAACAGGACTAACATTAGGAACTTACACGACTACATCTGGAACATACAATAGTGGCACTGGCGTTTGGACATTAGATTCATTAAAAAGAAATGAAACCGACACGTTGGTATTGAATACAGTAATAAACAAACTTGGAAATATCAGTTTTGCAGCCAATGCGAAATCTGTTTCGCTTGAGTTTGATTTAACAAACAACAGTGATCATATCGATTTATTTGGTGTTAGTCGTCCAACAGTAGAGAATGACACAATGATGTTCCCTTTTGCAACATATGTTGACGTTCCTACCAAGCAAAACGACTCTGACGAAGATTTAAATCCGTTTGGAAATTCCAACATAGTAGTTAATCCTCAACATGGAGTAGCAACTATTCTAAACAGCGATAGTATTCGTTACACATTAGCATCAGGATTTAGCGGAATAGATAGTATTCGATATGTAAGCTGCGACAATTTACCTTTGTGTGATACTGCGTGGATTTATATCATCATCCCTACTCCACTACCAATTTCCCTTTTAAGTTTTGAAGGGATACGCTCCAAAGGACATGTTGATTTAAAATGGATTACTCTTTCTGAAAAAGAAAACGACTACTTCACTGTTGAAAGAAGTTTAAACGGATTAGAGTTTAAAGATGTATCTCGAGTGCAAGGAGCGGGCACTATAAATGTTCCTCAATATTATAGCTATCGCGATATTGACAATGGAGAGCCAATTCTATACTATAGATTACGTCAAACCGACTACGACGGAACGTATACATTAAGTCATATCATTAGCTTACGCAGAAACAATTTGCGTGATTTACAAATGACGATATATCCTAATCCTTCAACGGGAGAGCAAATGATTTTAAAAGTTAACGGACTATCTGAAAACGCGACATTTGTAATTACCGATATATTAGGAAGACCTGTTTTAGAAAGAAATATTTTCAGAGACGAAAATCACTCTGCATTAGAATTAATAACTCCAGATTCAAAATTAGAAGCAGGAAGTTATTTAGCTACTTTATTCTTAGAGGGCCAAAAACTAACAACCCGAATCATCATTCGATAATCCGGGTTGCCGTTTATTTATTTGCAATACTATTCTTATTGACGTCGTATAGTAGCATTCAATTTTTGCTCGAATTGCTTCATCAATTTATCCATCACTTGATCAATTTGTTTATCTTGTAATGTAGCTTGTTCATCACGCAACATAAAGCTAAGCGCATAAGACTTTTTACCAGTTTCGATTTTTTCACCTTCGTAGACGTCGAAAAGATTCACATTCTTCAACAACTTAGGTTCAGTAGCATAGGCTAATTTCTCTACTTCTTGATAGCTCACTTGTTTATCGAGCATCATTGATAAATCGCGACGCACCTCAGGGAATTTCGGAGGCTCAGGAGCTGATTCATCAGCAGTAGGCACAAGACGCAATAAGTAATCTAGATTAAATTCAGCATAAAAAACGGGCTGATTGATATCCATTAGTTTCAGTGTCTTTTTATTTACCTCACCCATTAAAGCTACTCTGTTTTTCTTCGCCATCAATGCGAGACATGAATTCAAACAAGCATGATCACCTTCTTGTTGATTAAGGCGAGCTTTAATATTAACTCCTACTACTTCAAGCAAAGCATTTACAACTGATTTCAAGAAATAGATATCGGACTTAGGAGACTTATCTCTCCAATGTTCTCCATGCAGATCTCCAGTAATCCAGATTGCTAAATGGCGACTCTCAGAATAAACTGGACCTGATTTCACATAAGTCTTTCCTGTTTCAAAAAACTTAAGTTCCTTTTGCTTACGATTGATATTGTAGGCCACAGCATCTAATCCTGGGATTAACATATCGTGACGTAACATACCTAAATCATTACTCAAAGGATTTAACACGGTTACTCCCTCTTTATTCTCTGCAAGAGGAATAACATCCATATTAGAGATTCTGGTGAGAGAGTTATTTAAAATCTCATTAAATCCATTATCAACTAACCAAGCACCTAACCTATTCACAACTGCATCTACATCAGGTTTACGAGCAGGCGCAATACTTACCGACATTTTCTTCGGTAATTCGATCGCGTTATATCCGTAGATGCGAATTACTTCTTCGACTAAGTCAGCAGGGCGAGTTACATCCACTTTAAAGGCCGGCACGCTCAACGTTAGCACTTCACCCTCCTCTTTCACCGTTTCGATCTGTAAATCGTTTAAAATGCGCTTAACGACATCTGTTGCAATCACATTACCAGCAAGAGTATTCAGGTATGTGTAAGACAATTCAATTTGATTTCTTTCCACTTTCACAGGATACAAATCAACAAAAGTTGTCTCCGCCTTTCCTCCTGCTATTTCGGTTATCAATGTCACTGCTTTTTGAAGTGCAGTAATAGTCATTTCAGGATCAGTTCCTCTTTCAAAACGGAAAGAAGAATCGGTATGTAATCCGTGGAAGCGCGCCGCCTTACGAACCATTACCGAATCAAAATAAGCACTCTCTATAAAGATATTTACTGTTTCTGAAGTAACACCTGAATTAATTCCCCCGAACACACCAGCGATACATAAACCACCCGAAGCATCTGCAATCATCAATTCATTTCCCGATAATTTGCGTTCCACCTCATCGAGGGTTTTAAAAATTGTCCCTTCTGCAAGCGTACTCACAATAATTTTTCCTCCGGAAATTTTATCTGCATCAAAAGCATGCAAAGGTTGTCCTAGGTCATGTAAAATATAATTAGTTGCGTCAACAATATTATTTATTGGACGAACGCCAATTGCCTTCAATTTATTCTTCAACCAATCAGGTGAATCTTGAACTTTCACCCCGGTGATTGTGACTCCCGAATATCGTTTACATCCTTCAGCATCTTTAACTTCTACAGAAATACTTCCAGACTTATTTCCTACGTCCGATACTTGGGCCGCAGTAAAATTCAACTTTGCATTTTCATCAGACAGCAATGCCACAAGATCACGAGCCACACCAAGGTGAGAAGCAGCATCGGCACGATTTGGTGTCAATCCGATTTCAAACACCCAATCATTTTCAATTCCGAAATAATCGGCTGCAGGCATACCTGGCTTAGTATCCTCCGGCAGTATCATAATTCCTGCATGAGAAGTTCCCAAACCTATTTCGTCTTCTGCGCAAATCATACCTTCAGAAGCCTCGCCACGAATTTTTGACTTTTTAATTTCAAAAGTATCTCCTTCTGACGGATACATTATAGCTCCAGGTAAAGCGACAATCACTTTTTGTCCTGCGGCAACATTAGGAGCCCCACAAACAATTTGTCGAACCACGCCATCACCGGCATCAACCGTAGTAACACTTAAACGATCGGCATTAGGGTGGCGATCGCATGTAAGGACATGCCCTACCACGATATCTTTCAATCCGCCTTTGAGGCTCACCCAATTTTCGAGGTGTTCAACCTCCAAGCCGCAGCCTGTAAGCAAAGCCGAAAGCTCTTGAGGAGTTTTATCAGTATTAATAAACTGTTTTAGCCAGTTATAAGAGATCTTCATAATTCAGTACTATAAGGCTGCAAAGTTATTAAAAAGCAGAAAGCCATCCCTAAGGATGGCCCTGCAAATTTTATTAGATCGATTATCGTCGTAAGATGACGTAACCAGACTTACCGTCTTCACCGTTACCAGGCTCAAATACATAGTAATAAGTACCATTCGGAAGAACATCGCCCATTATTGCCATGTCGGCATTTGAGAAACCGTTCCAACTATTATCGTAATGTTCTTTCGTGTAAACGAGATCACCCCAGCGATTAAAGATCTTCAATACGGCATCAGGATATCTGTTTATGTCACTAATTACGAAATAATCATTTACGCCATCGCCATTAGGAGAGAATCCACCAGGAATGAATAAAGTATCACATACTACTGTTACCACCACGGTATCGTTTGCTGTACATCCTTCAGCTGAAATTGCTGTTACGATGAATGTAGTAGTTGATTGGAGATTGATAGTTACCACAGAAGCAACAGAATCGCTCACCAGATTCGACGGAGACCACAAGTACGTATTTCCGCCGGTTGCGGTAAGCACTACAGACGAATCGCAATGAATGGTCATATCAGGATCAACCGCTGCTACAGGCAATGCATTTTCGACTACAGTTACTGGCCCAGCTGTAAATTGACCACAAACTGCTGTAGCTGTCACAGCATAATCACCACTTGAATATACGGTAATTGCATTAACAGTATCTGTTAACGGAGCACCAGAGTTTGTCCATTGATAAGTGACATACGCAGAATTTGTTGCTGTTAAAGTAACACTATCACCGCTACAGAAAGTAGTTGCGCCTGTCACTTGAATATAAATATTTGAAGTATCGCTTAACACCGTTGCAAAGGAAGAAGTACAACCGTTTGCATCAGTAATTTGAACAGAATATGCTCCAGAAGTAAGTGTATCAATTGCATACAGCGTATCACCAGTAGTCCAAGCATATTGGAAAGGAGACAATCCGCCAGAAGGAATAACTTCTACACTTCCTAGAATATTATCTAGACAATAAGGCTGAATAACTATTGAATCAAGAACGATAGCTGCATTTAGTTCCATTACAGAATCAGCAACAGTAATTTGACATCCATTATTATCTTTTACAGTAACGGAATATAATCCGGCAGGAATCGCCGTTAATGAATCTGCAATTAGCCCAGTATTCCATAAGTAAATATAAGAAGCCGTTCCGCCAGCTGGGATTACTTGAATACTACCAGTACTATCACCAGCACAATTAATGTCGGTTACAATAAGTGAAGCAGTGAGTGCGCTATCAGGTTGAACAATAGTATCGGTAATAGATATTTGACAACCATTAGTATCAGAAAGGATAACTGTATACACCCCGGCTACTAAAGAATCAATATCTTCATCAGTGCTTCCTGTACTCCATGAGAAATAATATGGAGCGGTACCTCCTGATGGTTGCAAATCGATTGCCCCCGAAGTATCAGCATGACATAATACAGGTTGCAAGTTCATAATTCCGGCTAACGGTAACGCAGGTCCGAAAATTGTATCTGTTCGTGAAACGCTACATCCGAAAGTATCAATAACAGTAACAGTATATGTACCTGAAGCGAGGCTATCGATATCCTCTTCAACAGAACCATTATCCCAAGAAATTGAGAATCCTCCGTTTCCTGCTATTGTTAAATCAATTGTTCCTAATGAATCATCATAACATTTATTATTGGCAACCACAGAAGTCAACAAAGGAATACCTCTAACGTCGACAAACACCCAAGCGGTATCGCATCCAGCAGGCGATTGATTATCACAAACAGTATATTGAAGTGAATCGAGTCCGGAATAAGTTGGATCAGGAACATACATAATATTGCCCGCCAGATCTACTGAAGAAGTTCCATGATTAGGCACTAATGTTACTGACACTGACAAAGGATCTCCTTCCGAATCGACATCATTTATTAAGACTGCGATAAGCACGCTATCATTCGCACACACTGCAACAGAATCGTTGAGTGCGATTGGAGGATCATTTTTCGAATTTACAGTAATAATCACCATTGCAGTATCGCATAATCCTGGTGCAGGGTAACCACTATCACAAATTGCGTAGTAAAAAGTATCAACACCTGCAAAATTAGAATCAGGACAATAAGTTATTATACCTGTTAAAGTATCGAGTGAAAGAGTACCGTTTGAAGGACCATTGAAAGTTACCAATGAACCTACAATGATTGCATTTTCAACATCAGTATCATTTGCTAGTACAGCAATTTGGATACATGAATCCTCCACTGTTGAGTCAATATCATCAATAGCCAAAGGAGCATCATTAATCGGATTAAGATTTAAGTAAATCCACGCAGTATCGCAATAAACTGGCATTCCACTATCACATAAAGTATACATGATAGAATCTTGTCCATAGTAATTTGCATTTGGAATATACGTAATTGTACCTGTAATAGTATCAACTGTAGCAGTACCATTAAAAGGACCATTGAGAATAGCTAATGTTCCAAGATTTAAATTATTATCGGGATCAGAATCATTCAACAATGGATAGATAACTACTGTTGAATCTTCATCTATTGTAAGTGTATCATTTTGAAGAACTGGAGGATTATTAATCCAAACCACAACTGTATCTTGAGCATTACATCCGATAGAATCGGTTATTGTAACAATAAATGTTGTTGTAGCAGTAACAGTTGCTAAAGGATTTGCTATTAAGCTATCATCGAGTACAGTTCCTGGATTCCAATTATACGTATAAGGAGCAGTTCCACCAGAAGCGACAGGGCTACCTCCAATTGTAACTGGAGTTCCTGAAGTTGTAAATTGATCAACACCAGCATCAGCAGTTGGGTTAGCAAACATTACAACATCAACAGTATCAGAAGAACTACATGCTCCATTTGTAATTGTATAAACGAAGAGATTAGATCCTAAAGAAAGATTACTAACGGTAGTCGTTACCGAAGATGCAGTATCAACTACAGCAGTACCCAACGATGACCAACTTCCTGTTCCAATTACAGGTGTATTTCCAGAGACAGTTGCAGTTGCTAACGACGAACAAACATTTTGGTCACTGCCTGCATTTGCAGAATCTGTTTGTTGAGAAATTACAACATTAATTGTATCTGAAGTGATACATGTTCCTGAAGTGATTGTCCAAACAAAAATATTATCGCCAATTACCAAACCTGAAACAGAAGTTGCAGGATCATTGATATCGGTAATTATTGCAGCACTTGATGTTGACCATACTCCTGTTCCAACAGTTGCTGGCGTTGCAGATAAATTCGTTGAAGTAATTGTTTCGCAAAGTTGTTGATCAGGACCAGCAAATGCTATATCATTACTATCTACTGTAATTGTCAATGTATCAGAAGTGATACATGTTCCGTTCGTGATAGTCCATATTAAATCGTAGTTACCTGCAATTGACAAACCTGAAGCAGTTGTTCCTGCTTGACTTGAATCTGCAAAAACTGCAGACGAAGAAGTTGTCCAAGTACCGATTCCTGGAGTAGGATCATTAGCAGCAAGAACTACTTGTCCTACTGAAGAACAAATTGTTTGATCTGCACCTGCTGTTGCATTCACCAAAGAATCTACATGTACAATAACTGTATCAGAAGTTATACATGTTCCATTTGTGATGGTCCACACATAAATATTATCTCCGTAAGCCAAAGTATTTACTTCAGTTGAAGGATCATTTACATCAACGATAGTTGAAGTTCCTGTTGTTGACCAAACGCCTGTTCCGATAGTAGCAGCTGTTGCAGCAAGATTTGTTGAAGTAGTCGTTTCACAGAACTGTTGATCAGGACCTGCTACAGCTACATCATTACTATCGATTGTTATCGTTAAAGTATCAGAACTAATACAAGTTCCATTCGTGATAGTCCAAATTAAATCGTAGTTACCTGCAATAGATAATCCTGTTGCAGTTGTTCCTGCTTGACTTGAATCTGCAAAAACTGCAGACGAAGAAGTTGACCATGTACCGATACCAGGAGCTGGATCATTAGCAGCAAGAACTACTTGTCCTATAGAAGAACAAATTGTTTGGTCGGCACCTGCTGTTGCATTCACCAAAGAATCTACATGCACAATAACTGTATCAGAAGTTATACATGTTCCATTTGTGATAGTCCACACATAAATATTATCTCCGTAAGCCAAAGTATTTACTTCAGTTGAAGGATCATTCACATCAACGATTGTTGAAGTTCCTGTTGTTGACCAAACGCCTGTTCCGATAGTAGCAGCTGTTGCAGCAAGATTTGTTGAAGTAGTCGTTTCGCAGAACTGTTGATCAGGACCAGCTACGGCTACATCATTACTATCGACTGTTATTATTATAGTATCAGAACTGATACATGTACCATTCGTGATGGTCCAAATTAAATCATAGTTACCTGCAATAGATAATCCTGTTGCAGTTGTTCCTGCTTGACTTGCATCTGCAAAAACAGCAGAAGTAGAAGTTGTCCAAGCACCTATTCCTGGAGCAGGATCATTCGCAGCAAGAACTACTTGTCCTACAGAAGAACAAATTGTTTGATCGGCACCTGCTGTTGCATTCACCAAAGAATCTACATGTACAATAACTGTATCAGAAGTTATACATGTTCCATTCGTGATGGTCCACACATAAATATTATCGCCATAAGCCAAAGTATTTACTTCAGTTGAAGGATCATTTACATCAACGATTGTAGATGTTCCTGTTGTTGACCATATTCCTGTTCCGATAGTTGCAGCTGTTGCAGATAGATTTGTTGAAGTAGTCGTTTCACAGAACTGTTGATCTGGACCAGCAATTGCAACATCATTACTATCGACTGTTATTACAACTGTATCACTGGCGATACAAGTTCCATTTTCAATAGTCCAAACAAGTTCATAAGATCCTGCATAGTTTAAACCAGCAGCAGTAGTTGCAGCTTGACTTGAATCAGAGAATACCGCTGACGATGATGAAGTCCACACTCCAATTCCTGGAGTTGGATCATTCGCTGCTAATACCACTTGACCAACAGAAGCACAAATTGTTTGATCAGCTCCTGCTAAAGGATTAATAATACTATCTACACGAATAATCAGTGTATCTTCTGAAGAGCAAGTGCCATTTGTAACGGACCAAATAATTACATTATCTCCATAATCAAGGTTACTTACTGCAGTCATAGGATCATTCACATCAACAAAAGTTGCTGAACCCAATGTACTCCATGAACCTGTCCCTGGAGTTACATCATTACTTTTTAAAGTTGTAGTAAAAGTTTCACATAATTGCTGATCGCTACCTGCGTCGGCAACTATCAAACTATCAACATTAATATAAACTGTATCGCTAGTAGAACAAACACCATTAGTGATTGTCCAAATAAACATTTGAGCACCTGCATCTACTAAATTATCTACAGGAGTATTTTCCAAATTAGGAACTCCAATATTTGCAGTTGAAGTGGTTGTCCAAAGACCAGTTCCCGGAGTAGGATCATTCGCCATTAATACTGACGTAGAACCACTACAAACTGTTTGATCGATACCTGCATCAGGAACGATAACAGAATCAACAAAAACATGAATAGTATCAGAAGCCACACAGCTTCCATTAGTGATTGTCCACACAAAAATATTATCACCCAGCACCATATCACTTACTGTTGTAGAAGGGATATTTGGCGAAGCGATGGTAGCACCGGAAGGTGAAGACCAAGCTCCTGTTCCCGGAGTAGGATCATTTGAATTAAGAACAGTTGTAAAAGTATTACACAACTGAATATCGAAACCTGCATCAGGAGTAATTACATCATTTACTGTTATTGAAACAGTATCGCGGCTTACACAACTTCCGTTGGTAATTGTCCAAACGAAGTTATATGTTCCGGCTGTTGATAATCCTGTGATAGTTGTTGTTTCTGATGTTGGTGAAGTAATTGTTCCACTTGAAAGAGCGGTCCATAAACCAGTTCCCGGAGAAGCACTATTTGCAGCCATTGTTACTGGAGAACCAATACATAACGATTGATCAGCACCAGCAGCGGAAGCTACCAACGTACTTACAGTAATAACAACAGTATCGCGTGTAACACAAGCTCCATTAGTGATTGTCCATACAAAAGTATTTGCACCATTTGCTAAAGCAGTAACACCTGAATTTGCACTTGAAGGAGTTGTTACAAAAGCAGTCCCTAAAGAAGTCCATAATCCTGTTCCTGGCGCTGCTGCATTTCCTGCAAGCGTTGCAGTTGTTGAAGCGCAAATTCCTTGATCGGATCCTGCATTTGCAACGACGGTACTACTTACTGTTATACTAACTGTATCTCTGCTCACACAACTTCCGTTCGTGATTGTCCATACAAAATTGTAAGTCCCTGCAGTTGTTAAACCTGTTATTGTAGATATAGAAGAAGTTGGAGTTGTAATTGTACCACTTGAAAGTGCGGTCCACAAACCTGTTCCCGGCGACGCGCTATTTGCAGCCATTATGATTGGAGAACCAATACATAAAGATTGATCGGCACCTGCGGCGGAAGCCACTAGTGTACTTACAGTAATAACAACAGTATCACGTGAAACGCAAGCTCCATTAGTGATTGTCCAAACAAAAGTATTTGCACCATTTGCTAATGCAGTTACACCGGAAGTTGCACTTGAAGGAGTTGTAACTAGAGCAGTACCTAAAGAAGTCCAAACTCCTGTTCCTGGCGCTGCTGCATTTCCTGCAAGAGTTGCGGTAGTTGCTGTACAAATCCCTTGATCGGGACCTGCATTTGCAACTACGGTACTGCTTACCGTTATACTAACTGTATCTCTGCTTACACAAGTACCATTCGTAATTGTCCAAACAAAATTATAAGTACCTGCAGTTGACAATCCAGTTATTGTAGTTGTCGCTGAAGTTGGCGAAGTTATTGTTCCACTTGAAAGAGCAGTCCACAAACCTGTTCCCGGCGAAGGGCTATTTGCAGCCATTATAATTGGAGAACCAATACATAAAGATTGATCAGAACCAGCCGAAGCATTTACAGTACTATCTCTTTTTATGACAACGGTATCACTAGAAAAACAAAAACCGTTTGTGATTTCCCAAACAAAAGTATTATTTCCGTATGCTAAATTTAAAGCTGTTGTTGATGCATTTAAAGCATTAGATAATGTAGCAGTACCAAGTGAAGTCCATAAACCTGTTCCTGGAGTTGCTGCATTTGCTGTAAGAGAAGCAGAAGTTAATGCACAAAAACTTTGATCTGCACCGGCATTTGAAACAACTAAAGAGTCGACACTAATTCTAGCAGTATCTCTTTGCACACAACCACCATTAGTTACAGTCCAAACAAACGTATATACCCCAACGTTAGTAAGGTTGGTTACTAAAATATCTGCAGAGGAAGGTGTATTGATAGTTGCTGAAGTAGTAGTTGTCCATAGTCCAGTTGCAGGAAAAGGATCATTTGCTGAAAGCGATCCAGTACCACCTTGACAAACTTGATCATCGAGGCCTGCATTAGATGCTACTTGCACACTAACTACAATTTGCACTGTATCTTTACTAGTACAAGTTCCATTAGTAATAGTCCAAATAAAGCTATGAGTACCTGCTGTTAAACCTGTAACTGTAGACGTAGGACTCGATGGAGTTGTAATTGTTCCTCCGTTTAATTTTGTCCACACTCCTGTTCCGGGTGTAGTAGTATTTCCTGCGAGGGTAACCGAAGTTTGAGACTCACAAATAAGTTGATCGGGACCTGCATTTGCAGCAACAAGTGAATCGCGACGAACGACTACCGTATCGCGTGAAACGCAAGCACCATAAGTAATAGAATAGATAAAAGTATTATTTCCAACTGCTAGGTTACTAACATTAGTAGTTGCTGTTGTTGGAGTAGCAATAGTTGAAGAGCCTGTAGTAGTCCAAGCAGCAGAACCCGGCGAAGGGCTATTTCCTGTTAAAGTTGCTGTAGTTAAATTACAGAATGATTGGTCGGCGCCTGCATTTGCTGTTATTGGAGCACGAACAATAATCGCAACGGTATCGCGAGTTACGCAAGCACCGTTAGTTATGGTCCAAACAAAATTATAGAAACCGGCAGTACTTAATCCAGTAATAGTAGTAGTACTTGAAGTAGGCGATGTAATTGTTCCTCCATTAAGGGCGGTCCATAAACCTGTTCCTGGAGAAGGATTATTACCATTTAACGTTCCTGTTCCTGTTGAAGTACAAACTTGTATATTATTACCTGCATTAGAAGTTACTGGAGTAGAAACGACAACTTGCATTGTATCACGACTAACGCAAGCGCCATTAGTAATTGTCCAAATAAAATTAAAAGTACCAGCAGTAGATAAACCTGAAACTGCAGATGTTGCACTTGTAGGTGCAGTGATAGAAGCAGAAGAAGAAGTAGTCCACAATCCTGTTCCTGGTGAAGGGCTATTCCCTGCTAAAGTAATTGTGCCAGGAGAAGAACAAGCAGTTTGATCAGAACCTGCAGCAGAAGCTACTGGGCTCGACACTACAATTTGCATTGTATCACGTGTTACGCAAGAACCATTAGTAACGGTCCATACAAACACATAAGTACCGGCAGAAGATAAGCCGGTAATAGTTGTATTACGATTTGAAGGGGTAGTAATTGTTGCAGTACTAGTTGTTGACCATAAACCTGTTCCTGGTGAAGGGTTACTGCCGGCCATTGTTGCGGTGCCCGGAGTAGAACAAATTTGTTGATCGGGACCTGCATTAACTGTGACAGGTTGATCAACGATAACGGTAACCTGATCGGCATCGCTACATCCGCCATCAGAAACCACCCAATAAAAAATGTACGAACCAGTATTCAAGTTCGACACTGAAGTAGTATCATTACCAGGGCTCGCAATAACTGCGCTTGACGCTGTAAACCAAACACCGGCTACGCCAGTAATATTCGGATCAATAGCAGCAATAGTAGTGGTGTTTTGAGGAGAACAAATACGCACTACATTCTGAATTGCTTGTGCCTTCAGAACATAAATTGTATGCGTAACTGTATCCTTAGCACCTCCACCGTCGGTGACGATGAGAGTAACTATAAAATTACCACCATTTGCGAACAGATAGCTCGGGTTTTGAGACGAGGAAGTTCCTCCATCACCAAAGTTCCATGCCCATGAAGCGATGGCAGAGCCACCTGGGGTCGACATATCTGTAAATGAAACAGTATTCCCGATACATATGATAGTATCGTTCGCCTCGAACTCGGCTGTAGGAGCCTGAGCATTAGCGGCAGAATTGATACCCATGAAGAGTATCAGCGAGAGTACAGTGAATAAATTCACTTTAAAATTGCGCAACATTACGAAAGGTTTTTGGTGTCGTGTGACACTTTTTGGTCCTTTTCTTACGTAAATCTTACATCGATTGTTACGAAAACGTATGTCGGCCTCTATAAAAAGGAAGAAAAAAAGGCATGAAAACTGTAAATACCGATATAATGGGCAAAAAAGAAACCCTGTTCTTACGGGAACAGGGTTTCTTGATATATAAGGAGTAATACAATCAGGCGCCTAACATCTGCTTAACGAGCATTGACACTATTTTATTATCGGCGGTGCCCGCAAAATGTTTCGTTGCGGCTCCCATTACCTTACCCATTTCAGCGGGAGACTTAGCTCCTACACTTTCAATGATACCTTTTAATGCTTCACGAATTTCATCTTCGCTCATCATTTTTGGCAGGAACAATTCAATAACAGCAACCTCTTCTTGTTCGGTTTTAGCCAGGTCAGCACGATTTTGCTGCATATAGATATCGATCGACTCTTTACGTTGTTTCACCAACTTCTGAAGCATCTTCGTTTCATCTTCCTCCGTCATTTCCTTCCCGGCTTCACTAGTTTTAGCAAGAAGGATAGCAGATTTGATAGCGCGTAAGGCACGAAGTTTAGCTTCATCCTTAGCCAACATTGCGGCCTTTAATTCAGGCATTATTTTTTGCTCGAGAGACATGGTTTACTTTATTAAAGATTAATCAACACGATCGTGTAAGAAAGAATTATTCGCACGAATTTCAGGTTTACGATCAGCATCATCAACTGATAAAGTAAGACGCGAAACACTTGAATCAGCTGAATTTGGAACATTCTCTAAACGAACATTGCGACGTTTGTAAGCAGGTTCTTTCTCAAGATCTGAAATGCCATTAGGCGAATTCATTTTATAGCTAAGTTCTTTCAAACGCATGATACGCTCGCGTGAACGACGAAACATTTCCTGCTCAGGAGTTAAAACCTCCTCCTTAGTTTCGTTCTCAATAATTCTGCTTTCTTCTTCATCTTTCAAAGCGATAGCTTCAGCTTCCATTCTGAAGTTGAAAACATCATTATCATTAGAAGCAACAACAGGCTCATTCTCTACTTCAAAATTCACCTCATCAGTTGAATCATTATTAATCTCGATAGTCGGGAAATCTGAATCAAGATTAAAAATTACTTTCTCAGAAGATTCTGGAGAGAAAGAAACAACTTCATCTACAGAAGGTGTTACTTCATTGCGAACGATTAAAACCGGCTCCATAGAATCTACTACTTCAGGTTCAATAGCTATTTTCTCTTCAACGCGAGGAGTCGTAACTTCTGTTAAAGAAGCGGCAACAGCAGCATTTTTATCATCCTCGAGTTTAAAAACCACTTTCTCAGGCTTACGTTGCTCAGAAGCAACTTGCTGATTTGTTTTAAATCCTGTAGCAATAATTGTCACACCAACTTTATCACCCAAAGTAGCATCGTTACCGATACCCATGATAATTTCAGCTGATTGACCGGCTTGAGCTTGAATGAAATCATTGATTTCACCCACTTCATCCATTGTAACTTCAGTATTACCACTTGTAATATTCAAGAGGATATAACGAGCACCTTCAATATGATTATCATTTAACAATGGAGAATCAAGAGCAAGTTCTGCAGCACGTACCGCGCGATTATCGCCTTCGGCAGAAGCAGAGCCCATAATTGCAACACCACTGTCTTTCATAACGGTTTGGATATCCGCAAAATCGACATTGATATGCATTGTATTCGTGATTACCTCTGCGATACTTTTTGCAGCAACAGAAAGCACATCATCAGCATGTCCGAAAGCCTTACTTAAGTTAAGGTTTCCATAGATTTCACGTAACTTATCATTACAGATGATTAACAAAGCATCTACATTGCTTTTCAATTGTTCGATACCAAGTTCAGCTTGTAGTTTACGTTTACGTCCTTCAAAAGCGAAAGGAACAGTAACGATACCAACAGTAAGAATTCCTAACTCGCGAGCGATACCTGCGATAATTGGAGCAGCCCCTGTTCCGGTTCCGCCGCCCATACCTGCAGTAACAAACACCATGCTGGTATTATCACTTAATAAATTTCTTAACTCATCTACGTTTTCGATAGCTGCATTTTTTCCTACTTCAGGAATAGCACCTGCTCCGCGACCTTGAGTAAGACCTGGTCCAAGTTGAATTTTAGTAGGTACCGGGCTCACCTGTAATGCTTGTGCATCGGTGTTACAAACAAGGAAATCAACTCCCTTGATACCCATACGGTACATGTGGTTAACAGCGTTGCTGCCGCCTCCACCAACACCAATCACTTTGATGGTAGGTGTTACGTCCTTCGAAAGATCTAGTTGAAATAGAGAAGGATGCTGATTTAGGTTTTCTGGCTGAATCATGATTATGTTGGTTTTTTTATTTTCTGGTTATAATTGATAAAATGGCACTCAAATTAATTTTACATTGTCGGATCATCATCTTCATCACTGATGGTATTCTTGAAGATATCGAACCATCTTCCTTTTTTACGCGTTGGTTCTGATGTTTCGGCCTTTTCAGATGGTTTTAGTGTATTTTTTGCTCTTCTCATTTCGCGTTCTACATCTTGAAGACCTTTAATTACCAAACCGACACCGGTTGCATACATCGGACTCTTCACTTCGTCCATTCCCTTACCCAAATGTTCGTTCGGGTAACCAATTCGGGTATCCATACCCGTTATATATTCTACTAGTTGAGTAACATGTTTAAGTTGAGATCCCCCACCTGTGATTACGATACCAGCGATTAACTTCTTTTCGAAACCTGAACTTTTGATTTCGTAATACACATTCTCGATAATCTCTTCCATTCTTGCTTGGATGATAGCAGCAAGATTTTTCACAGAAATCTCTTTCGGCTCACGTCCGCGTAATCCCGGAATTGAAACGATTTCATTTTCTTTCATTTGTTTTGCCAAAGCAGAACCAAATTTCACTTTCAGTAATTCTGCTTGGTTGCGAATGATAGAACAACCTTCCTTGATATCATCAGTAATCACATTACCACCAAAAGGAATTACGGCAGTATGGCGAATGATTCCATCTTGAAAAATTGCAACATCGGTAGTACCACCACCAATATCTACTAATACTACACCTGCTTCTTTTTCTTCTTCGGTTAACACTGCTTCTGCAGATGCTAGTGGTTCAAGAATAAGATCAACTGTTTTTAATCCTGCTTTCGAAACACACTTTTGAATATTGTTAGCAGCTGTAATTAATCCTGTGATGATATGGCAATTCGCTTCGAGGCGAATACCAGACATTCCGATAGGATCTTTAATACCTTGTTCGTTATCTACGATAAACTCTTGAGGAATCACATGAATGATTTCTTCACCAGGAGGCATCGCTAAGCGATACATATCTTCGGTGATACTATCGATATCAGACTGGCCGATTTCGTCGACAGTGCTGTTACGTGTAATCATACCGCGGTGCTGCATACTTTTGATATGCTGACCGGCAATACCTACATGAACGTCGCTGATCTCAACACCTGAAATCGCTTCAGCTTCAGCAACAGCTTCTTTTATGGAAGCTACCGTTTTCTCGATATTAGCCACCATGCCGCGCATCACTCCCAACGACTCGGAACGTCCTTTGCCGAGAATTTCTACTTTCCCGAATTCATTACGACGACCAACAATCGCAGCAATTTTAGTTGTACCGATATCCAACCCGACGATAATCCCTGTATGTTCCATTTACAAATTAATTTTTCGTGCAGACCACCTGATTGCGGAACTTAAGGTTGATCACACTGTAATTATTCCAACCGGTTTTACTGAGACCTTCTTTGTAGAAAATCATCAGTCTCCGGAATTTATCCTGAAGATCTGTGGTGTCGCCCAACAACACTCGATGGTTACCGACACGCGGAATTAACTCTAACTCTTGGTGTTCGTTCACATAAATCTGTTCTGTGTTTGCAGTCCAGAAAGTATCTGCCTCCACAAACTTCGCCAATGCATACACCTGATTGATCGTACGCGGAATCATCAATGAATCATTCTTCAAAGTATCATCCGTAATCACCGGAGTCGTAATTTTCATCTCGGTGTAAGTGTTGTAGATATACCCATTAGCAACAATAACCGGAGGAGTGTATTTATCCGAAACCGGCATAAATTCACCCTTCTTATCGATATAAAATTGCTCGTCGTGCATGTTTACAATTCTTACGATCGGATCCCTTTGCCATACGTCGGCATGTAGGTTTCCATCAATCGATGAATATACTTCAGCTCTCTCTACAAAAGGGTTCGTTAGAATAATTTTTTCTAACAGTGAAGTGTTGATGGAGCCAAGTGCTTTTCCCTCTACTTTTCCCTTGCTATTGATGAGTTGAAGTATGTCGCTATTATCAATAAAATCATGTGAAACCGACTCGTCAATATTGACTGTAATTTTCTTGCACAACAACTGCTCTTGACGCTGATTTACAAAGCCCAACAATACAATCATTCCGATTGCAGTGATGATCCATGTACTTAGAATCAATATCGATTTTACTTTCGGTTTTAGTTCCATTATGCTGAAAGTAATTGTGCAATTGGTTTCACTAATAGATCGATATCACCAGCTCCAAGTGTTAATAACACTTGTGGTTTTTCATTTTGCAATTTTATTAACAAGTCTTCTCTCGACAATAAATGTTTATCGGTGATAGAAACTTTGTCTAAAATCATTTGAGAATTCACTCCCGGAATTGGCTTTTCACGTGCTGGATAAAGCTCAATCATGTACAATGTATCCAATAAGCTCAAGCTTTCTGCAAAGCCATCGGCAAAGTCGCGCGTGCGACTAAATAAATGCGGCTGAAAGATGCCGGCTATTTTTTTATCAGGATATAATTCGCGAGCAGATGATATTGCTGCTCGTAATTCTTCTGGATGATGTGCATAATCGTCGATGTAAACAACATCAGCGTTTTTTACATGCACTTCAAATCGGCGTTGCGCTCCTTTGAACGATGCAAGAGCAACTTTCAAATCGGAAGGTTTAACGCCACATTCCAATGCAAGTCCTGATGCTGCCACTGCATTTTCAACATTATGTCGGCCGGGCAACCCTAAAGTCAACCCTTCAATTTTGATTAATGGTGTTTCTAAAGTGAACTTATATGCACCATTTTCAACTCTAATATTATCCCCTCTAAAATCAGCCGCTTCGTTATCCTTAATCGAATAGGTCATTCTGCGACAAGCGGTATTACCAACATCCAACCCTTTTTTATGCAATAGCATTCCGTTTGGCTTCACTTGAGCAGCGAATGCACGGTAAGTATTTTGCATTTCATTGGGATCACCGTAGATATCGAGATGATCGGCATCCATCGATGTGATGATAGCCAACTCAGGGAACAAGGTTAAGAAAGAACGATCAAATTCATCAGCTTCAACAACAACCTTATGATCGGGCTTCGATGAATCGCCAATTAAAAGGTTAGATCCGAAGTTAGTACTGATACCTCCTAAAAATGCTGAGCAATTCATTCCTGCAGAATGAAGAATATGCGCTAATAAAGTTGATGTTGTTGTTTTGCCATGAGTACCAGCAACTGCTAAAGTAAAATGATCGGCAGTTAACATCCCTAATACTTTCGAACGTTTTGCTATTTCATATCCGTTGGATTTGAAGAAAGCTAATTCGCTATGATCGGCAGGAACTGCTGGTGTTAAAATAACAAGAACTTGCGACTTATTATCGAGATTTCGAATAGCCACAGGAATACGATTCACATCATCGTCGAAGTGAATTTCAATTCCTTCATCTGACAATGCTTGTGTTAATGGTGTAGGAGTTTTGTCGTAACCCGAAACCGATTTCCCATCAGCTTTGAAGTAACGCGCAAGCGCACTCATGCCAATACCTCCTATTCCTAGGAGATAAACATAACGTATATGTTGCATGCTGTTCTTCATTTTATTTTCTTGCGAGACGCAAAACTTCTTTTGCAATTTGTTGTGCAGCATCCGGACGAGCCATCACTGCTATATTGTCACTTAAACTTTTTCTTTGTGATGCATTTGCGATTAAGTCCAATGCATTGTTCACTAATATTGTTGATGCCTCACTATCGTTCACCAACAATGCAGCCTTTCTTTCTACCAGCGCTATGCAATTTTTTGTTTGATGATCTTCGGCAGCAGTTGGAAGCGGTACAAGTATCGCTGGTTTTTTAACGATACATAATTCAGAAACAGTACTTGCTCCTGCTCTTGCTACGACTGCATCAGCAGCGGCATAAGCCAAATCCATTTTACTGATAAAATCAAAAGCGTGCAAAGATGTTACATTTAATGATTCAACAGCTTCTTTCGCCTCAGAAAAAAACAATTTTCCTGTTTGCCAAATCAGCTGAACGCCTGCATCATTTATTTGCTTTAATCCTGCTTTCATTGCACGATTAATACTTCGAGCACCTTGACTTCCTCCTACGACTAACAATGTTGGTTTTTCGGGATCTAATCCGAAGAATTTACATGCATCTAATTTCTTTCCATCAATATGTTTGATGTCTTCGCGCACAGGATTCCCTGTAAATATAATTTTGTCAGCTTCAAAGAATCGATCCATATTTTCATATGCAACACAAACTTTCGCCGCTTTCTTCGAAAGAATTTTATTTGTAATTCCGGGATATGAATTTTGCTCTTGTATTAATGTTGGCACTCCCTTGCGTGATGCAGTAAAAAGCATTGGTCCGCTGGCATAGCCACCTACTCCAACAGCTACATCGGGATTAAAATTCTTCATTACAGAACCTGCCTTATTCAAGCTTTTCAGAAGTTTGAAAGGAAACGACAAATTATCAAGTGATAATTCTCTTTTAATTCCTGCAATCGGTAATCCTTCGATTTTATATCCTGCAGCTGGAACTTTTTCCATTTCCATTTTACCTTCGGCGCCAACAAATAAAATCTCGACTGAAGGATTTAATGCCTTCAATGCGTTTGCAATAGCGATCGCAGGAAAGATATGTCCTCCTGTACCACCACCACTGATGATTACCTTTATGTTATTAGGCGACTGCAACTTCTGCTGTTTTATTAGTTACTTTTTTATCAATCTCACTACTTACACTCAAAATAATACCGATGGCAAAGCTGGTAAACCAAATCGATGTACCACCCATACTTAACATCGGCAAAGGCTGTCCTGTAACAGGGAAGATGTGTACTGCAACAGCCATATTAATTAATGCTTGAAACACCAAGCTAAATGCACAACCTATAGTTATCATTGCAGCGAAAGCCCTTTCGGTGCGGCGAACAATTTGAATTGCTCGATAGAATAACATTAAATAAAGAAGCACTACGAAGCAACCACCGGCCAAGCCATACTCTTCAATGATAATAGCGAAGATGAAATCGGAATACGGGTGAGGTAAGAAATTTCGTTGAGCACTTTGTCCTGGACCTTTTCCGAATATACCTCCTGTCGCAATAGCAATTTTTGCTTGTTGCACTTGGTAGTCACCCTCATCGGTACTTTTCTTAGAAGTAAAATTTTCGATACGAGAACCCCAAGTACTAATACGACCATTATAACCTACCAACTTAGCAATGCCAATGAATAAAGCAAAAGCTAATACAGCAGTTCCTAATAATCCGAAAATAAATTTCAAAGGAACTCTACCAATAAACATCAACACCATTGAAGTAGAAAACAATACTGCTGCTGTTGAGAAGTTAGCAGGAAGAATTAATCCGCAAACAATAAATACCGGAATTACAATCGGAATAAACGAAGCTTTAAAATCATTGATTGACTCCTGCTTTTTAGAAATCAATCTTGCTAAATACAATATCAAAGACAACTTTGCTAAATCGGAAGTTTGAAATGACAATCCGATAATGGGTAAAGTAATCCAACGATTTGCATCATTGATATTCGTACCCATGAATAGCGTAAGAATAAGCAATGGCACAGTGATAATAAATGCCAACCTAGCAAATCTGGCATAAACAGTATATGATGCTAAATGGAACATATACATTAGTCCGAAACCGAATGCTAAAATGAAAGCATGTTTCAGGATATAATACTCTGTATTCCCCGACTGATATTTATAAGCAAGCGTGCCGGTAGAACTATATACCGCCAGCGTACTTATAAACGACAACAGAATTACTATCAGCCAGATAGTTCTGTCGCCTTTAAAGTTTGTTTCGAGCCAGGTCATTTTTTTAACTGATGAATTGAACTATATACTATAAACCAAACAACTTCAATTTTATTTTACAAAGCGCGCACTGCTGCTTTGAATTTACGTCCGCGATCTTCATAATTTTCGAATAAATCGAAAGAAGCGCAACAAGGAGACAACAAAACAGTATCGCCTTTTTTACCTAAACGGTAAGCAGCTTGAACAGCCTCTTCTGCAGAACCTGCTTCAACGATTACCGGAACTACATCTTTAAATGCTTCGATTAACTTTTTATTATCGATTCCCATGCAAACAAGAGCTTTCACTCTTGACTTCACCAACTCAGAAATCATATCATAATCGTTTCCCTTATCAACTCCACCAGCAATCCATACAATCGGATTTTGAATACTCTCTAGAGCATACCAAGTAGAATTTACATTTGTTGCTTTTGAATCATTAATAAAGTCGATACCATGAACAGTATTAACAAATTCGAGGCGGTGTTCAATGTTTTCGAAATCAGAGAAGCTCTCGCGAACTACATCTTTACGAATATCAAGAATGCGAGAAGCGATTCCTGAAGCCATTGAATTGTACAAGTTGTGTTTGCCTTGTAAAGCCAGATCGTGAATAGACATATTGAGTTGTTGGTTATTGGTTTGAATGTATAGTTGTTCTTCTTCTACCCATGCACTCATTCCTTCTTTCTTGTAAATTGAAAAAGGGAAAAGTTGCATTCCGGGATTTAATTTGGCGATTTCATTCATCGTTAGCTCGTCATCTGCGCAGTAGATAAATGCATCTGCGGCAGTTTGATTTTGCAAAATCCTGAATTTGGAATCGACATAATTCTGTAATTGGTATTCATATCGATCGAGGTGATCGGGAGTAATATTTGTAAGTACGCCGATATCAGCTTTGAACTCATAACATCCATCGAGTTGAAAACTGCTCAACTCAAGAACATAATGATCAAAATTTTCTTCAGCCACTTGACGAGCGAAACTCTTTCCAACATTTCCTCCAAGGCCTACATTCAATCCTGCTTTTTGCAGAATATGATAAGTAAGCATGGTAGTAGTTGTTTTACCGTTCGTACCCGTTATTGCAATTATTTTTGCATCTGTATATCGAGCAGCAAACTCGATTTCAGAAATAATTTTTATGCCTTGCTCTTTAGCCTTCTTTACTAGAGGAGCTTTATCAGGAATCCCCGGACTTTTTATAATCTCGTTTGCTCTTAAAATTTCAGATTCAGTATGACTACCTTCTTCAAAGCGAATAGCTCTCGACACCAACTCTTTTTTGTACTTATCTGCAATTTTCCCTGCATCTGATACAAATACTTCCATGCCCAATTTCTGAGCAAGAACAGCCGATCCAACACCGCTTTCAGCAGCACCTAGGATTACTATTTTTTTTGAAGTATTCATTTAATATTTTTTGTTTTTTGATTAACGTAATTTCAATGTCGCTACGCTAAGTACTGCAAGCATAATTCCGATGATCCAAAAGCGAGTAACAATTTTCGCTTCATGATATCCTAACTTTTGATAATGGTGATGTAATGGAGACATCTTAAGAATTCTCCTTCCTTCACCATATTTCTTTTTTGTGTATTTGAAATAACTCACCTGTAGCATTACAGATAAATTTTCAACCAAGAATATTCCACAGATAATTGGAATCAACAATTCTTTACGCACTGCAATAGCGAACACAGCAATAATTCCACCAATCGCTAAACTTCCTGTATCACCCATAAACACTTGCGCCGGATAAGAATTGTACCAGAGGAAACCAACGGTAGCACCAACAAATGCGCTCATGAACACCATCAACTCACCTGTATTCGGGATATACATAATGTTCAAGTAATTCGCGAAAACTGTATTACCCGATACATAAGCGAAGATGGCTAATGTTGTTCCGATAATTGCTGAAGTTCCGGTAGCTAATCCGTCAATACCATCCGTAATATTTGCACCGTTCGATACAGCAGTAATGATGAATGTAACGATTGCAATAAACAAAATTGGCAAAAGCCATTTTGCATTATCGCCTGACCAACTAATTAAGTTAGCATAATCAAATTCGTTGTTTTTGAAGAAAGGAATAGTTGTTTTAGTCGACTTAACATTTTCACCCGAAAACAACACTCCTTCTTTATTTCTAATCTGTTCTATTAAATTTTCATTTTGAGATACTACAAGTTGAGTATTTGTAGCTTTTTCACGAACAGTAACATTCGGATTAAAATAAAGTATCGATCCGATGATTATACCCAAACCAACTTGTCCGATTAATTTTGACTTTGCACGTAACCCTTCTTTGTCTTTTTTGTATACCTTGATATAATCATCGAGGAAACCAATGATACCCAACCAAAGTGTGCTAATAATCATGATAACGATATACACGTTATCGAGCTTAGTAAACAGAATTGTTGGAATTAAAATCGCAGATATAATAATCAACCCTCCCATTGTAGGAGTTCCTTGTTTTTCTTTTTGTCCTTCTAGTCCTAAGTCGCGAATAGTTTCACCTACTTGCATACGCAATAACAAGGCAATAATTCTTTTTCCCAACAACATAGTAATCACCAATGAAGTGATGATAGCCATTGCAGCGCGGAAGGAAAGGAAACGAAATACTCCGGCACCCGGGAAATCGTAAACTCTATCTAGATATGAGAATAAATAATATAACATATGATCAACTTAATTGGAAGGATTCAGCTAAAATCTGTTTGTCGTCGAAAGGATATTTCACTCCTTTAATTTCTTGATACTTTTCATGTCCCTTGCCCGCCAACAAGATTATATCTCCTGGTTGAGCTAGAGCTACCGCTGTTCGAACAGCTTCTTTGCGATCGGTAATCGCCAATGATTTTCTATAATACTGAGGCGGTACGCCTTCCTTCATTTGCGCAATAATACTTTCAGGATCTTCACTTCTCGGATTATCAGAAGTGAGAATTACTTTATCACTGTATTCACATGCTATCGCCGACATTTGCGGACGTTTTCCTGCATCACGATCGCCACCACATCCTATAATTGTAATTACTTTTTCATTTCCAGTTCGGATATCCTTAATCGTTAGTAATACATTTTGCAATGCATCAGGGGTATGTGCATAATCAACAATGCCGAAAATTCCGTTTTCAGAGGTAATGTATTCAAATCGTCCATCAGGAGGAGTTAATCCACTTAATGCAGTAAGTACATTTAGCTTTTCTTCTCCACATAATAACGCAGTAGCATAAACACCTAAAAGATTATAGGCATTAAAACTTCCTACAAGTCGGCATAAAACATCATTCCCATCGATGTTTAGCATTAAACCAGAAAAAGTATTTTCAAGAACTTTCACTTTATAATCAGCAACGCCTTTTTGAGAAAATGTTTTCACTGATGCCTTAGTATTCTGCACCATTATTTTATGGTTTCTATCATCGGCATTGACTAATGCAAATGCGTTTTCACCTAACACATCGAAGAATCCTTTTTTTGCGCGGATATATTCGTCGAATGTTTTATGATAATCTAAATGATCGCGTGTGATATTCGTAAACAATCCTCCAGCAAACTCCAATCCAGCAACACGATGTTGCACCACTGCATGCGAACTCACTTCCATGAAACAGTACTGGCAACCTGCATCAACCATCTTCGATAAAAGCTCATTCAACTGCAATGGATCCGGAGTTGTATGAGTCGCTGGAATTTCAATATCACCTATTAGGTTACGAACGGTACTTAGCATACCACATGTATATCCCAATCGAGTGAACAAAGAATGTAAAAGTGTAACCGTAGTTGTTTTTCCGTTAGTTCCTGTTACTCCTATCAGCTTTAATTTTGATGAAGGCTGATCAAAAAAGTTTGAGCAAACCAAAGCCAGAGCATTTGCAGCATCACGAACACGAACATAAGTAATTCCCGACTGAATTGTAGAAGGCATCTCTTCACAAATAATAGCAACAGCACCCTTTGAAATCACATCATCAATAAACTGATGTCCATCGCTTTTAGTTCCACGCACAGCAACGAAAAGGCAACCCTCACTCACTTTACGTGAATCGAAAGCAACAGCGTGAATCATCACGGAAGTATTTCCCGCGACTTCTTCAATCCCTGTTTTATATAGTATGTCTTTAAGTGCTTTCATTAACTTAATTCGATCACAATTTGTTTGCCTTTTTCAATTTTTTGTCCAGCTTGAATAGACTGACGCATTACTGTTCCACGTCCCACAGGTTTTACTATTAAACCTTGTCCTTCGAGTAAATACATAGCATCACGCAATCCCATACCAACTACGTTTGGAACTTTACTATCAGTTATTTCAATTGCTTTCAACGATTGATTATTCCAACCTGCTGATGGTGTTTCAACAGGCAGAGATAAATTTTTTACTGCGATAGCGGTAGGATTACTTCTCCCTGATTTAAACAAAGGATTACCTGCGTAAGTAGAATCAGGATAACGTTGTAATTCATCATGCATATCAACATTCAATGCATAAACCTTATCGGCGATTTCTTTAAACACGGGACAAGCAACAGAAGCACCATAATAAGCACCTTTACTAGGAGCATAAATTACAACGATACAGCTATAGCGAGGTTTATCGGCAGGGAAATATCCGCAGAAGGAAGCTTGATAATTTTGTTTATTAAAACCTAAAGCACCATTCGCGATTTGAGCAGTTCCTGTTTTACCTGCGATAGTATATTGAGCATGCTTGATATGAGAAGCAGTTCCTGTTTTAACAACTTCCTCTAACATAATTTTCGCTTTCGCGATTGTTGCTTGAGAGCAAATAGAATCAGCAATAACTTTCGACTTAAAAGTTTTCACAAGAGTTCCTTTATTGCGAATTTCTTTCACGAATAAAGGCTGAATCATTTTACCGTTGTTCGCTACTGCATTATAGAAAGTAAGGATTTGCATTGGCGACAATTGAGTTTCATAACCAATCGACATTAAAGGCAACGACAATCCCGACCAAGTTTTATTCTTCGTGTCTTTAATTTTAATTTTATTCGCACCTTGGATTTGGATTCCCAAATCATCATCTATATGCAATTTCTTTAATCCATCGATAAAAGCTTGAGGATTTTTCTGGTACGACTTTACTATTGCAGAAGCAACACTCACATTTGAAGAATGAGCGAAAGCATCCTTCACAGAAATTTTTGCTGGCAGACCCTCATGAGAATCATGCATTGTATAAGAACCAAAATTATGAACGCCACCATAGCTATCGATAATATCTTCAGGAGCAAGATATCCATCTTCCATAGCTACCATATAAGAAGCAAGTTTAAAAGTAGACCCTGGCTCAGCTGCTTGACTGATTGCGAAGTTTAATACTTCATCATAAGTATCCTCTCCTGTTTTCTTAAGATTAGCAATCGCTTTAATTTCACCTGTGGCTACTTCCATTAGAATTGCGCAACCCATATCAGCACCTTGCATACTTAACTGCTTCATTAAAGCATTTTCGGCAACATCCTGAATATTTAAGTCGATAGTAGTAACAACATCACTACCATCCATCGGTTCAATTTCATTATCGTTATTTACAGGCTTCCAAACATTTCCTGCGATACGTTGCATTAAACGTTTTCCTTTAGTTCCCTGCAAATAATTATTGAAAGCCCCTTCAATTCCTACTGGAGTAACCTCTTTATTATCGAGCTTATACCCGATTGTGCGACTTGCAAGATTTTTGAACGGCTTCTCACGACGACTTAATTGCGTAATTATTAATCCGCCTTTATTTTTTCCCAAACGGAAAATCGGGAAAGTACGAATAGCCTTCTGCTCTTTAAACGAGATATTACGCTTCAATAAAAAATAATGATTTTTATCGCGGCGAGCTTCACGCAAAATGCGTTTATACTCAGCTTTTGATTTATCCTTGAAGAGTGCACTTAGCGAAAAAGCTAAAGAATCAACATTGTCGTTAAAGATTGCAGCTTTTAATCCTGCAGGCATTAAATCAACATGAACATCATATCGAGGAAGAGAAGTAGCTAACAAAGAACCATCACACGCATAAATATTTCCGCGCATTGGTTCAATATTGTAATATCTTAATGTTAAGCTATCTTGCTTGCGCTTCCAATAGTCGCCCTCAACAAATTGCAAGCGACCCACCTGTACAATAATTGCCAGCGCGAAAAGAATAAACCCTATAAACACAAGGTAAACTCTCCAAAGAATATCTTTTTTCTTCTCGGCCATTGGGTTAGAAAAATTCGGTTGGTTGGTTGGTGGTTGATTGATGGTTTTTACTCGGCACTCATTTGCGATTACTCCTCGCTATTTTCTTTCTTCTTTCGGATTACAATTTTTTTCGGAGCGACGGTCGACTCTTTCAATCCGTAATTTTTAATTGTATTCGCAACTTCAGATAATTTACTTTTATACATTAACTCTGATTTCCCCGTAATGAACTCAGAGCGTAACTCTTTCAATTCCTTTTCAGTTTTATCGATTTCGCGAACTGTCTTTTCTACTGTGTAAGTATTCCAGATATAAAACATAGCAAGCACTACAAGGAACATTACGTAAGGCATGTAATTCACTACCGACTCACGATTAAAAAGATTAAAAACATTTAATGCTTTGATAATCCTTCCAGCAGGATTCGTGCCTGCATCACCAGAGCGCTTCGAAGATTTTGTCTCCGGCACTTTAGGCTCTTCCTGCTGACTACGAACTTTATTCATATCCTTTCTGCTACTCTTAGTTTTGCGCTACGTGAACGCGGATTCGATTTCACTTCTTCCCCTTCAGCCTCAACCGGTTTTTTATTGATTGGCTTCAACTTCAGTCCTACTATATTCCCGAATAGATCCTTTTTCAAATCACCATCGGTATTACCTGTATTCACCAGGTTTTTTACTAATCTATCTTCGAGAGAATGGTAACTCATCACTACCAATCTTCCTTCGGGCTTTAACAAATCGGCAGCTTGCATCAACATCGACTTCAGCACATCCAGCTCTTCATTCACTTCAATTCTTAGTGCTTGAAATAACTGAGCATAAAACGTAGTCTCCTTTGCTCTTGGCGCTGCTGCAGAAGCAATTTTCTTCAACTCATCAACAGTTTCTATCGGAGCATTAACCCTAGCTTGCACTATGAGATATGCTAAGCGACGAGCATTGTTTAACTCGCCATATTCGCGAAACACCTTAATCAACGATAACTCATCGTAGTTATTTAGGACATCCCTCGCCGTTAGATCGCCACGTTGATCCATTCTCATATCGAGCGAAGCATTAAAGCGAATAGAAAATCCGCGTTCTGCTTCATCGAACTGATGAGACGAAACACCCAAATCAGCTAATAACCCATCAATTTCAAAGACCCCTATTTCATTGAGACGCTCTTTCAGATTTCGGAAGTTGTCGTGTATCAACAAAAACCTTTTATCATCTGGTGCATTCGCCAATGCATCATTATCTTGATCGAAAGCAATCAATCTGCCTTCATTTAATTTTTCTAGAATCGCTTTGGAATGCCCTCCACCGCCAAACGTTACATCCACATAAATACCGCCCTGCTTTAGGCTTAACCCCTCCACACAGAGGTCACGCATCACGGGTTCATGATACGCCACTATCTGCGCCTCCCTTGTTTAGCTTACCCATCACCTTTTCACCTAACTCGGAGATATCGTCGGGTTCGGAAGAAATCATCTCTTTGTATTTTTCCTTCGACCAGATTTCAATCTTAGA
Source organism: Bacteroidota bacterium (assembly GCA_023251535.1). Lineage (GTDB taxonomy): Bacteria > Bacteroidota > Bacteroidia > AKYH767-A > OLB10 > CAINEC01. Next base: position 163,396 of record JAHEYP010000001.1, read on the forward strand.
TCCGAAGGCCGATAACATTACCTCTTTATCGATGCCAGCATGCTCACATAAAGTCTTTGGCAACAAAATCCTTCCTGCCGCATCCAATTCTATTTCAGTAGCACCTCTGAAAAACCAGCGTGCATACAAACGATTGTCTTTAACATCCAGATTTAATTTGTTCACCTCGGCACTCGCCTTGATCCACTCATCCATAGGATATAAATGGAGACAGTTTTCATAGCCGCGGTTCACTACAAATTTCTCGGCTGCTTCCGGCGACACCTTCTTGCGGATAGCCGACGGCAAACTCAAACGCCCTTTGGCGTCAAGCTTACAATCATATTCTCCTAGGAATTGTGTCATGGTTTGCATTTTTTTCGAACACTACCCACCGGGGGCATTCGGGATGTAAAAATAATGCAATTTCTCCCACTTTATACCACTTTCTCCCACTTTGTTAAAAACTTTTCGGCCGGCAGGGATTTCCGACCCACAAATAATTAAGCCTGCTGAAGTACTTCTAAGCTGCTTTTATTGCTCCAAAACTAGGTTCGTTTTAGCTTGTATCATGCTGTTTTTAAATTAAATACGAACAACTTTGCGTTAATAACAAATCGGGGATTTCGACCGATTTACCAGCTCATTTTCTTCCCACTCTAGTCCAAAAAAACCTAAAAACCTTCCTCCCCTTTTCCCACAATAGGAAAATCCGGATGACTTTAGCCAATACTATTGAATTTCAATATTATACGTGATTTTTTATGGAATTTTACAAAAAATGCATCTCCCACTTCCCCACACCAAATGCTTAACGATTTTCAGAAAATCGCTTCATTTTTACCACTCAACCCTGATTTTTTGCGCTGTTACTGATGAAGTACTTATTTTTACAACGTATGACATCAGTACCGGAAAAGAAGTTTATTGATATTGAAGAGGTAATAAAGAGTAAAAACCCCCAGTTATTAAAGGTTTTACCACGATTCATTGTATCCTATATTAAGCGCATAGTTCATGAAGATCATGTAAACGAATTCATCCGAATTCATGGGCACAAAACTTCCTTCGAATTTGTTGATGCCATTATTGAAGAATTCAAGCCTGTTGTTACTTTTAGCGGACTAGAGAACTTACCTTCATCAGGAGGTGCTATTGTAGCAGCGAATCATCCTTTAGGAGGTCTTGATGCTATGGCACTATTAAACGCTGTGGGACAAAAACGTCGCGATGTAAAGTTTATCGTGAATGATGTTTTACTAAACATTAAAAATTTCGAGAACGAATTTATCGGCGTCAACAAGCATGGGAAAAACAGTGCGCAAACACTCGACTTAATCGACTCTTATTATAATTCCGAACAATTAGTATTAATATTTCCAGCGGGATTAGTTTCCAGAAAACAAGAAAAAGGGATTATAAAAGACCTTGAATGGAAGAAAAGTTTTATCGTTAAAGCGAAGAAATTTAAAAAAGACATTATCCCTGTTCACATCTCCGGCAACAACTCGAATTTCTTTTATAATCTGGCCAAACTTCGTCAGAAAGTAGGCATAAAAGCAAATATTGAAATGTTTTATTTGATGGATGAAATGTATCATCAAAAGGACAAAGAAATACATATCACATTTGGCAAACCCATTAGTTATACGGTGTTTACCAATAAGTTCAGCGATCAAGTGTGGGCACAAAAAATGAAATCACATATCTACTCGCTTGTTGATGGAAAGCCCTCAGTCGATTTCCATTGAACTGATATTAATCTTTAAAATAGTTTACCCCGTTTTTTAGATTATCTTTGATTAACATCATCATCTAGAATAGCGAGAAAAGGCTCTTAAAATATGAAACCGGTTATTGATCCAATATCGACCCAATTGATCGAAAGCGAATTAACCGCTGATCGTTTTATACGCACATCTAATAATGGCTCCAACAAATTATATATAATTAATTTTCACAACGCTCCTAACACTTTAAGAGAGATTGGTCGCTTGCGCGAAGTCACTTTTAGAGAAGCGGGTGGTGGTACTGGACTCGATTGCGACCTCGACGAATTCGATACTTGCGAAAAGTGTTATGAGCAACTCATCGTATGGAATCCCGAGGACAAAGAAATTGTTGGAGGATACCGATTTATCTGTTGCGGTGAAGCTGGAAAAGATGCTAATGGCCGATACTTATTAGCTACATCCGAATTGTTTGACTTCTCTGAGAAGTTCATCAATGAATATATGCCTTACACGATTGAACTTGGCCGTTCATTCGTTCAACCGAAATACCAACCTCGTCCCGAGAATAGAAAAGGCTTATTTTCTCTCGATAATTTATGGGATGGATTAGGAGCTATTCATGTCGATTATCCTAACATTCGTTATTTCTTCGGAAAGGTGACCATGTATCGACATTTTAACTCGGAAGCTCGCGATATGATCTTGCATTTCATGCAACACTATTTCAATGATCCCGATAAATTAGTAACGCCAATTCATTCATTAGAGATCACACATGACATGACTGCTTTTGAGAATGAAATCAAGGGGTTAGAATACAAAGAAGGACATAAAATCCTTAATCAAAACGTACGTGCGCGAGGAGAAAACATTCCTCCATTAGTAAATGCATACATGAATCTTTCTCCAACAATGCGCTCGTTCGGCACCGCCTTAAACGATCACTTCGGAGAAGTTGAAGAAACCGGAATTTTGGTTAAGCTCGACGATATTTACGACTCTAAAAAAGAGCGACACATTAAAACCTACCAAAAAGGAGTTTAACTCCGTTAATCATGAACGCCACTTTTGTAAAAAGTTCAGCTAAACTCGACCAGCTTCCTCCCGTAAACAAACCCGAATTTGCATTTATCGGCAGAAGTAACGTAGGTAAATCATCGCTTATCAATATGTTAACTGCGGTTAAAGGATTAGCGAAAACGTCGGGAAGTCCTGGGAAAACCCAAACTTTCAACCACTTTATAATCGACGATAGCTGGTACTTGGTAGATTTACCAGGTTATGGCTTCGCCAAAGTATCGCAAACTACCCGCGACGAGTGGGAAGGATTGATGAAAAGATACCTGACAACGCGCGAAAACTTGATGAACGCTTTTGTATTAATTGACCTTCGATTAGAACCACAAAAGAATGATCTTGATTTCATGTCGTTCTTAGGTGAAAACGGAGTCCCTTTCTCGATTGTTTTCACGAAATCCGATAAATTGACGGCAAATCAAGTGCGCCTTCACACTGAAAAATACAAAAATAAACTACTGGAGTTTTGGGAAGAATTACCTCCTATATTCATCACTTCTGCAGAGAAAAAACTGGGAAAAGAGGAAGTACTAGGCTACATAAAGCAGTGCCTTCCTCTCTTCAACAATTAATTACTTCAGCACTTTCGCCATCTTCCCGAACTTGGCAGCAAAATCGCGCATAGCCTTTGTTGTAGGTGCGTCGTTGGTTGCACGTTCGTAAGAATCGGCCATACTTGCGAGGGTTTCGTACATAAAAAACTGCATCTCTTCAACCGTCATTTCGGTTGTCCAAAGGTCAATTCTCATCGTGCTTTTCTCGGGTTTGTCCCACAAAGCCAACATAATAGCTTTAGCTTCTTTCTTTCCGTCTAATCCCGAATCCTCGGCAGACCAATCAATTGAAACCGGATGTTTCTCGGCATTTAAGCCAACATTGATACTGATATTCGATTGTTTTACTACTGTATTATCTGACATATTGTTGTCGCCCCGGCAAAGGAGCATTTTTTAGATTTATACGGCAAAAATAAGGAATCCAAGATATATGGCATTTCTATGGCATCTTTTGCAACAGAAAGGAATCAAATTCGTTACCTTCGCATAGATTATAATCCTATGCCATTTAACCGTTTTCAAAAACTGTTGATTTGTCTGACGTTGTCGGTATCCCTTTTCGGCACCGGCGCCTTTGCTCAATTTACCAGAGGTTACCAAATGACCTTCGGCAAAAACAGAGTGCAGTACAATGATTTTCTGTGGACCTACTATCGATTTGCAAACTTCGATACCTACTACTATTTAGGAGGCCAAGAGTTAGCTCAATATACAGGTCGTGTTGCTGATAAAGAAATTGCCGAAATAGAACAACTATTCGACTATCGCATTAATGGAAGATTTCAATTTGTAATTTATAATAAGCTCAGCGACTTCAAACAAAGTAATATTGGACTTGAAGGTGAAGAGGCTAATACTAACACCGGTGGATTAACGAAAATCATCGGCAGCAAAGTGTTGATTTATTTCGATGGTGACTACCGCCATTTCAGAGAACAAATCAGAGCAGGCGTTGCTCAAGTGATGATAAATCAGTTGATGTATGGCGGAAGTATCAAAGATCGTTTGCAAAGTGCTGTTTTATTAAATCTTCCTGATTGGTATGTTCAAGGATTGATCTCTTACGTTGCGAAAGGATGGACTATTGAAGATGACAATAGAATGCGCGACGGAATTAATACTGGACGCTATAAAAAATTCAATAGTCTAGCAGGCAATGAAGCTGTTTTTGCAGGACAATCTCTTTGGAATTATGTTGTTGAAACTTATGGAACCTCGTCGGTATCGAATTTAATTTACATGACACGAATCAATAGAAATATTGAAAGTGGATTTGTATATGTTATCGGTTCCCCTCTTAAAGAGCTTACAAGAAATTGGCTTGATTACTATCAACGTAATTATTTGAACGAAGATAAAACGCGCACTGCTCCATTAGGAAAACCTATTGTTACGGTAAAAAAACCAAATCGCACTGTAAGTCAAGTGAAAGTTAGTCCCGATGGGAATCAACTTGCTTACGTCGTAAATAACTTAGGAAAATACCGCGTTTATCTTTACGATATTAGAACACACAAACGAAAACGACTTTCGAAAGGAGGATATAAATCGGTGAATCAAAATATCGATAATAGCTTCCCAGTTCTTGCATGGCATCCAACAGGAAGATATGTTGCAGCAATTAAAGAAAAGAAAGGAAAAGTTTGGCTCGACTACTATACTCCCGGAAAAAGAATTAAGCGTGAAACAAATAAGTTTTTCTATTTCGACAAAGTTCTCGACTTCTCCTACTCTTCTTCAGGAAATGAAATTGTATTAACAGGGATTCAAAAAGGACAATCGGATATTTATACGTTTAATCCGCGTACTAAAACATATCAGCAATTAACGAAAGATCGTTGGGATGATGCTAATCCTAAGTTTGTGCTCAATGATCATTATATTATTTTCAACTCTACTAGAAGTGAAGATTCATTGAAGACAACAAGCTTCCGTCAGAAAGAAGAAATTGTAACCTCTCCTACAAGCGACATTTTCCTTTACGATTACTTTAATAAATCGGAAAAACTTATCGCAATCACTTCATCACCATTGGTAAATGAAACAATGCCTTTGATGATTGATTCTTCACATTTCTCATTCTTGAGTGACGAAAACGGAATCGTGAATCGATACATAGCAACACTCGATAGTACGATAGCATTTATTGACACTACGATACATTATCGTTATATCGTTAATTCGAAGCCGGCAAGCGATTATCAACGCAGCATCCTCTCGCAGGATGTAAATCCGTATAAAACCAAATTGGCAGAACTATACAAAGCCAATAACCGATTTGAACTATATCTTAATCCGCTTAACAATATCGCATCAACCGAATTGTTACCGTTAAAGAAAACTACGTTACGATTCAAAATCGATAAGTCGCCTTTACCTCAAGTAAAACAAATCAAGTCTACACCAACAATTACCTTACCTGAACCAGGCAAAAAATCTTCGGGCGAGACTAACGTTGGCGACTCTACGAAAATCGACATTAACAATTACTCTTTCCAAACTGATTTTCCGAAACGAAAAAACAAAACGCAAGAGCCGGAGAAGCAACAAGCACCGGTTACTACCGATACAACAATTGCAAAAGCACCGATTGGTATTATTGACTCAACCGACAGCAAGCCTGTAACACCTGACAGTGTTGCATATCAGATGCCGAAGCAACGCAACTACGAAATTGCTTTCTCTCCGGGATACTTACTTACGCAACTTGATAACTCACTATTAAACGAGACCTATCAATCTTATACAGGCGGAGCAGTATATTTTGATCCGGGGCTTAATGCGCTCTTTAAAATCGGCTTAAACGACCTTATGGACGATTACCGAATTATTGGAGGGATGCGTTTATCGGGAAATTTAAACAGTAACGAATATTATGCAAGCTTCGAGAACCTGAAAAAACGTGTCGACAAGCAAATCAGTTTTTATCGTCAATCGAGAGAAGAAGTAACGAGTCAATCATACTATAAAATCAATACTCACGAGTTAAAATATAGCACTCGCTATCCGTTAAATGACCTTGCCAGTATCAGAGGATCTATTTCATACAGAAACGACAGAAGAGTCAACTTGAGTACCGACATTGCAAACCTCATCGAGAAAAACAATTCTCAAAACTGGGGAAGTGCGAGAGCAGAATATGTGTATGACAATACGATCAGCACAGGATTAAATCTTTATAACGGATTACGATTTAAACTCTTCGCAGAATACTTTAACCAAGTTGATGCATCAAAGAAAAACTTAGCAGTATTAGGAGCCGATTTCCGCTACTATTTGAAAATTCATCGTCAGTTGATTTGGGCTACTCGCTTCGCAACAAGTACATCGTTTGGAAATAATAAGTTGGTGTATTACTTAGGATCAACAGACAATTCGTTTGTACCGAACGATAACTTCAATTACGACATACAAGTTGATCAATCGCAGAATTATGCATTTCAGGCGGTAGCTACTAACCTACGAGGATTTGTACAAAACATCCGTAATGGTAATAGCTTTGCATTGATCAATAGTGAAATCAGATTTCCGATTTTCCAATATTTGATTAATAAACCAATCCGTTCCGACTTCTTCCGCAACTTCCAAATTATCGGATTCGGAGATATCGGTACTGCATGGACAGGCACTTCACCATACAGTAAGAACAATGCACTTTTCAAGAAAGACTATAGTGGAAATCCAATCAGCATTTCTGTAACGAAAAATGTAGAACCGATTGTTGGAGGCTATGGCTTCGGATTAAGAACTCGCCTCCTTGGATATTTTATGCGTGCCGACTGGGCATGGGGTGTTGACGATGGTGCTGTACAACCACGAATTTTCTATTTCTCATTAGGACTTGATTTCTGATAACATCAGTTATGAATATTGCAGAACGCATCAAACAACTTTCGGATAGCCATCACCGTGATATCGTGAGTATTCGTCGCGATTTACACATGAACCCCGAATTATCATTTCATGAATTCAAGACATCAGCTTACGTAGCTGCGCGATTGAAAGAATTAAATATCCCCTTTACTGAAAAAGTTGCTGGGACTGGTGTTGTAGGATTGATAGAAGGTAAAAATCCTTCGAAAAGAGTTGTTGCCTTACGCGCCGACATGGATGCATTGCCGATTGTTGAAGCCAACAATGTAGAATACAAATCGCAAAATGAAGGCGTGATGCATGCCTGCGGACATGATGCCCACACTGCATCGCTATTGGGAGCTGCAAGAATTTTAAATGAATTAAAATCGGAATTTGAAGGTTCTATCAAACTCATATTTCAACCCGGAGAAGAAAAACTTCCCGGTGGAGCTTCCTTGATGATCAAAGAAGGTGTATTAGAAAACCCGAAACCAAATGCTGTAATTGGTCAACATGTAATGCCTTTAATTCCGAGTGGTAAAGTAGGATTCAGAAGTGGTATTTATATGGCCAGTACTGATGAATTATATCTTCGAGTGAAAGGCAAAGGCGGACATGGAGCAATGCCACATTTAAATATTGATCCTGTTTTAATTACTGCTCATTTAATCGTTGCTATGCAACAAATCGTGAGCCGTGTAGCAAATCCAACAATGCCAAGTGTTCTTTCTTTCGGAAAAGTAATTGCTAATGGAGCAACGAATGTAATTCCGAATGAAGTGTACATTGAAGGAACTTTCAGAACATTGAATGAAGAATGGAGAAGCGAAGCGCATCAACGCATGCAAGAATTAGCTCATCAGTTGGTTCAATCGATGGGAGGAATATTAGAATTCGAAATTAGAAAAGGATATCCCGCACTCGTAAACGACGAAGTGCTCACAGCAAAATCAAAAGCAAGAGCTATTGAATATTTAGGACAAGAAAATGTTTTAGATCTTGATATCTGGATGGCGGCTGAAGATTTTGCATTCTTCTCACAACAAGCGAGTGCTTGCTTTTACCGACTAGGAACAAGAAACGAATCGAGAGGTATTGTGAGTAGTGTCCACACACCTACTTTCGATATTGAGGAAGAATCATTGAAAACTGGAATGGGATTAATGGCATACCTCGCCATTAAAGAACTTGAGAATGCCTAAGAGCGAAAGAAGCTAAAAAACGATTTCTTTTCGTTTACTAACGTCGCTATTAGCTCATCGCAAAATTCTTTAACACTTGAATAACGTTCGTTGATTGCTTGTTGCAATTGCGACGATAACTCTACATCTTGTAAATTTTTCGGAGGACTCTTAAACGGATATCGTGCACTAGCCTTTTGCAAAACAGCTAGAGTTGATTTGTTAATTCCGCCTACTTCTTTCAACGGCTGCACCAACATTAAAAGCTTTAACAATTCAGGATTTAAATGCTTAAAAGGAATTGTACTCGACAATAACTCATAAATTGAAATTGCCAATGAATACTGATCGGAAGCAGGCCCTGTTAAATCATAATGCTTCAACACTAATTCGGGAGGAGAATATAACAATGCAAATCCCGATTGCATCGGCACATCGCCTGACTTACGCATCATGGCTAGATCAATAATTTTAATTGCAGCATCATCAGGAATATTTTCACCAGGGTACTCTATTAAAATATTATGAGGTCTTATATCACCATGTATTAATCCCGAAGCATGCAAAGCATTTAATGCATCACCTACTTGACGAATAATATTAATCAATAGTGAACGATGCTCTTTTTTTCGGAGCAATCCCGATTTACTTAATGTCCATAAACTTTCCCCTTCAACAAAAGGACGAATCAAAAAAGTGATATTATTAACTAAACAAGAATCGGTATAAGCAACAAAAGAAGGATGATTAAATTGAAGAGAATACTCGCGGGCATCAGTTTCCGAATGCAATTGCTTAATGAGCACTTTGCAATTACTATCATCGATACCGACATAGATAGTACTGTACTTCCCCTCTCGTAAAAATGAAATTTCCGGATCAAAAGTATATACACCCTTCGATCCGGAAATCTTTATAACTGACATGTTATTGATTCGCTGTTTCTGCTGAATACACACGCATCATCTCTTCCGCTTTATCGACCATATTCACTGATCCGATATAAAGTGGAGTACGTTGATGCAACGAAGTTGGTTGTAATTCCAGAATACGATTAAATCCGTCGCTTGCCTTTCCTCCTGCTTGCTCAGCAATAAATGCAAGTGGATTTGCTTCATACAAAAGTCTTAATTTTCCTTTAGGCGATTTAAGCGTTGAAGGATAAATATAAATTCCTCCCTTGATCAAATTACGATGAAAATCGGCTACCAATGAACCAATGTAACGAGAAGAATAAGGGCGATTAGTGCCTTTGTCAATTTCTTGACAAAACTTAACATACTTCTTCACTCCATCAGGAAAGTGCAAGTGATTTCCTTCGTTTAAGCTATAGATTGCGCCATCTTTTGGCATCATCATATCAGGATGCGACAAACAGAATTCGCCAATAGAAGGATCTAAAGTAAATCCGTTGACACCTTTACCAGTAGTATAAACCAACATAGTGCTAGAGCCATAGATAACATATCCAGCAGCTACTTGTTCAACACCCTTCTGCATGAAATCTTCGATTGTAGTCGGGCCAGTTAAATGCTCAGGACGACGATAAATAGAGAAGATAGTTCCTATACTTACGTTTACATCGATGTTCGAAGAACCATCTAAAGGATCCATACAAACAACATACTTCGCATCTTTCGAAACGGCGCTATCGATATCAATCAAATCTTCGTTCTCTTCAGATGCAATTGCCATACACTCTCCGCCAGAGCGAAGCGCACTAATAAATTGCTCATTTGCGTAAACGTCGAGTTTCTTTTGATCTTCTCCTTGCACATTCGTCTCGCCCATATCGCCAAGGATATCTGCCAATCCCGCTTTATTAACCTCACGATTAACCAATTTAGCGGCAATACCGATATCTCTTAATAAGCGACTTAGTTCTCCTTTCGCAAAAGGGAAATCTGCTTGACGTTCAATAATGAACTGTCCCAGAGTAATAAAACGACGAAGGGGTTTGTGAGTAAACATGTGTGTTAGGTTTGTTACAAAGATATACGCTAATTCATGAATTTAGGTTTCAGAAAGTAAATTTTAAAGCCGATAATAATCAGCTTTTTAAATGACCTCTCTTTTATTGATAAAATTGTTCAAAATTCATAGGTGAAACATCAAAAATAAAGCTGAATTTACGATAATCTTGTAAAATGCGACCAACTTCATTCCCTAAGGACAAATTGAAAGTATTGCTGCTCGAAAACGTTCATCCTGCAGCTATTAAAATGTTTAAAAACAACGGATATTCCGATATTGAAATCCACACAGGTTCTCTCTCAGAAAAAGAACTAATGGATAAAATTTCGAAAGTACATATCCTGGGAATTCGCTCTAAAACCATGCTTACCGACAATATTTTAAAGAAAGCGGAAAGGCTATTGGCAGTGGGAGCTTTTTGTATCGGCACCAACCAAATTGATATGAAATCGGCGACGCGCGAAGGCATCGCAGTCTTTAATTCTCCATTTTCGAATACACGATCAGTGGCAGAATTAGTTATCGGACTAAGCATTATTTTGATGCGCCGAATCTCTGAAAAAAACGAGGCCGCACATAAAGGATTATGGATGAAAGAAAGTAGCGGTTGCTTTGAAGTAAGAGGAAAAACCCTTGGCATTATCGGCTACGGACATATTGGATCGCAGGTGTCGGTATTAGCTGAATCAATGGGAATGAAAGTTATCTTCTATGATGTTGCATCCAAATTGAGTTTAGGAAATGCTACTCCGTGCAGAAGCATGGATGAACTATTGAAAAATGCTGATATCGTTTCATTGCACGTTCCTGGAAATAACGAGACAAAAAACCTTATCAATTCATCTCGACTAAAAAAGATGAAAAAAGGAGCCATCTTAATCAATTTAAGTCGCGGTGATGTGATGGATGTGAAAGCAGTGAGAGATGCATTAATCTCAAAGCAAATCGGAGGATTAGGAGTTGACGTTTTCCCTGAAGAACCACAAAGCAATAAAGATATTTTTTCGTCTCCGCTTCAAAATCTTCCGAATGTAATTCTTACTCCTCATATTGGAGGAAGCACTATGGAAGCTCAAGAAGCCATTGGATTAGATGTTGCTGAAAAGCTTATTTCATTCACTGAAACTGGCTCAAGTAACGGATCATTAACAGTACCAGAAATCAGTTTGCCATTGCTTAATAACGCTCATCGTATTTTGCATATTCATCATAACGTTCCAGGAGTTTTAAGTCAAGTGAATGGAGTATTATCGAAGATGAAAGTAAACATCCTCGGACAATACCTGCAAACGAATCGTGAAATCGGATATGTAGTACTCGATATCGACAAAAAGAGCAGTTCAAAGGCGATGGGAGAATTAAAAAAGGTGAAAAACACCATTCGCACTCGCGATTTATACTAAACAACAATATTGCAATTAGATATTGATAGACTATTTAAAAAAATTTCTTAGTTTTATCGTACCTAACCTCAATCTTATATGGAAATTATTAATCAGCCAAATGCTGTAGGCAAACGATTTTACCCTATCTCCTTCAAAGGAAAAGGGGCCGAATATTTCGGAATAGCAATTGTAAATCTACTTTTAACAATCATCACCTTAGGACTTTATTATCCTTGGGCAAAAGCACGCCAATTACAGTACCTGTATGGCACAACCGAATTCAACGATAGTCGTTTTGAATTTCACGGAACAGGTGCCGAGATGTTTAAAGGATTTATTAAAGCTATTTTAATCATTACCGTGATATACGGACTAACTTTTTTATTCATCTATATGAGAATGCCGATCATAGGCATCTTAGTAATGTACCTCGGACTTTTTGCAATTATCCCTTTGGCTATTCATGGAAGTTATAAATATAGAATGTCGCGCACATCGTGGAGAGGAATCCGCTTTGGGTATCGCGGCGACAGAAGTGAACTTTATAAAATTTTCATTAAAGGCATCCTACTTACTATCGTAACAATTGGTATTTACGGAGCTTGGTTCTCGATGAATTTAAGAAATTATATTCTAGGGAAAATTAAATTCGGAAATGCTCAATTCTCTTATAATGGAGATGGTGGAACATTCTTTTGGATGAATGTAAAAGGATATTTACTGACTATCGTTACGTTGGGCATTTATGCTTTCTGGTGGCAAAAAGATATTTTCAATTACTATATCGATAACCTTAAATTATCGCACGACGATAAAAACATCGAATTCAAAAGTACAGCTACCGGAGGTGATTTCTTCGGACTATTAATCGTTAATTTCTTGATTTTAATTTTCACTTTAGGAATCGGATATCCTTGGATTGTAGCTCGCTCACTAAAGTTTATCTTCTCAAAAATTCAAGTTACAGGTGATATCGACTTCAATAATTTGATTCAATCGGAAGAAAATTATACTGATGCTACAGGCGATGATATGTCGGATATGCTCGACATCGGATTTGTAGTTTAATAACAAGAATATATCAAGGATTCTTTTTCTCAATCGGGAAAGAGAATCCTTTTTCATTTTAAATCATCAACCAATGGATGCAGTATTTTATAATGGAGTTAGTGCAAGGCCTATTGATGCGCAAGTGTCGCTGCACGACGAAAAGCAACAGCTGCTCATAGAAGTTGATGGAGAAACGCCAATCCTTATTGAGTTTAGTGATATCTCAATCACACACAGTGAAAAAGGATTAATCGTTTTATCGTTTGGCAAAAATCCAAATAGAGTAATTGAAGTAAAAGATGAGTCATTCAGAACTCATTATTTAAAAGTTAATCATTCCGGCAAAAAAGGTATCACCTATTTCAAATTATTAAATGCCGGCTGGAAAGTTCATGTATTATTGGCTTTGCTCATCATCGGATTTTGCTTTGGCACGTACTTCTACTTCATTCCATATATTGTTGAAAGTGCTGTTACTCTCCTTCCTCGTAGCTTCGATAAAAAAGTAGGCGATTTAGCTTTCGAACAAGCAATTGCAGGAGAAGAAATCGATAGTGCCGCTTCCATAACAATGAACGAGTATTTAAAGGAAATGATGCCCGATGAATACAAAAACTATCATTTGAATGTTGTTAAAAGCGATGAATTAAATGCCTTTGCTTTGCCTAATGGCGAAATTGTTATCTATACCAAAATGCTAAGGCATATTAAAACCGACGACGAACTCAGCGGACTTCTATCACACGAAATTTCTCATGTAACTAATCGTCATTCGATGCGATTGCTTTGCAAAAGTTTATCGGGCTATTTGTTACTAAGTGTAATGCTAAATGATGTCAACGGATTAATGACCATCATTCTAGATAATGCACATAACCTTCAACAATTATCATTCTCACGTCACTACGAAGAAGAAGCTGATTTATCTGGGTTAAAAATGCTCGAACATTATAAAATCAATCCTAAAGGGATGATCGACTTATTTGAAATTCTTCAAAAAGAAAATACAATAAATGTACCCGGCTTTCTGAGCACACACCCAGTAACGTCCGATAGAATTTCATACATCAAACAACATATCAGCAAACATCCTTATACTTTTACACCGCATCCCGAATTGATGACACTGTTAAACAAAGCTAAAACTCAATTATCAAAATGAATCAAAAAAAAGTTAAGGCAATAGGTGGAGTTTTCTTTAAGTCGGAAAATCCAAAAGAGATGCAGGATTGGTATGATCGTCATTTAGGTCTTTCATTTCAACAGAAAGGATATCATTCATTTTTATGGAAAGACAATGAATCGGGAGAACAGGGACGAACAGAATTTTCTTTCTTCAAGAAGGATACGGATTATATGAATCCGTCAAAAAGTCCGTTCATGATTAATTTCGCAGTCGAAAACCTCGAAGAGCTGATAATTGAACTTAAATCTGAAGGAATTCAACAAGTTGGTGAAATAGAGTCTTATCCTTATGGTAAATTTGCATGGATCTTAGATCCGGAAGGAAATAAGATCGAACTTTGGGAACCAATTGAAAAAGGATTCGAAACCGAATAGATCATTAAAATTATGTCGAAAAAGAGATTGTATTTCTGGATAATTTACCTTGCCATCGTTACAGGTGTCTCTGCGGGATTAAAATATTTGCAAACGCATACCGACTATTTACGCGACGATCCTATGAAAAGTATTGGCTGGGTCATTTACGGAATAGTTCTCATCGTTGGTTATCGCTATTTGGTATTAATCCCAAGAAACAATGAAGAACAGTAAATTATTATTGCTGTTATTCAGCATCACTTTGTTTTCATGTAATTCATCGTTCGATAAAAATTCGTTTAAACAATTTAACTGGATTGAATACACATGGAAATGCCAAGCAGGGAATACTGTTTTTTATGAGCAATGGAATAAAATCAATGATCATACTTATAAAGGAATTAATTTCAATATCTGCAACGGACAAATTATCGAGAACGATAGTTCATTTATCGAATTAAAAGACAACACCATTGAATTCAGATCAGGAAAATCGAAGTGGCAACTTGAATCTGTTTTCGAGAATTCATTCCGCTTCGCGAACCATGATTTCGGAGAAGAGATAAAATATGTTTTCGACAAAAAATTAGGAGCAAATGTTCAACTTACTTTCCCTAATAAAAATGTTAGTTATTCGATGACTCGCATCGACTTAGTCGAATACTTAAAACCAACAAATTTAGAAGGAGAATACTACGGAACAGCTGACCTAAACGGAAAGCCTGCAATGTTTAGCTTATCGTTCCTTAATGATAACGGAACAACAAACGCTTTCATGACTACAGCCGATAGTGCTATTGTTCATGAGCAAGCTACTTCTTGTTGTATAAACAATGTCAATTCTGTTTTGAATTTTACTAATAACAGCTCTCCATTTTCTATTCAATTCGACATCTTCAATAATCAACTAAAAGGATTCTTGGTAAATGAAAACAAGTTTCCTTTTACATTAGAAAAATCGACTTCAGTATCAAACAAAAACGCTTCTATCTCTGCTTCGTATTTCCAAACAGCACAAAGTAAAATTAGTTGCAGTGTTGTTAAACCATCTTCGGGGATAATCAAAAATGCTATCTTGATTATAGGTGAGCCATCTATCAACGGACTCGAAGGATATAACGAATTTGCATACCGTGCAGCGGCCAAAGGAATTGCCGTTTATACTTACAAACAAAATTATTTTTCGGGAGCTAAATCATATTACGAAGATTTATACATCGACTACGATAAAGCTGCGCAAGAAGCGGCCGAAGTCTTAGTTGCTTTGAAGAAAGAAAGTCTAAGCGTAACAGTTATGGCTTTCGGCGTAGGGAATTTTGTTGCAGATCAGTTGATCAGTAAAAATGTTTCTGTAAAAAATATTATCGCTGTATCACCTCCTTGCACTTCTTTCCAATCGCTTATCACCACCGAATCTTTGCGAAACCTTTATATGCGAAATACAATAACGGAGTCGGCGGAAGCATGCAAAGAAGTATGGAATGCCATCTTTGTTTATTTAACAACGGGAAAAGAAGGACAACAAGTGCAGAAAGCAATTGATAACGCTTGGCAAGAAGGCTGGGGATCGTATTGTCTTCCTCAAGAATTGCCGAACGAAGAGACGGTTAAAAAATTTCCTCTTGCGAAGAATTTAAATGCTAATTTCAGTATAGACAGAAGCAATTTCAACATTCCTATTATTGCAATATTCGGCGAGAAAGATGTTGTGATGAATGTAAAAGAAAATGCAGAAGCACTCGATCAGCAATTCAGTGCTAAAAAAGCATTGCTTCAAATTCGCATTTACGGAAACGCCGATCATCATTTAGAAAGCAATAATACCACCGGAACTACGTTCGTTAAATCGTTCAGCAATGAACTTTATAATGATTTATGGAAGTTATTTAAGTAGTATTCTTGAAGGAAACAATTTATAAGCTGATCCATTTCGGCTATCGTCAAGCACTCTGTTGCATCTTCCCCGCAGCAATATTCATAACACTTGCATTATCAAAGCAGCTTTCCATTCCTTGGCTGCCTCGTTATGATTTTATATTGATTGTTTGTTTGCTGATTCAAGTTTTTATGGTTTTGCTTAAACTTGAATCACTCGACGAACTCAAAGTAATTTCTCTCTTTCACATCATCGGATTATGCCTCGAACTTTACAAAGTAAAAATGGGCTCGTGGGCTTATCCCGAATTCGCCTACGCTAAATTTTCGGGTGTACCGCTTTACAGCGGATTTATGTATGCCGGAGTAGCTAGCTATATTTGCCAAGCATGGAAACGTTTCGAATTACGCTTCGTAAGTTGGCCTAAAAACAAGTTGTCGTACCCTCTTATTATGCTGATTTATTTAAACTTTTTCACGCATCATTTTCTGCCTGATTTCAGATGGATCATCACACTTTTGCTCTTCATCGTTTTCTACCGTTCATCAGTAACATTCAAAGTGAATACTATCGGAATCGGGAAAGTAAATGTTTATCGAATGCCGATTTTACTCTCGTTTGCGCTGATCGGATTTTTTATCTGGATCGCAGAAAACATCTCCACTTTTTTCGGAGCATGGCAATACCCAAACCAAAAACACGGTTGGCATATGGTTCACTTAAGTAAAATCAGTTCTTGGTTTCTATTGGTTATTATCAGCATTGTGATTGTGGCCAACCTCAAGAAAACTAAATATCCCGATCAATTCAGTTGATCTAAATATTTCTTTACGGTCGATTCTAGTCCGTAGTACAATGCATCGCTAATCAGTGCATGTCCGATACTCACCTCCAACAATCCCTGAATATTCTGAGCGAAGTACTTCAAATTCTCTAAACTCAAATCGTGTCCCGCATTCAGCCCCAATCCTACTCGATTCGCAGCTTTAGCAGCCTCCACGAATGGAGCAATGGCCTTTTCGCGATTCTGGACATACTCCGAAGCATACGACTCAGTATAAAGTTCTACGCGATCGCATCCCGTGGCTACGGCATTTTCAATCATTTCAACATCGGCACCAACAAATAACGAAACCCTCATTCCTTCGGCCTTAAGCGCGTGAACCACCTCTTTCAGAAAATCGCAGTTTTTGATGGTATCCCAGCCGGCATTCGAAGTGAGCACATCTGGAGGATCGGGAACTAAAGTTACCTGATGCGGCTTTACCTGAAAACATAAATCGAGGAAGTCCTGCTGGGGATATCCTTCAATATTAAACTCGGTCGACAGAACTTTCTTCAAATCAATAACATCTGAATAACGGATATGTCGGCCATCGGGACGCGGATGCACCGTAATGCCATGAGCGCCATATTTTTCGATGTTCAAAGCGGCCTCTACTACATTGGGAATCATGCCTCCACGAGCATTTCGGATGGTCGCTATTTTGTTGATATTAACACTGAGTTTTGTCACGGTAGAATAAGTTTTTAACAATGCAAATACTATTTACGGTTTTATACGTTAATAACTATCAACAGAAAAAAACCGCTTGGGTGTTGCGAAAGTACTATGTTTGCGATCAATCAGAACCATTATGCGGGAAAAACCGTATAAAAAGATAATATGTTTGCTGCAAGATTAATAAGAGATAACGTACCACCCTTGAAACCCGGAGATACCTGCGGGCGAGCTTTGATGTGGATGGACGAGTTGCGTGTGAATGCCTTGCCGGTAATCAGCGGGAGAGAATATCTCGGATTGATCAATAAACTGGATGTCACCAACCCTGCTTTAGCCAATACAACAATCAAAGATTCTGGAGTGCATTTAAATCGCGTTTTCGTATATGAAAACGAGCATGTTTATGAGCTTACGAAAGTCGCTTCCTTACATAAGCTAGATCTTGTTCCCGTTGTATCGAATGAAGAAGAGTATGCAGGACTTGTAACTGTTAACGACTTGGTGGCTTACTTTGCAGAAAGCAAGAGTGTTTATATGCCGGGCGGGATTATCATTCTCGAAATGGGATTCAAAGATTATTCAATGAGTCAAATTGCTCAGATTATCGAATCTGACGGAGCTCATTTATTAAGTGCCAGCGTATCCTCCACTCCTGATCCTCAGAAAATTGAATTAACGATCAAGGTAGATAAAGTTGATTTATCCAGAATTCTGGCTTCTTTCTATCGCTATAATTACAATGTTGTAGCTTCGTACCATCAAAGTGAACACAACGATGATCTTAAAAATCGTTTTGATTCATTGATGCATTACTTGAATATGTAATCGGCAATCTGGCTGAACCGAATCCTGATGGTTAAAAAATTACAACTGTCTTTCTTTTTGCTTTTTATGCTGAGCTCAGTACTGAGCTTTGGTCAGGAATATCGCGATAGTTTGGTGAATAGCGAAAGCATCATCGATCGAATTATCATTACCGGAAACAACAAAACAAAAGAGCATATTATCACTCGTGAATTATTATTTCACGAAGGTGATACTTTACCTAAATATATATTAGAAACATCGATCGAAAAAAGTCGAGAGAACTTGATGAATATCGGCTTGTTCAACTTCGTTGATATTAAATATTTCCAAGGCGTTGGTGAGCATACCGATGTGCATATTCAAGTTACTGAAAGATGGTATCTCTGGCCCATGCCCATCTTCGAAATTGCTGATCGTAATTTCAACGAGTGGTTTAGCAAGAAAGACCTAAGTAGAACGAATTACGGAATGTATGTGCGCCAGGAAAATTTCCGTGGACGAGATGAAATTTTGCAGGTGCAATTCTTGCTTGGCTACTCTCAACGACTGGGATTAGCATATACTATTCCTTACATCAATCGCAAACAGAATCTCGGATTCACAGCAGGAGTTTTTACTACGCGCAATCACGAAATCGCATACAATACTTATCAGAATAAATTACTGTTTTACAAAGATCCCGAACGTTATGTTCGTAAAGATCTTTCGGCATTTGTACGAGTAACGAAACGCAATGGATTGTATCAATATTTTAATACAACATTCGAGTATAAAAAAGTATCTACAGTCGATACCGTGTTGGAGATGAATAACGACTTTTTCATCGACGGAAAAACGCATCAACAGTACTTATCAATCGGCTGGAATTTCCGTCTCGATAAACGCGATTATCAAGCTTATGCTCAACGCGGATATTTATTCGAAGCCGATATTTACAAAACAGGATTCGGATTATTAAAAAACGAGCCACACCTCATCGGATTATCACTCGCATTCAGAAAGTATCAGCCAATAGCGCAACGATTCAATATTTCAGCAATGGTGAAAGGAAGAGTTGTACAAAGAGATGATGCTCCGTACTCGAATCAGCGAGCTTTAGGATATGGAAACGACTACATCAGAGGGTATGACTATTATGTGATGAACGGACAAAATTTTGCGCTCTTCCGCTCTAACTTTAAATACACATTAATGCCTACTAAGGTTTATAAGGCGCCTATTATCCGTTCCGATAAATTCCGATTGATACCGGTTTCGATGTACCTCAATGCGTTTTTCGATGCCGGCTATGTTAGCGATCGACAATATGCTGAATTTAATCCACTAAATAATTCATGGCAATACAGCTATGGAATCGGCTATGATTACGTGACGTATTATGACTTAGTTTTCAGATTCGAATTTGCCATAAATCGCCTCAACGAAAGCGGATTATTTTTCCATATCGGAACATCCTTCTAAAAAGCATGGTCTAAATTCCACAATTAATGTATTTTTACATCAAATTGTTTGAATGAAAATTGCCCTCTACGCTCGTCAGGTATCTGAGTCGCATCATCCCTTTATTGCAAGGTTGTTTGATGAATTGATAAAACACTCCTGCCGACTGATTATCTATCAACCATTTTATAATCAGGTTAAACATCTTCTCCCTGACAAAGGAAAATTCGATATCTATAATTCGGGATCGGAAATTCGCGGGGAAGTGGATTTTATGTTTAGTATTGGAGGTGATGGCACCATCCTCGACACGGTTACACAAATTCAAGACAGCGGCATACCCGTTTTAGGTATTAATATCGGACGCCTGGGATTCCTTTCCAGTATCGCTGCTGAAGAAATTGCAGGCGCTATTGAAAGCTTAATGAAAGGACATTTTTCACTCGATAAACGTCGTTTATTAAGACTCGAGTCGAACGTAAAAATTTTTGGAGAGGCTAACTTCGCACTCAATGAACTAACCATTCACAAAAAGGACAGTTCGAGTATGATTATCATAAATACTTACCTTAATGGGGAGTACTTGAACTCTTATTGGGCCGATGGACTAATTATCTCGACGCCGACAGGATCAACGGGCTATTCGCTTAGTTGCGGCGGACCAATTGTTGCCCCTTACTCCGGCAATTTCGTAATTACCCCAATCGCACCCCATAACCTCAATGTTCGTCCGATAGTAGTGTCGGATGAGAACGTTATTTCGTTGGAAGTACAAGGAAGATCACAGTATTTCTTAGCCTCGCTCGACTCACGATCTGTAACCATCGACTCGTCGATTTCGTTAGCAGTTAGGCGTGCTGAATTCACCATAAACTTGGTGAGGATGGGAAATGATAACTTCCTCGATACCCTCAGAAAGAAATTAAATTGGGGTCTCGATACTAGAAATTGAGACTTTTTAGCACGAAAATTCACCTTTACATGATTATGATTCATGTAAAATATTACTTTTGTACTTAGGCCTGATTGTCACCCTATGAAAAAGAACCTACTCGCAATCTTATTTATTCTGTTATTTTCCTCGTCAGTAACTGAGGCTCAACGACTTAGAGCGCGCTGGAAAGCGTATCGCTATGAATGGAGCGCAGGAATCGGAGCATCTAACTTCCTTGGAGAATTGGGCGGTGCCAACCAAATTGGTACCGATGGCTTCAAAGATTTGGAAATTAGCACTACCCGTCCTTCAGTAGCTGTTGGGATGCGCTATAAGATTAGTCCGGTAATGGCAATTCACTCGCATTTGACTTACGGTCAAGTTCGTGGCGACGATAAATTGACAACTGAGAAATTCAGAAACAACAGAAATCTGAACTTCAAATCGAATATTTACGAGTTCAATACCAATTTCGAGTTCTCGTTCCTTTCATCTCGCGAAGGAGGTATCTACCGATTACGTGGTGTGAAAAGAAACAGCACATTCGAAGCTTCCATGTATGTATTTGCTGGAATCGGTGTTTTCCATTTCAACCCGAAGGGTGAGTTAAACAAAGAATGGTATGAATTGCAACCGTTAGGCACTGAAGGTCAAGGCATTTCAGAAGCACGTTCTAAATATAAGCGTACTCAACTTTGCATTCCTATCGGATTCGGTGGACGATATTTCTTCAACCGTCGTTGGGGTATGGGCTTTGAATTTGGAGTTCGCAAAACATTTACCGACTACATTGATGATGTAAGTAAGACATACTACGACAACGACGCGATTTCTCAAGCGAACGGACCTATTGCTGCTGCATTAGCCGATCCTTCATTGGTTGAAACGCCTTCTACAAATGTAGGTTCTCAACGTGGCGACCCTAGCGATAAAGATGCTTACATGTTCATGATTTTCAGTATCCATTATAAATTAAGAACCGGCAGAACCAACTTCCCTATTTTCTAATAGGCTTTGTCTCTGGTTTTCGGCAATATACTGCTATGAAAATCGTTAATGTGCAGATGTTGAAATATTCGATTGCCTTTATTGTTTTACTGGCATTACCCGTCAAAATTTTCTCTCAGTCGAGAGAGATGGGTGTGATGTTGGGTGTTATGAACTACAAAGGGGACTTACATCCTCAGATGTACGACACCAAAAATAATCGCCCGGCGATAGGACTTTTATACCGCAGAAGTTATAGCAACCATTGGGCATTTAAAGGTGCTTTAAACTACGGACATATCACTGCCGATGATGCAGATGCAGATGATGAATTCAGTAGAAATAGAAATCTGAACTTCAAAAGCCATATTTTGGAGTTAACAGGACAGTTCGAGTTTAACTTTTTCCCTTACCAAACAGCGAATCCGTCAACGAAAGCAACACCATACTTACTTGCGGGATTTTCGGTATTTCACTTCAATCCTAAAGCGCTTTATAATGGCGATTACGTTGACCTTCAGCCACTTGGAACAGAAGGGCAAGGAACATCAGCTAATCCCGATGAAAAATTATACCGCCGAACTTCTGCCGCTTTTGTGTTTGGAGGAGGAATGAAATTCAAGCTCGGCCGCCGTTGGGGATGTACTATCGAAAGTGCAGTACGTAAAACTTATACCGACTACGTCGACGATGTTCATTCTACCTATGCCGACCCGAATGCCATTCGAGTAGAATATGGCAAAACAGCTGCTATCCTCTCCGACCGCTCATTCAGCAAAGCTCCGGGAGGAAATATTGGTCGCCAGCGCGGCGATACCTCTCAGCGCGATTGGTATGTATTTACCGGAGTTCAGTTCACTTATACGCTCTCGAAACACTATATCGACTCCTGTCGACCGTTCCGAATTAAGCTTTGGTGATTTTTTGAGGTTAAACCACGGTTAATTGCGACAAAATCAACTCGAAAGGTAATGGTTTTATTACCTTTGTGCCCCTCATAAGTTATGATTACTAAAGAACAAATCGACGCCGCAAAACTACCTTCGCATATTGCTATCATTATGGATGGTAACGGGCGTTGGGCTAAGCAACAAGGAAAGATCCGCACCTTTGGTCATCAGCATGGGGTTACTGCCGTTCGTGATACCGTTGAGGCAGCAGCAGAAATTGGAGTTAAATTCCTCACACTTTACGCCTTCAGTACCGAAAACTGGAGTCGCCCGAAATTCGAAATCGATGCTTTAATGTCGCTTTTGGTGCAAACCATTTCGAAAGAAACTGCTACCCTGATGAAAAATAATATCAGATTAGCTACCATCGGAGATACTGAAAGCCTCCCTTCTGGCGTTTACAAGAAATTGCAAAAAGCAATTGACGAAACATCGGGAAATACAAGAATGACTTTAGTACTTGCATTGAGCTATAGCTCTAGATGGGAAATTACACGCGCCGTAAAGGCTATCGCAGGCAAAGTGAAAGCCGGCGAAATCGATCCCGAAAAAATTGACGAATCAACAATATCAGATCACCTCTGCACTGCAGGATGGCCTGACCCTGAACTGATGATCCGCACCAGCGGTGAGTCACGTATCAGCAATTATCTATTGTGGCAAATTGCCTACGCCGAATTATACTTTACCCCTAAATTATGGCCCGACTTCCGCAAGGAAGATCTCTATGAAGCCATAGTCGATTATCAGGGTCGTGAACGTCGCTTTGGTAAAGTATCCGAACAACTCAATCCAAAACATGCTTAATAATTTCCGCAGCTTCGCCTGCTTGTTGTTGCTGCTATTTGCACTGCCTTCGTATGCCCAGATTCAATTGGGGAACAATGAAGACTTAATCGATTATAGCACTCCCAAAGAATATGAATTGGGTGGAATTACCGTATCTGGTGTGCAGTACCTCGATGAGAGCGTGCTCATTACGCTTACAGGATTGAATATCGGTGAGAAGTATAAAATCCCGGGCGATAAAATCTCTTCTGCTATCGAGAACTTATGGAAACAAGGATTGCTTTCTGATGTTAAAGTGGTAGCAACAAAAATCGTTGATAACAGAATTTTCCTTGAATTCAGATTGCAAGAACGTCCTCGCCTTTCGAAATTTTCATTCGAGGGAGTGAGTAAAGGTGAAGCAGATAAATTACGCGAGAAATTGCAGTTGGTAAAAGGGAAAGTGGTTACCGAAAATCTAATTCAGATGTCGATTAACCAAGTGAAAAATCACTTTATCGATAAAGGATATTTATTCGTTGATGTAAAAATCACGACTGAAAAAGACACTACTGGCGGTGCGAACTCTCAAATGATGCGCATCAGCGTAAGCAATAAACATCGTATTAAAATTAATGAGGTTATCCTTTCAGGAAATAAAGAATTCAGTGATAAAAAACTGAAGCGTAAAATGAAAGGCAGCAAAGAACGCGCTTGGTATAAAATATTTACTTCTTCGAAATATAGCGACGAAGCTTTAGAAAAAGACAAAGAAAAAATTGTTGCTTCTTATAACGCAAAAGGATTTAGAGATGCTGCTGTAGTTTCTGATAGCATCGCAAAACACAATAAAAAGTCAATCGATCTTTATGTAAATATTGAAGAAGGTCATAAGTACTTTTTCAGAAATATTTCTTGGATCGGAAACACTAAATATTCAACCGAAACATTAAAGCAGATTTTAAATATTTCGAAAGGTGATATTTATAATCAGCAGAAAATGGAAGAAGGTTTATACCTCAGCCAAAGTGGTAGAGATGTTTCGTCTTTATATATGGATGATGGTTACCTTTTCTTCTCTGTTACTCCTGTAGAAGTATTAGTTACTGGTGATTCTATCGACGTTGAAATGCGCGTTTACGAGGGAAAACAAGCGGTTGTAAACAAGGTTACTGTAATTGGAAATACGAAGACAAACGATAAAGTTGTTTTGCGTGAAATTAGAACGCAACCAGGACAATTATTCAATCGTTCCGACATCATCAGAACACAACGTGAGTTAGCGCAGTTAGGATATTTCGATCAAGAAAAATTGAATGTTAATCCGAAGCCAAACCCTGCCGACGGAACAGTAGATATTGAATACATCGTTGAAGAACGTCCTTCCGATCAGCTTGAACTTTCAGGTGGTTGGGGCGGTGGCGCCGGCGTGGTAGGAACTTTAGGTGTTAGCTTTAATAATTTCTCGTTGAGAAATATTCCGAAGAAAAATACATGGACTCCATTACCATCGGGCGACGGACAAAAATTAAGTATCCGTTTCCAATCTAACGGTCGCTATTTCCAGAGTTATAATATGTCGTTTACCGAGCCTTGGCTTGGAGGAAAAAAACCGAATTCACTAAGTGTATCGGTATTCCGTTCAGTACAAACCGACGGATTAAAGAAAGACGATCCTGCACGTTCCGACTTAACCATCAGCGGAGCTTCGGTAGGATTAGGACGTCGCTTAAAATGGCCGGATGACTTCTTCACATTATATCACGAGATTTCATTCCAGAATTATGCATTAAATCAATGGTCAGGAACATTCTTATTTACCGACGGATCATCGAATAACCTTAGCTTCCAACAAACGATATCGAGAAATTCTGTTGACGGATTTATTTGGATCAGAAGCGGATCTCAGTTATCGATGACGCTACAATTGACTCCTCCATTCTCGTTATTAGATAAAAAGACCGACTACGCTACGGCTTCCTATAACGTGAAGTACAAGTGGATTGAATACCACAAGTGGAAGTTCAGCGGAGCGTGGTATAAGAGCATTGGTAAATTCGTTTTGTATAATAAAGCACAATTCGGGTTCTTAGGATACTATAATAACGACATCGGACAAAGTCCATTTGAAAGGTTCTACTTAGGGGGAGATGGGCTATCGGGATACTCACTCGACGGACGTGAAATCATCGCCTTGAGAGGATACCAAAACAACTCAGTTACGCCGAAAATCAACGGGAATACCGTTGGAGGAACAGCATACGATAAGTTCACCATGGAATTACGATTCCCGATTTCCTTAAATCCTTCAGCTACAATTTATGCCTTAGGATTCGTTGAAGGCGGTAATAACTACATGGGAATGAAGAACTTCAACCCTACTTCGTTAAAAAGATCAGCGGGTATGGGGGTAAGGATTTTCTTACCGATGTTCGGATTACTCGGACTTGACTGGGGATACGGATTTGACGATATTGAAGGATCCAAAGCCAATAGCGGTGCAAACTTCCACTTCACTATCGGACAGCAGTTCTAGAGGCTCAACATGAAGATTGGAAGAAGATTTACTAATTCCGGTCCGACAAGAAAAGCACAATAAAAAGCAACCGATTACTGGTTACACTCTCAAAATCAGTCCCAAAGCTCGCTATAAGGAGAAGCCTAAACGCGATTCCCCTTGTAAGCTCGCTAAAATTGGATAACTTTGGCACGAATATTAATTGGGGACTTATAAAATTACCCTACTATGAAAAAGACACTTGCATCCTTCTTAATGGCCTTCGCATTAATGGCCTTTTCACCTGCATTCGCACAGAAATATGCGTTTATCGACAGTCAGTACATCTTAGATAATATTTCTGAATACAAAGCAGCACAACAACAACTCGATCAGCTAAGTATTAACTGGCAAAAAGAAATCGAGTCGAAATATGCAGTAATCGATAAGCTTTACAAAGACTATCAAGCAGAACAAATTCTCCTCACGGAAGAAATGAAAAAGAAACGTGAGCAAGAAATCACTACCAAAGAAAAAGAAGTAAAAGAATTTCAAAAATCGAAGTTCGGATACGAAGGTGAGTTGTTCAAGAAAAAACAAGAACTAATTAAGCCGCTTCAAGATAAAATTTACAACGCTGTTAAGAAAATCGCAACAGATCAAAGCTATGCGGTAATCTTCGATAAGTCGGGCGATTTAATTATGCTTTACACAAATCCTAAATACGACAAGAGTGACGAAGTACTTGCGTCGATGGGATACAAAGCAGGAAACAAAAGCGATGGCGGAAGCAAGCCAGGAGCAGGAAGCGGAAGCGGTACCGATAGTAAATCGGGTGGTGCTCCTTCAGAAGAAAAGAAATAATATTTAATCCGTAATAAGGATCATACTACCAACAATATCACAAACCCATCATCATTCATTATGAATAAATTATTTGCCATCGCATGTGGTGTACTGCTAAGTTTCGCGACTACTGTAAATGCACAAAACACACTTAAATTCGGACACATAAACTCAACACAACTTTTAAGTTTAATGCCTGAAACAAAAAACGCTGATTCTACACTTCAGAAATTCGGTGCATCACTTGAAAGTCAATTAAAAACAATGACTGCCGAGTATCAAAATAAAATTGCTGACTTCAAAACGAAAGAAGCATCAATGGCTGATCCTATTCGTGATGCAAAAATGAAAGAAATCAGTGATTTAGAAGAACGCATTCAAGCATTCCAAGAGTCGGCACAAACATCAATGCAAAAGAAGAAAGAAGAGTTATACTCTCCTATCATTAAGAAAGCAGAAGATGCAATCAATCAAATTGCAAAAGATAAAAGCTACTCTTATATTTTTGATACAAGCGTAGGAGCTGTATTGTTTGCTCAAGACTCTGACGATATTCTTCCTATTGTAAAAACGAAGTTAGGTTTGAAATAAAATAAGACCTTAAACGGTAATTGAAGGCCCTGACGGTAAACGTCAGGGCTTTTGTTTTTCTTGTTCGTCCTTAACATAGGTTAACTAACTTTAGTTGAAATACAATTCTGATATAAGTTTCCCATCAGATTAAATAGTTTATTCTTGTTGACTTCAATCTCCATTACGAACCAGATTTTATCTTTTTCTTGCTACAATATTATTGACGAACGGCATTTCCGAATCTCTATTCGAAGCGGAATGTCCGCCTTAAATTTTTGCTGAATGAACGATGAGAACGACAACGATAGAAAGAAACACTCTTTGAGGCCTGAAAGAACGATTTATTCGTTGCATTGAAGGTTTTTTTGTTCGTCATAAAAGGGTAATTTAATCGCTACATTGAAGTTTTATGATTATTCGCCCTGTAGGGGCGATTTATTGTAACTCAACCCATAACGGTAACCCAAGGCACGCTGTAGGTGTGCATTAAAATGGGATCCACAACAGAATTAAATACCTTAAATTTTCCATAAATCTTAATCTTTCATTCGACTATTCAATAGTAGCGCGTTGGAAGAAGGAAAGTGTTGTATCCTGTATTTCTGTCTTTGAATGAATCAAAAAAAATAACCCCACAAAGCCCAGAAGGCTCCAGTTTACCGGATAATTTATTACTAAAACGGTCAACCAAATTTAGGATGGATATCTTATCCCTGCCCTTAATTATAATTTTATCTATTCGGTTTTTCTTGAATTTCAATACTTCGTAGTTGGATAAATTTCCGCTCAATGAAGTTTGAATAATGGCTAATAACCAACCAACTTTTTCGGTATGCGATAAATTCTTTTCATCTTTGCTTTATGGCCACAAAATCAAAACCGGGAAATCGTCCTTTGGGGATATTTGATTCAGGAATCGGAGGATTAACAGTAGCGAATGCAATACACGAATTATTGCCAGAAGAAAATTTGGTTTACTTCGGCGATACTGCACATTTACCGTATGGAGATAAGTCGCCGGAAGCGATTAAGAAATGGTCGGTAGCCATAAGCGACTTTTTAATGACGCACAATTGCAAGATGATTGTAATTGCATGCAACAGTATATCATCGGTGGCCTACGACACCGTTAAGAAGCATATAGGATCGAAAGCCATTGTGGTGAATGTGATTGATCCTGTGGTTGAATATGTGGTAAACCAAGCCGCTTTAAAGCATGTTGGAGTAATCGGGACAAAAGCTACCATTAAGACCGATATTTATGCATCGAAGTTAAAAGACAGAAATAAAAAATTGTCGGTTAACTCTCTTGCCACTCCCCTACTTGCACCAATGATTGAAGAAGGATTTTTCAATAATAAAATATCGAAAACGATCATCAACGATTATTTATCGCGACCAAAATTAAAGAACATCGACAGTTTAATTTTAGGCTGTACGCATTACCCATTGATTCGTCCGGAGATAGAACAATTTTACAAAGGCAAAGTAACGATATTCGACACAGCACGAATCGTTGCACACCATGTTCAATGGCTCCTCGACGAAAACAATTTATTCAATAGCGGCAGCACCAAAAAACATCGATTCTTTATTTCCGACTTCACTCCAGCCTTCGAACAAAGCACAAAAATTTTCTTCAAAGGAAAAGTAAAATTGGAGCAGAAGAATTTGTGGAAATGATGCTAATGTGCTAATGTGCTAATGTGCTAATGTGCTAATGGAGCAAAGCTCGTTGCCCATCCACAATGAAATCCCGAAGGGATGACATTATCGTCACCAAGGGCCAACAGCCCGACCCAACCCCGAATGGGGTGACATAATAGTACCAGGGGGGCATATCCATCTCGACTCCGCTCGATGACCACCATACATATAAAGAGCTCGCTACTCGCTTCGCGAAATTTCGAACCTAGAACTTCGAACTCAATAAAACAGATCGTTGGATAGAATAAAATTTGGTGATAGATGTTGAATTATTTGGGGACTCCTCCATCTCGACTCCGCTCGATGACCACGATACATATTAAGATTTCGCTACTCGCTTCGCGCAATCCAAAATTCAAAATACAAAATCTAAAATTATATTAATTTTTAACAAACCTGCCTGTTAACACTTCTTTATCAGTAACCAACCTAACAATATAAACTCCAGTTGAAAAGCTAGACATATTTAAGTTTTGGGTGTAATATTCGGAAGATAATTTACCGGATTCTTGCTTAAGCAACTCTCCGTTTATTGAGAACAATTGAAATTGGAAATTTCTACCTCTTAAATTTTTTGCGTTTATAAACGCAGTACTCCAACCTGCATCATAAAAAATGGCTAATGAGTTTGCCTCATTTATTATATCCTTTATGCCTACTGTTAAAGTATCACATGCGCTGCCTCGTAAGGGACCTAGTTCGTAATTTGGGTTATTGGGCAATCCCGCATAAGCTCGGTGACCTCCTAAGTAAAAACTAAAAGGTTGAAAATTACACGCAGCCCCGAGTCCGTTGGGGTTATTTACTACAGAAAGGTTTGTATTAACTAAGTTCCAAGTAGTATCACAATACAAATAATCAAATCCACAATCTAAAGAGTTGCCTTCTGCTGTTAAATATATTTTACCATCGGGCCCAAGTTGCACTAACCCTATCTCTTGAGAATTCAGATTACTTGCTGGCAATGCTAGCAATGTATCTCCGCTTGCTAAAAAATCACTTGCATTTAAATCATACTGTACAAAATAGGAAGTGTCACTACTTGTGCCAGCCAAAAATGAAGTTGTATATAATTTTGTGTCATCGGGCGACAACGCCATACTCCAATAATTGCGTCGCCATGTTGTGGCTCTTGGAGCTAAAATTGTATCGTTAGAAATAACGCCAGTACATCGATCAAAATCAAAGCGTTCTATCAACCCCCCATTTGTACAGGAAAAAAAACTGTTTCCTGCATTATTGAATTCAAGGCGTTGTAATCCCCCATTTATATAAGCGGAGCCAATTTGTTGTTGACTATGAAGCGACAAGCCATTCGGTGAAATTAGATACAAATAAAAATTGTTTAATTGCTGAGTATAACTCCAATCGCGTATCATTACCCACCAATCTCTTCCATTGCCATGTTTAATTGCTGTAACACAGTCAGCTGTCTGAAATATTTGCAGTTGCACATTTTTTTGCAATACATAACCGGCTCCATTATTTAAACTCATATCTAGCAAGCTATAATAAAACCCTTGATTAATTGGAGTTTCGCCGGCCGTAAATATATAAAATTGATTAATATTGGCAGGATTAGGAACTATGGTCATTTCGTTATACCATTCAAGCGCTTTTAGACTATCTCCATTTGTTATTATATTATGATTTTTGTTTATTAAAAACCCCCAGTCATAAGTATAAGGCGGACTAGGTGGTCTAAAAATTGTTTGATTTGGAGTGCCACCATAAAATATTAAATCACCTAAACTATCGCAAATACTAACACAGGTACCTCTTACGCGCAATATACTTGAGTCAGGTAATGGGTTGCTTAAATTTTTAAAATTTATTGCGGCGCTATCTCCAAATGCCCAAAAACGATCTGTAAATTGAGCGTTAGCAAGTCCCGCTACAATCAACAAAACAAAAACCAACAAGCTTTTTACAACCTTCATAAAGTGCATCCTTAAAGTGACCAATATTTACCAAATGTATATATAAATCACTAAAAAAGGAAATCGGCAAGCACTTAACCGTTTGTAAGCATTTATCTCCCGACTATTTCAAGGATTTTTTGTGATTTTAATTAGGGAGGGAACTTGCTGTACCCCATTCTGAAAATAGGGATTAAGGTAAATGGACGTTTTCGAGAATAATTTAATTGAGAAAGGTAACGCGTCAGCCCCATCTCGGCTTATTTCGACTCCATCTCGACTTATTTCGACTCCGCTCAATAACCGCCGCTCGATGACCATGTTTCATATGAAGATTTCGCTATCCGCATCGCGCAACCGTAAACGGCGTCAGCCCCATCTCGACTCCGCTCGACAACCACGAATCATAAAAAGATCTCGCTACTCGCTTCGCGAAACTTCGAACATCGAACTTCGAACCAATTCCTTTCCTCCACCCTTATTTCTATCCAAAAAACATCTCGCCGCCCGCTTCGCGAAACTTCGAACTTCGAACTTCGAACCAATTCCTTTCCTCCACCCTTATTTCTATCCAAAAAACATCTCGCCGCCCGCTTCGCGAAACTTCGAACCAAGAACCAAGAACTAGGAACCTTTTTCAATAAAACAAAAACAACACCACCGTCGCCAATAAAAACACAAACACCACGGCAACCGAATACATCATCGACAATACGCACATCTTAAAGAAGGTTTTAGATCGTCCTTGTTGATACACTTTTCGCATAGCGAGATAAAAATAAACGGGGATATAAAGCAAGAGATAATATACGGGTAGTGATCCGCAGTATTGATCTAACAGCATAAAGACTGATAAAAACAAAAAGAAAAAAGTATGGACATGAAATGCATAGATCAAATGATCTACATACAGGATTTTTCTTCGGTAATATAATAAGTACATCAAGAATGCAAATACAGGAAGCATTGAGAAAATAATCCATGGTAACTTATGCAATAGATATTCTCCGAATCCTTCCGCTCCGTTTTCGGTATTGAATTTATATATCTTATAGGCTTGTATTACTTTGAATTTATTCCACCATGTATGCTCATGATGTAATTCGTTAAGCACTGCTTCTGGCTCCGTTATTCCTTTATCAAAACAAAGTTTTACAGAATCGGCAAAATCCGTTTTCTCCATTTCAATCTTAAGCGATTGATCTTCCTTGCTGATGGTATCTATCACTTCGCCTAAACTCACTTTTCCGTCCTTGCTATGTAGTCCAGTGAAGTTTACAACTTCAGTGCTGTCGTTTAACTTTTTTACTTTCTCTGAACTCTCATGATCTTTTCCATTCGTTATTCCCATCACAATTACGAAAATGATCATAATGCTGATAAACATTCTCACAGGATGCAAGAACCTCGCTCTCTTTCCTTCATTGTACTGAACGGTGAGCGTACCGGGTTTAAATAGCAAGGGGATAACGCTTCCCATCACTTTGGAATCAAGATGCAGGAAATCGCCCGCTAACTCGCTTAACAACTCATGCGCTTTCTCTTTACGAACATTATTCACCTGTCCGCAATGCGGACAAAAATTATCGGATCCGGCATCGAGCGGATGATTACAGTTTAAACACTGCGACGATCGTTGAATGTGTTTCAGATTCATAAAGTACTGCCGAAGATAAAATATAATTTTGGATTTTGAATTTTGAATTTTGCGAAGCCCTGACAGTTATCGTCAGGGAAGTGTGTCGAACGTAATCATGTTTTCGAAGATGACTTCATCGACTCTACTGCAGGGGATTTTGGATTGCTGACGCGTTGCTTGATGGGCCGCTGATTTTTATGGTCTTTATGATTTACGCTATATTATCATCTTCGATGATTTTGCCTAACGGCAAGGAACACAGATGACAGGATTTGAAATGGATTTTAAAGGATTTGTTCGTAGGTTTCAATAGATTTCTTCTATGAAACGAATTCCATTTTCAACGCAGCGGCATCAGAGAAATGCTCTGTCGTGCGCTATCCTACGGGTGATTTTACGGTCGCAGTGATTGCTACGCAATTTGGTAGCCCATTGAGTTCTATGTTTCAGTTAAACTTCCCATCGTTGCGCTCGCTGCTAAATCGCTGCATCGTCGCGTTTAAATATTTAATGAATTTTGAATTTGGAATTTGGGATTGCATACGCGCTTGAGGAGGAACACGGATTCGCTCCGACAGTGCAAGCACGTCGAAGCTAAAAGGATACCCCGTTGGGGTAATGGATTAACGAGGATTTTTGAATCTACAATTGGATGATGTACAAGGCTATTATTGAGCCTGTCGAAATAAGATTATCGAGCGGCGGCTATTGAGCTTGTCGAAATATGGTCATCGAGCGGAGTCGAGATGAAAAAAAAGCCCTGACATTTATCGTCAGGGCTTTTCGAATATATTCTTACAAAGGATTAATAGAACTTACCTCTGTTATCGTCGATATTTGCTTTTTCACGAAGTGCATTGAATACTTCGTATTGTGAACGTCCCGCTAATTGTTGACGTATTTGGTTCGCAGCATCTTTGAAATCTTTTGGCATTTGAGGCTCATTGAAGCTGTTTACAACAACAACATAAACTCCGCTAACACCTTTGATTGGAGCAGAAACTTGTCCTGCTTTTAATGTCATCGCCGTTCCAACTACTGCACCTTCATTTCCTGCATTTCCTAAGAAAGGAGAAGCGAAAGAAACGTTTTCAGCAGGATTAACAGGTTGTTGAACTGCTGCTCCAATAGCATCGATATTGCTTCCTGCTTTGCTTAATTTCTCGATTAACTGTTGTGCTTTTTTATCGCGACGAGCTTCGTACGTTACTTGATCTTTAACTTGCTCTAATGTAGAGAATCCTTTTTCGCGGATATCAGTAAGCTTCGCTATTACGAAACGATTTCCGAATTCGAATGCTTTAGAGATATCTCCCACTTTAGCGCCAAACGACCAACGTACTAATTCACGTGAGTTTTCAAGAGCACCTACTTGACGAGCATTTTCAACGATATTTTGTTCTGATAACTTCGTTAAGTTTTGATCTTTTACAGCTTTATCATAAGCATCTGCAGTTGCATTTTTATTTGCGAACTCGTTAGCTTTTGTAAATACCATTTGCATAGTTTTAGTACTTGGCTCAATACGTTTAGTAACGTTAGCCACTTGTACTTGACGAGATGCTGCACTGATATCTTCTACTTCAGCAATATGTAAACCGAATTGAGTTTGAACAATTACGATTTCTCCTTTCTTAGCTCCGAAACAAGCATCGCTGAATTCTTTCACCATCATTTGTGAGTTGAACCAACCTAAGTCGCCACCTTTTTGATTTGCAGCTTGGTCAGTTGAATACTGAGCAGCTAACAATTCAAATTTAGCACCGCCTTTTAAAGCTGTTTTAATACTATCGGCACGACCTCTAATTTCTGCATCTTTTGCAGGATCCATAGTCAATAAAATGTGACGAGCTTTTACCGAGTCAGCCATCATTTTAGATGCTGTTAACTTTGATAAACGGTATGTTCCATTCTCTTCAAAAGGACCTACTACAGTTCCTACCGGAGCAGCAAACATAATAGAGTCGATGTTGAAAGGAAGTGTTCCTTTTTTGTGGAAAGAAGCATCAAATGGAGCATCTGAATTCGCAGCTACGAAAGCTGAATCGTTTGTTGCCGCTTTAAAGCCTTCAGTAATTTTAGCGATATCGTTAGCTGCCGCCTGACGATCTACATCAGAAGGATTAACATCGAATGTTACATAGTCGATTGCGCGACTAGCAACTTGCTTATATTTCTTTAAGTTCTCGTTGTATACTGCTTTTAAATCAGCATCACTAACTTCAAGTGTACTGTCAACAATTGTTGAATAAGGAATCATTACATACTTCAAAGAAGCAGTACGATTCTTAGCCATGAAATCTTCTTTCGCTTCAGCAGTAGTAACATAAAGACCTCCTTTTACAAGATCATTATATTTCTGTTGCATACGCTCTTGACGCATTGCTTTTTCGAAGATCACCCATTGTGCTTTCGTTTTTCCTGTAGGATCATTATCCATGTTCTTTAGGAACGTTAACACACTTGAAGGGTTAAATTGACCTGTTTTAGGATCAGTGAAAGCCTGACGAACTTGAGGATGGATGTTCTTACCTTGAACCATGTCGAACAACTCATCAGAAGATACAGTTAAGCCCAGTTTGTTGTACTGAGTTCCCATCACCTCATCATTCACCAATTGGTTCCAAGCTTGCTCACGGATTTGATCCATTGTAGCTTGATCGATTGATTCGGTGTTGTTCTGAACTTTGTAATTGTTCGCCATCTCTTGGACGCGACTTTCAAAATCCATCACATTTATCTTCTTTCCGGCGATAACACCAACAGAAGTTTCGTTTTTGCTGAAGATACCTTTACTCGAAGAGAATAAATCACCAAGAATAAACGCAAACAAGCTGAATCCTACGAAACCTATCAGTAGGCCTGCTCTATTCCTGATTTTTTCAATAACTGCCATAGTACTTTGAATTTCTTATTAAGGGTGCGAATATACGACTCTATTTTGTACGAGGAAAGGGTTCGAGGGTTCGAAACACGAAAATAGTTGACTGATTTTCAATAGAATTATTAAAACAGCCTGTTTTTACCTCAATTTCGGGCTGAACGGTGTTTTTGCATGGTGATTCTTTGCTTCCTCCGAACCAACCAAAAGATGGTGGCTACCAGCGTAAAAAGGAAAAACCAGATAGCAGATGACAGCGAGTCGGTCGTTAGTTTAAAAACGCCCATCCCCGCTCCCAAAAGAGCAATGATCATCCATGATATTTCCAATATGCGAAGCATCGTTTATTGCTTTACGGTAATCCTGCCAGTTACGTTGAAGATTTTGTACCTGCTGAAGTCCTGATTTGCTTCAAATCCTTTCCCCATAATGATTTCTTCAGGGGTGGTTATTTTAACAAATTGATCGGAAGATAAGAGTTCTTTCCTTTCGTCCCAAATTAACTTTTCAGTATTTAGCTTTTCGCCCTTCTCATTGATCACTTCTACATCATTTTTGGCTTCCCAACGGTGTTCCAACTCATAATGTATGGCGTATTTGGCCGATAATCGGGAGGTGACTTTCTTGTTTTGGTCGAAAAATTCAATCACCATTCCTCCGGGTAATTCGGTTACGGCCTTCGGACGAATTTTCTTCAACATCGAGAGTGCCGTTACCTTCACTTTTACCATGCCCGAGTCGCTGTAAAGGGTTTCGAGTCCTTTGATTTCTTCAATCGGATCGTTTACCGTTGCCGTTACCCTGGCAATCTCGGCATTGTCGTTTTCACAGGAGCTTAAAAAGCAGACTGTCACAGCCGCCGTTGCGAGTAAAAGTGTATAAAATTTGCGCTTCGGCATCACTGGTATTAATCGTATTTACGCTTTTGGAACCACACTTCATTGAAGGTTAATCCAAGTACTATGCGTGCATATTGTTCTTTAATCAAATTGTCGGTTGTAGTTCCACGTTGACCGAATTCGAGTGCAATGTTTACAGCAGATTGCAACGATTTACGAAGTGGTAATCCTACTCCTAATGATACTCCGTATTCGTTCAATTGATTGCCTCTTAACTCGAGTGATGTTTGGTTGTAATACACTCCTGCACGATAAACCACTCGATTGAAATAACTCGTTGAAGTAATATCAGGAGTTAAGCTTCCGCCCAACGCAATTCCCATGCTGTTTTTAAGTGTATCGGTTGTACCAAACGACTTATACGAACTCCAATCTTGGTACGTGAAATCAACTCCCGCTTGCCATTTAGTTCCGCTTGTTAGGTTAAATCCGATTCCGGCATATGCAGGCAAGGTTACTGTTCCAGTTACATCAGGTTGATAAAGGATGGTATCTTTCAAAATATCACTTCCCGATGATCCGATGCGGTAGTTAACCCACCACAGTGTACGCTTTGCTTTTACTGCTTGCGCAGGTGCTCCAACAATACCGATTCCGAGAGTAGTTTTATCATTGATTTTTTGTTTCCAATGTAATCCCATTTCAAAATAAAAATCGCTGATATTTACATCATCTTGATAGTTATTATTGAACATTAATGTATTTGAAAATTCAGCGCGTCGCTGGCGAGTAACCGTACCAAACAGGTAATCGGCATTCACTCCTAACGATAGGTTTTTAGTGATGTTGGCACCCAATCCGAGGAAATATCGCGTATATCCGCCGCTTCCTTTGTAATGTGATGTTAAGGTAGTTCCTAAAGTATCGATTCCAGCGTTTTCTGTCGAGTTAATATCGTATCCTTTTCCGCTATAGGGAACAATACCAAATGCTAATCCGATTTTATTCTTCAGCACTGGGAATCCGAGCGAAAGTGTATTTAAACGCGAATTTGTTTTTTGAACTTTTAGGTCGCCTTGCGTTTGTTTGATGACTTCAGCATCGAGACCGAATTCAACCACCATTACCGAATCATAGGCATAAGTTGCGGGATTCGAAAAATTTAAACTTCCAGCCGATGTTCCGCCATAAGCTACTCCTCCCATTCCTCGCTGGTGCGAGAAGCCTCTAAACAACATTTCACCGATTCCGAAACGTGAATAAGGCGACAAAGTACTGGTTTGAGCAAAGAGTCCTGACGACAATAACAAACCGATCATTGCCGGTATTGCCTTTTTATTGATGATGTTGAGCTTCATTATTGATTATAACGCAAGATTTCCCGCAATCCAGTTAATGTCAGATCCGGGGCTGCAAAGATGAATGTTTTAAGGCTATTATAAAAGTGAAGATAGTCGCCACCCGTAATAACGCATATTAAATCGGGAAACTGGTTAGAATATTGTGCAGATATTCCCTTAATCTCGGCCAACATGCCATGAATGACGCCAGATAATATCGATTCCTCGGTATTTTTCCCGATCAAAGGACTTTCATCGCGATAAGCAATTAGCGGGAGGCGAGCTGTATAATCGTGCAAAGCTTTAAAACGCATATTTAATCCGGGGGAGATGGCACCACCTTCGTAGCCATTTTCGGGGTGAACAAAGTCGAACTTCAGGCATGTACCGCAATCGATTGCCAACACGGGTCTGCCGGGATAAAGGGCTGCCGCTCCTACTGCATTGGAAATGCGGTCGGTACCTAACGTTTGCGGAGTACCATAACTATTGGCAATAGGCAAAGGAGTAGATGAATTAACCTCCAATTTGAAAGGTATTTTATCAAAAATGGTGGATAAATAGTCAGGAATATGCGTTACAGATGAAAAAACCAGATGATTACAAGAATGGGTCTGAAAGAAATTTTCGATATCATTTTTATCGGAATAACCGAACTTCTGACTGACAATCAATCTATTATCATCAAAAACACCCAGTTTTAATGCAGTATTCCCTAAATCGGCAGCTATAATCATCGAGGCAAAATAAGTAAATTGCCGTCAATGTAGCGCATTGAAAATAAGGCAATAGCAAAATATTTTCGGGAATTTCACTATTTCCTGCCCCAAATAAGCTTTGTTTTAATGAAAATATTATACTTTTGCGCCCTCACTAAGGTGATGTAGCTCAGTCGGTAGAGCAAAGGACTGAAAATCCTTGTGTCGGCGGTTCGATCCCGTCCATCACCACAAAAATTCTTTCAAACTAACGCCTACATTCTCATGAAAAGTTCACAGGCACGCTACCGTAAGGTTTTGCTTATTGACGATAATGAGATTGATAATTTCATTAATGAAAGAATGATTACTTCTAGTCGTTTTGCCGAAGAAGTAGTCGTAAAAAACTCAGCCGACGCTGCGTTATCTCATCTCCAATCGTTATCAGATGCTGCCGACTTCCCTGAAGTTGTGTTTTTGGATTTAAATATGCCGGTAAAAGACGGATTTGGCTTTTTGGCTGAATTTGAATTATTGCCAACGGAATTGAAAAACACATGCAAAATTGTTGTCCTTTCCTCTTCAATCAGTCCTGAAGACATCAACAAGGCGTCAACCAATACTTATGTATTTAAATACGTAAATAAGCCATTGAGTGAAAAATATCTCGACGCTATTACCTTTTAGAATTAATGGATAAATGAAAAGGGGCTATCATAATGATGGCCCCTTTTTTTATTTTGGATTGAAAAAGGGAACACGGATGACACAGATTTGAAATGGATTTAAAAGGATTTTTTACCTTTAAAATCAGGTTGTGTTTGAATTCCTATTTTATTAAGTGCTTTTCAATAGTGCGAAGCACTTTTGTTATGATCTCGTCTTCGACGAGGATTGCTGGCGCCGATGGTGGCTGACGAAATTTGGAAGGGCGGTTACGTCCAGACATTTTGACGAAGGAGAAATCGTCAGGAAACGCAGATGACGCAGATTTGAAATGGATTTAAAAGGATTTTTACTTTTAAGATTTTTCATGCTCTTGAAATCCTCTCCATCCTATTGTTTAAATGGTGCGAAGCACTTTTGTTATGATCTCGTCTGCGACGAGGGATTCAGTGAAAATATATTTAAAAACGAAAGGGGCTATCATAACTGACAGCCCCTTTTATTTTCACAGATATAATCTTGAATTAATCTTTAATTGGGTTACTCATACGGCGAAGAACGTTATCGTCGGCACGAACATAAGTAAGTACAGGGAAAGTTCCTTTATTCATCTCTTCGAATTCATGCCACATTTCGGCAATCTTCTTCACCTTGCGACGATAGTCGGCAGGCTTAAGCGCAGTCTTTAATATTTTCATAAAGAATTTCGCTGATTCGAATTCATCTTCTTGTTCACGCACCTGACGTTTTAAGCTGCTGATGATTTGCATGCATAAGCTATCATCGCCAAGGATACAATATTGAAGAGCTTGGAACAATTTGCAATCAACATCGGTAGCCATAAAATGCTTCAACGACATTTGATTTCTAAGTTCATTCATCTTACGCGCTGCACCATGGTAGTCGCGTTGATAATATTTCACAGTAGCAAGGAAGCGTTTTAATGAGATATAATGATACGCTTCATTCATATCAACATCTACTTCTTTCTCGAGTGATTCGTAACCGAATTGAAGGTGATCCATATTACCATCAATTAAATACTTCAATACTTTAGAACGAAGGAATTGAACTAAGAAGAAATGCATCATATGCTTCTCCATCAAATCAGGCATTTGTTGGTGTACGCGTTGCAGATAATAATCGGCACGTACAATATTTCCTGTTCTGATATAGTATTCGAAATACATTAAGTCAGTGATGCCTTTGATGTTTTGGTAGAAAGTATCCATCGGATAATTCTCGAACACCTGCGACATTTTCTGAATAATATTCTCGATTTCTAATTCGCGTGCTTTTAATCCGTCGATCTTATGAGGCACATTACACAAATAATAAATACGTGCGATATTGTACAACACAAACAAACGATGTGAATCGTATAACTCGCAAATATTTGCAAGTTCACGCTTCATCATAATCACTTCTTCGAGATCAGACTCACGTTGGTTTAATTGATATTCTCCGATTTTTTTAATCATTCGGAAGAATAAATTTTCAGCTTTAGATACAGCCAATGAAAAAGCTACATGCTTACTGAATTTGTTTTCATAGAAATCATAATCTTCGGTATACAAATGCAATTGTGCAAGAGTTTTATATACTAAGATCAATTCTGCATTTAAATCATATTCGATTAATTGCTTTTCCAATTCGCGCAAAGCTCTTACAGAGAACTCACGATTATTACCGAATAAATGTGCGGGAACGCGAGAAACCTCATCCATTAAAGTTTGGATAGGGTTTTGAACTTTTTTACTAAGTACTGCTGCGATTTTTGAATTCAATCGCGATTTTAAAGTGTAGTAAGCACTGGGATTCACCTGAAGAATCTCCATCATTTCACTGTCTTCTACATCACGTGATCGGGTTGTTTCGAGGACCAAAAAAGGTTTGTTTTTCTTCTTACCTGATACTTCCATTAGAAGCTGTTGGTATTCGTCTTCCGATAATTTCTTGATGGTTTTACTAAGGATGTCCATTTTGTCTTTTGGGATTAAATTTAATACCTGGGATTTGTGCCTCTTACGTGAAAAGTTGATGTAAGGTTCTGGTTGATTTTGATTTTTTTTCAAATACGAGAGTAAACATCTCTCATATAGGGAAAATGTAACCTTCCCGAATAACCTCCGTATGAAAAGGCCGATGCATGATGTAATGCCATTAGTAACCGGTTGAAAAATGTGAGAACCGACACTTCAAAAAAGGATCAAATCTTACACACTAAATTCCGATTATTATAAGCACCGAAAACATTACTTCAGACATAAGAATCGACAATGACTGCTTTAATACCTAATAAATAAGAGCAACGGCGATCGATTTCTTACAAATGGAAGATGTGTAACCTTTCGGAACCATGTTACGTTAAGATGCATGTAAATTGCTAATGACCAAAAACTCTAAGGAGGATCACAAAATGAACCACACCGCCCACAACGAAGACTTTTACAAAACAATCCGCGAAAACAGGATGTTGATGTATTCGAAACCTAAGCGTTATTTCAATAGAGATGAGCAGCAAGGTTCCGCATTCAAATTCTTATTCTTAATTGAAACCGTAGTGTTTCTAATTTTGATGGCCGCCGCAGGCTCGAGTATGGCACAATCATCGCCTAACAACTCAATGGTTATGTCGGCAGGTACACAAGGCGCTATGAACATCTATAATTATAACACTGTTTATAATTCAGGAAAAGTGTTCATCAGCTGGACATCAAAAAACGAACCTGAAGATTGCGTTTATGTTGTTGAACGTTCAGGTAATGGTAAAGACTTTGCATCAGTTGGTGTTAAAGAAGGCATTGGAGCAGAAATCGAGCTATACTATAGCTGGATTGATCAAGCACCTCCTGCAGGTTTCTCATACTACCGTGTGAAGAAAATCACTAAAGAAGGAAACCAGTTATATAGCGCAGTGAACTCTGTGATTAACCAGGCTTCCAACTTTAACAACTACGCTCAGGGCGAAGAAGAGAAGTAATCTCTTTTCCACCTCAGCACCACCAACCAACCAACTCAACCACCAAAACAGTATAATATAGGTCAAAAATGGGCCCCGCCGTTACATATCGCATGATTCGTGTAGTTTTCGCGGCAATATTAATTCTACAAACGTTTACGTTACGGGCCCAAACGCCCGTAGCGTCGTTTAACTCCGATAAAATAACCGGCTGCGCACCTTTAATGGTGAATTTTACGAATACTTCAACGGGCGCATTATCTTATCAGTGGAATTTCGGAAACTCAAATACATCAACTGCTCCAAACCCAAGTACGGTT
Source organism: Bacteroidota bacterium (assembly GCA_023251535.1). Taxonomy (GTDB): domain Bacteria; phylum Bacteroidota; class Bacteroidia; order AKYH767-A; family OLB10; genus CAINEC01. The sequence continues at coordinate 205,882 of JAHEYP010000001.1, forward strand.
TTCCTTACTCCGGGGACTTACACTGTTAAGTTAATTGCTATTGGTGCTGGAGGTGTTAAAGATTCAATTACTCATACTATTAATGTTGTTAACGACCCGATAGCTGCTTTTACAGCTTCTCCGTTATCAGCATGCGAAGATGTGAATGTTATTACTTTCACGAATAGTTCTTCTAACGCAGCAACGTATATATGGGACTTTGGAGATGGATCATCATCAACGTTGGCAAATCCAACTCATACATACACTGACCCTGGTGTATACAATGTAAAATTGATTGCAACCAGCGCATACGGCTGTCAACATATAGAAATTAAAAGCAGTTATATCACTATTAATGCCCAACCGCAAGCTCAATTCACTGCGAATACAACTTCGGCATGCGACGTTAATACTGTTTTCCATTTTTCCGCCACAACTTCCGGTATTACTTCTTGGGCTTGGGACTTAGGCGATGGACAAACTTCTAATCAACAGAATCCTTCACATCAGTATAGCAATGCAGGAAATTATAATGTTTCTTTAATTGTTACTAATAGCAACGGATGCTCTGATACTCTTTCAAGACCGAATTATATTAACATTGGATCAGCACTTGTACCTTCATTCACAATGAGTGATACAGCAGGTTGTAATCCTTTGCCAATTAATTTCAATTGTACCGTTCCTAATGCAACATCATGGGCTTGGAATTTCGGAGATGGAACAACAGATTCAATACAAAGTCCTTCTCATACTTATACTATACCAGGAAGTTATTCGATCACATTAACAGTAACAACTCAAAGCGGATGCAACGGAACTGTTACTGTTCCGAATTTCGTTGTTGTTGATCAGTTGCCAGTTCCTAATTTTAGTGTAGTTAGTGATAGCGGATGCGTTCCATTTACTCCACAAATGATTAACTTAAGTACAGGTGCTGCAACGTATAATTGGGCATTTGGAAATGGAGCATCGTCTACAGCAACAAACGGCACTACAACATTTACGCAAGGAGGTTTCTTTAGTGTAACGCTAACGGCTATTTCTCCGAATGGATGTCCTGCCAGCTTAACAAAAGTTCAATACTTAAAAGTTTTTGCACCGGGTGCAGGATTTCAAGGCACACCAAAAATAGGTTGTCCGGGAATGACAGTTCAGTTTACTAACACTTCTGCGCAAACAAATCTAGTCAGCTTCTTCTGGACCTTCGGTGATGGTACTACTTCAACTTTACAAAATCCTTCACATACCTACAATTCAATAGGCAATTTTCCGGTTTCATTAGTAGTTCAAAATTCATTTGGCTGTCGCGATACAATTTATCGTGCAAATTATATTACAGTTGTTAGTCCAATAACCAATTATACAGTTCCTGATACAATAAAAATCTGTTTAGGTGACCCATATGTATTTGTAGATCCGACTATCGGAAGCAATCTTTGGAATTGGAACTTTGGTGATGGTGGTACTTCACATGTACAAAATCCTTCACATACTTATAATGCAGTAGGAAATTATACTGTAACATTAAATACTTCGATGGCCGGAGGATGTACGCAAAACTTCAATCCTTTTGCTTATGTACTCGTTATACCATATGTAAAGAAACCAATCAACATGAACTTAACAAGTCCATGTAAACCTTATAATGTGAATTTCTCTAGTGCAACGCCTAACGTAGTAAGTTATACATGGAGCTTTGGCGATGGTACTACTTCTACCCTACCAGCACCTTCACATACGTACCAAAATTCAGGGACCTACAATATTGCATTAACAATGGTAGTAGGATCGGGATGTGTGACTCAAGTTGATACATTCATAACATTAGGACACCAAAACCCGACACAAGCTAGTACTTATAGCGAATGTGTTGGCAATAATATTGCCTTTTCGGTTAATGACTCATTACCATTTGTAAGTGCCGTTTGGCATTTTGCTGATGGAACAACTGCTCCATATTTCAATTACTCACATACCTACAGTGTAGAGAATAATTATGCAGCTTACTTAGTAACCATAGATCATTTAGGATGTCACGATACATTCTATACTCCATTACCAATAACGATAAATGATCCTGATCCTGATTTCAGCGTTGCAAATCCCAATGTTTGCTTTGGGAGCAGCGTAACATTTATCAATAACAGTAATAGCGGTGATTTATATTACTGGGATTTCGGAGACGGAACAAATTCAACCGATAGTGTTCCAACGCATACCTACACTACGTCGGGAACGTTTACTGTAAGTTTAACAGTAACAAAAGGCGCATGTACAAAAACTAAAACACTCACAAATTATATTAATGTAATTGATCCAGTTGCACATTTAACATATACTACCAATGGAATGTGTATGCCTGTAACGGTGACATTCACTTCAATTGCACCAACAGCAGTGCAATGGACATGGATATTTGGCAACGGAGATTCGTCTAACTTGCAAAATCCTATTTACACCTACTACAATACTCCAACCGATTCGCTAACATTAATTATAATGGATGCAAATGGTTGCTACAAGACTGTCAAAGAACAAAATATCGACTATTATAACTCTGTAATGTCGGTTGACTACTCATCGGGATGCACTCCGCTAACTGTACAGTTCACGGACATTTCTAATGGAGCATTAACTTGGAATTGGTCATTTGGCGATGGAGCTACATCGACATTGCAAAATCCTTCGCATACTTATACTGCGAATGGAACTTACGATGTAATGCTTATTTGTACATTCCCAAGTGGTTGCACAGATACAACATTCTACAATGATTTCGTCACTTCGCAAACGCCTACGTCTGATTTCTTCTCACCGTCGGTAGCGGCATGTTCTCCAACGCAAATAAATTTCACTAATACCTCTACCGATGCAACTATCTTCGAATGGGACTTCGGTGATGGAGGAACTTCTACAAGTATTAATCCAAGTCACATTTATTATATTCCTGGATACTATACCATTCGATTAATTTCAACCAACAGTTTTGGTTGTAAAGACACAATGATTAAACCGAATTATATTTTCATTCCAGGTACTTATTCCAATTTCAGCATTTCTGCTACACAGGGATGTCAAAATCTACTTACGGCATTTACAGATTCTTCGATAAACGCTACATCTTGGAGTTGGAATTTTGGAGATGGTTATGTTGACACAATTCAGAATCCTTCTCACATGTACCAAGATACAGGTACATATATTGTTACCTTAATTACTAACGATACATTAGGTTGTTCTTCGTCGTATACTTATCCTACGCCAATAAGAATTTTCCAAAATCCTGTTTCATCGGCAACAGCCACTTCAATGGGAGGATGTTCTGATTTCACAACATCATTTGTGAATAGTTCATTGTATGCAGATACTTACTATTGGGAATTCGGAACAGGCGATACAAGTACTTTATCGGATCCAACATACACTTATACATCAGGAGGGAATTACTTCCCGATGCTTGTGTCAATTACCAATGATGGTTGCAGAGATACATTTAACTTCAACAATCCGATAAATGTATTGCAAACACCTACAGCGCTCATCGGCTTAAGTGATACTTCTGCTTGTAATCCTGCAACAATTACTTTCACTAGTCAATCGTTAAATACAATAGGAGCGCAATACGACTGGACATTCAGCAATGGAAATTCTTCAACAGGAAGTGTTACAGGTCAAAGTTATACGACTCCTGGGAATTATACTGCTACATTGATTACAACAAATAACAATGGCTGCAGTGATACGACTAACGCTAACTTAACAATTTTGGTTAGCCCAACAGCAGATGCAAATACAGACGTAACAGAAGGTTGTCATCCGTTCAACGTTAACTTCTTCAACTTATCTACAGGAGGAAGCAATTACTTATGGCAGTTTGGTAATGGTGATAGTAGTACATCGTTTGAACCGAGTTATGTATACCAAACACCGGGTGTGTATTATCCATACTTAGTTACATATAATAATTTGGGTTGCACCGACACCGTTTACCTTCCTGCAATTACTGTTCATCACACACCTGTAGCAATAATTACAGCGGCGAATACAACAGGATGTAATCCTTCAGATTTTACATTCATAAATAGTTCGATACAATTAGAAAATCCAGTTTATAGTTGGGCTATGGGTGATGGAAGTACTTTCAGCAGCACAGATGTTTCTTACAACTACATATTGTCAGGTACATTCACTGTTCATTTATTGGTAACTAACACTTTTGGTTGTTATCATGACACAAGTTTGCAAGTTATCGTTCACCCTACTCCTACTGCTGTAGCAGCAGCGTCAACTTCTTCTGGTTGCTCAGCATTGTCGGTTCAATTTACTAATACATCGATTGGTGCAGATACTTACTTATGGAATTTCGGTGATGGCAATACAGATACAACAGGCACTACAACAAATACGTATTTATCGGGTGGAGTTTATACCCCTCAATTAATTGCAATGACTCAATTTGGCTGTAGCGACACATTAGACTTGGCTCCAATTACAGTGCTACAAAGTCCTAATGCCGATTTCTATTCAAATGACACTTTAGCTTGTAAAGGTTCTATCGTTACATTCTACAATACTTCTACAGATCTTATCTCACCTACTTATAACTGGAATTTAGCTACATCAACTAATGTTTCATTTAATCCTGTTACTTCATATGTTTATTCGGGTGATTATGATATTTCATTGGTAGTAACTAATAGCAATGGTTGCACCGATACAATGACGAAGGTTGCTTATATCAATGTTGCCGATTCATTACCACCACCTGCTGATCCGATTTTAAGTGTATCGGTTGTGGATGATAATTCTGTTGACATTACTTGGCAAAACAGTAGTGTAAGCGATTTGAAATACTACGAAGTATATAGATTGAATGCATCTACTAACAACTACGACTTAATTTATCATGATGCAAATGCAAAGAACAGCACTGCAGCATTAACATCTACCTATAGAGATACTGCTCTCGACACACGACATAACACGTATACTTACAAAGTATTAACGATTGATTATTGCGACAACAAACTTCCGTTGAGCGCTTTAAATCCGCATACAACGATTGATATTACTGCATTACAAGCAGGGGTAAATATATTTGTTCGTTGGACTCCTTATGTAGGATGTACAGTAAACACTTATGATCTATATCGTACAGAAGTTTCAAGTGGATTAACACAATTTGTAGTAAGTGTACCTTCTACTCAATTGAATTATCTCGATACATCACTTAGCTGCCCGTTTGATTATTCATATAAAGTTACTGCTACCGATTTATGCGGAAATACTTATATCTCTAATAGCGATACTTCAGTAGCTCGTCCGTTGAACATTCTCGCAACTCAACAAGTTAGCGTTATTCGTTCAACTGTGATTGACAACAAAGATGTATTAACAGAATGGCTTCCGCCTACAATTCATCCTGAACGAGTATTAGAATATCAAATCTATCGCTCAGAAGATAATAGCACTTTCAATCTTGTGGCAATAGTGCCTGCAGCATTAACATCGTATACCGATATTGATGCCAGCATTAACGAACAAGAATATTATTACAGAATATTAGTTGTAAACGATTGTAATCTTTCCGGTATCGAAAGTAACAGAGGCTCATCGATACTTTTAACGGGAAGCCATGGCAACTATAGCACTCAATTTAACTGGACTCCATACAAAGAATGGCAACCGGGAGTAGATACTTATCAGTTGGAGAGAATAAACGCCAACGGAGTATGGGAAATCATAAAAGTGGTTGACGGTACGGTAACAAATACCACCATCGATGAATAATCGCAATTAAACTTTACAGGAAATTGATTTTATTTCCTGTAAAGTTTAATTTTGTGTATTATGACCACTTCTCTTTCAAAACCAATTTACCTCTTTTATATCCTCGTATTTTACGTTCTCTTCCAATTTTCATGGTGGGCGTATTTATTGGTAAACCTAAACACGGAAGTTTGCAGACAAAAAATCGAGTTTGTGAATGCCTTTCATACCGATGAACTTCAACTTCGTACTGATACTATCAAATACGAAAAGGAACTTCATAAACGCTGGATGATGGTTGCCGGCGAAGGAGCCGTTTTCTTAAGCCTTCTTCTCTTTGGAATTTACAAAACCAGAAATGCCTTCAATCGTGAGTTTGCTTTGGCAAAACAACAAAAGAACTTCTTACTTTCTATTACTCATGAGTTCAAATCGCCATTAGCAGCAGTAAAGTTGAATCTGCAAACGCTTCAAAAAAGAAAGTTAGAGCCCGAGCAAAAAGATCATGTTATTCGTAAAGCACTTTTGGAAACCGAAAGAATTCACTTGCTTATCGAAAATGCATTAATTGCAAGCCGTTTGGAAAGCCATAATTACGAATACTATTTCGAACCAATCGACTTAAGTCATTTTTTAAAGGATGCCGTAAATGAGTTTATTGATCGACAAGATCATGAACATACTATCAGCCATAATATTGAACCGGGTATAGGAATAAGCGGCGATAAAATGGCATTGATTTCTCTAATATATAATTTACTCGAGAACGCCGAAAAATATAGCCCTGCTGATACCGAAATTAAAATTTCTTTAAAGAAAGAAAATTCAAAAGAGGCCATACTAAAAGTGAGCGATCAGGGCAACGGAATTCCTGAGCACGAGCGCAACAAAGTTTTCGAAAAATTCTACCGTATGGGTAACGAGGATACTCGTAAAACGAAAGGTACCGGCTTAGGCCTATTTATCGTTCAGCATGTGGTAACTTTACACAAAGGTTCCATTCATGTGAAGTCGAATCAGCCTAGCGGGGCGATTTTTGAAATCAGGCTACCAATTAGTTAGCAATTTTCATCCGCAAAGGCTTCAAATTGTTGTACCTTTGCACTTCTTAAATCAATTTGATGAAAAAGGCAGTATTAGTAATTCTCGACGGATGGGGCCTTGCTCCTGCTGGTCCGGGGAACGCAATTTCTTTAGCAAACACTCCCGTAGTGGATCGATTAATGAAGGATTGTCCCAATACCACTCTTTTAACTTCAGGTGAAGATGTTGGCTTGCCCGAAGGTCAAATGGGAAATTCGGAAGTTGGTCACCTTAATATCGGAGCCGGAAGAATCGTTTGGCAGGAATTAGCGAATATTAATAAAGCGATTCGTGAAAAAACTTTCGATACTCAACCAGTTTTGGTAAAAGCTTTTGAAGCAGCTAAAAAGAATAATAGTAAACTTCACTTCATCGGATTGGTTTCCGACGGAGGTGTTCACTCTCATATCAATCATCTGAAACAACTTTGTACCATAGCCAATAACTATGGACTAGAAAAAGTTTTCGTACATGCTTTTACCGACGGACGCGATACCGACCCTAAAAGTGGTCTCGGATTTTTGAATGATCTTCAATCTCATTTAGATCATTCAACAGGTAAAATTGCTAGCGTTACAGGACGATACTATGCAATGGATCGCGATAAACGCTGGGAGCGCGTAAAGATTGCTTACGATGCTCTAACGGCAGGCATAGGAGAAAAAACTACTTCGTGGAAGTCGGCACTTGAAAACAGCTACTCAGCTAATGTAACTGATGAGTTTATAAAACCGATTATCGTTACCGACAATCACGGTATCGCTATCGGAAATATTGAGCCTAACGATATCGTTATTTGTTACAATTTCCGCACTGATCGTTGTAGAGAAATTACTATTGCTTTAACGCAAAATGATATGCCTGATCATGGTATGCATACTATACCTTTGCATTATGTTACTATGACACGCTACGACGATACGTACAAAGGAATTGAAGTTGTGTACGAAAAGAATAATCTCTCTTTAACCATGGGAGAAGTACTCGAAAACGCAGGAAAGAAACAAATTCGCATTGCAGAGACTGAAAAGTATCCGCATGTGACGTTTTTCTTCTCGGGAGGACGAGAGCAACCATTTAATGGTGAAACCAGATTAATGGCTCCTTCTCCGAAAGTAGCAACATACGATTTACAACCGGAAATGAGTGCCGAGGATATCAAGAATTTAATTGTTCCTGAATTAAAAAAAGGTGATGTTGATTTCGTGTGTCTCAATTTTGCGAATGCTGATATGGTTGGACATACTGGTGTGATCAGTGCTGCTGTTAAAGCTGTTGAAACGGTTGATCGTTGTCTCGGTGAAGTTTTAGAAGCAGGAAAAGAACATGGATATAATTTTATCATCATTGCCGATCATGGTAATGCTGATATGATGCTGAACAAAGATGGTAGTCCGAATACCGCACATACCACCAACCCTGTTCCTTGCATCTTAGTGAGCGATAACAAAGCATTAAAAATTTCTTCGGGACGTTTGGCTGATGTCGCTCCTTCTTTACTTTATCTCTTGGGAATCCAACCTCCTGCTGAAATGACAGGACAAAATTTAATCGCTTAATAATTTTAAAAGTCGATTTGCGTTTATATTCAATGAAAAAACTCTTAATTGCATTCGTGTTGCTTGTCGGTATTAATGCCGGCTCGTTTGCTCAATCGCGATTGGGTCTATTTATCGGAGGTGGTGTTACTTGGTATTATGGCGATATGAACGATCGCCTTTTAACACACCCGAAATTATTCGATTCATACTTCAATGGCGGATTACTTTACCGCCTCTCTCCGCATTTTGATATTGTTGCGAATTATATCAACGGAGAAATTGTTGGCGCCGATTCACTCGCCATTCAAGAGTTTAATATCAAACGTGACTTACATTTCCAATCTAAAATTTGGGAAGTATCTCTTCGTGCAGATTACAAACCTTTTATCCGACAAACAGGAAAAAAAATACGTTTGTTTACTCCTTATGTTTTTGCAGGCATTGGATATTTCCATCATAATCCGCAGGCAGTAAAAAACGGACAACTGATCGACCTGCAGCCGTTAGGAACCGAAGGCCAATATATCGATGGAGGAAATTATCCGAAACCTTATAAGCTCTACCAGCTTTCGGTGCCTTTGGGAATTGGAATAGAAACTAAATTATCACGAGCATTCTCGATTCGATTCGAAATATCCAACCATTTCACGTTTACCGACTACCTCGATGATGTGAGTGGTGATTATGCCGATTCTGCTAAATTATCAATGACACCAAATGGTGCTTTAGCTGTTGATATGGCTAGCAACCTCAACAGAAATTATCCTGATGAAGGATTCGGAAGAGGAAATCCTAAGAATAACGACACCTACATGACTGTAGGCTTTTCGATCTTATATACTCCTGTTTACGAAGGTAAAGGCGGTGGCGGAAGCGGATCAAACCGTAATGCTCACGGAGGAAAAGGGAAAAAGAAGAAAAAGAAAAGTAATTGTCCTGCCTTCGATTAAAAAAGAAGCCGTTCCTTTTACTACTTTTGTCCTCTTCAATTTCCGGTGGAACTCAGTCAAATTTTAAAAATATTCAGAGAACGTCCGCAAACGCGACAGTTAGTGTCGACTTTGCTGCAACGTAATCCTAAGAGAATCTCGTTAGACGGACTTACCGGCTCATCAGATGCTCTGTTCCTTGCTGCGCTCTATCTAGAGATGCCCCACCCAGCATTATTCATTCTTGGCGACCGAGAAGAAGCTGCGTACTTCCAAAATGATATCGAAAATCTTTTGGGAGAACAAAAAGCACTGCTGTTTCCTTCTTCGTACAAAAAACCATATCATCTCGATCAAACCGATAATAGTCAGGTTTTGCAGCGAGCCGAAGTTTTAACACGCATCAACAAACATCCCAATAACTTTTTAATTGTTTCGTATCCCGAAGCCATCCATGAACGTGTGATCACCAAAAAATCACTCGAGAGAAATACCATGGAAGTGAAATTGGGTGAAGTATTGAATGTTGATTTCATCACGGAATTCCTTACCGATAATAATTTCACCCGCACCGATTTCGTTTACGAACCCGGACAGTTCGCTATTCGTGGTGGGATTGTCGATGTGTATTCATTCGCGCACGAAATGCCTTACCGTATCGAATTTTACGGAAATAAAATAGAGTCGATTCGTGCCTTCGACCCTTCGACGCAGCTGAGTGAACAAAACATGGCTTTCGTGACAATCATTCCGAATATTCAATCGGGAATTATTACCGAAGCACATGAATCATTCTTCGATTTCATTCCGAAGGAAACAGTTGTCTACGGAAAAGATCTCGACTATACTTACAACGCCATCGAAACTTCAATGCAAAAAATTGAAGAACGCTTTGGAGAAACAATAGTGATTGAAGAAGAACAAACGGTTCGTAATATTGAAGATCTCTTCGACACGAAAGATCAGTTTAAATCCAATATCGAAAATCATATCGTTGTTGAATTTGGTGCGAAGCCTTTTTACGAAGAAGCTACTACCATTTCGTTTAATACTAAGCCTCAACCGCACTTCAACAAAAATTTCAATATCCTTTTAGAGAATCTTTATAACAACCAGAAGAAAGGATATGTGAATTTACTTTTCAGCGATTCAGCAAAGCAGTCGGAGCGCCTCTACTCTATCTTCTCCGACTTACCTCGTCCCGATGCATTCAAAGGCGTTGAGTTAAAGTTCTACTCCATCCTTACTGCTTTACACCAAGGATTTATTGATCACGATTTAAAACTGATTTTCTACACCGATCATCAGATCTTCGATCGTTACCATCGATTCCGCTTAAAGAAAAATTATAGCAAGAGTGAATCAATTACGCTTAAAGAATTATACAGCTTAAAGCCTGGCGATTTTATTACGCATATTGATCACGGAGTTGGGCGCTTCGCGGGTCTCGAAACACTCGACGTAAACGGCAAACCACAAGAAGCCATTCGATTAGTGTATCGCGATAACGATATTCTTTATATCAGCATTCACTCGTTGCACCGCATTGCTCGATTTACTAGCAAAGACGGAACTCAGCCTTCATTAAATAAATTGGGCTCGTCGGCTTGGGCTACATTAAAACTCAAGACGAAGAAAAAAGTAAAAGATATTGCCAAAGATCTTATTGCTCTTTATGCTAAACGTAAAGCGCAAAACGGATATGCTTTCAGCAAAGATTCTTATTTGCAAACCGAACTCGAAGCGTCGTTCATGTACGAAGACACTCCCGATCAGTTGAAGTCGACGATCGATGTGAAACGCGACATGGAAAAAGAATATCCGATGGACCGACTCATCTGCGGCGACGTAGGATTCGGGAAAACGGAAATCGCTTTGCGTGCTGCTTTCAAGGCTGCTACCGACGGAAAACAAGTTGCGGTATTAGTGCCGACTACGATCTTAGCTTTGCAGCATTTCCGCACTTTCAGAGAGCGATTAAAAGATTTTCCAGTTAATATCGATTACCTCAATCGTTTTAAATCGAGTGCTCAACAAACAGAAACATTAAAGCGACTCGCCGACGGAAAAATTGATATCATCATCGGCACTCACCGCATCCTCAGCAAAGATGTTAAGTTCAAAGATTTGGGCTTAATGATTATCGATGAAGAACAAAAATTCGGAGTAGCTGCAAAAGAAAAATTAAAATCGATTCGTATCAACGTTGATACACTTACACTAACGGCGACGCCTATACCAAGAACATTACAATTCTCGTTGATGGGTGCTCGTGACTTATCGATCATTAATACTCCTCCACCGAATCGTCATCCCGTAACTACCGAGGTGCATGTCTTTAATGAAGCGTTGATTAAAGACGCTATCAATTATGAAATATCGAGAGGCGGACAAGTATTTTTCATTCACAACCGCGTTCATGATATACATGATATGGCGGCCTTGTTGATGAAACTTTGTCCGGGGATTAAAATCGGTGTTGGCCACGGACAAATGGACGGCGATAAACTCGAAGATGTATTAATTCGATTTATTGAAGGCGAGACAGATGTATTATTGGCAACAACGATTATTGAATCGGGATTAGACATCAGCAATGCCAATACAATGATCATCAACAATGCTCATTACTTTGGTTTAAGCGATTTGCATCAGATGAGAGGACGTGTAGGGCGATCGAACAAGAAAGCATTCTGTTATTTATTAGCTCCTCCAGTCACTGTACTTACTCCCGAAGCACGTCAGCGATTAAAAGCTATTGAAGAACACTCAGACTTAGGCAGTGGATTCCAAGTAGCGATGAAAGACCTCGACATTCGCGGAGCGGGAAATTTATTAGGAGGCGAGCAAAGCGGATTCATTTCAGAAATCGGATTCGAAATGTATCATAAGATCCTCGATGAAGCTATTCAAGAATTAAAAGAAACCGACTTCAAAGATCTTTTTCCACCCGATGAGAATGCTAGCTTTGTAAACGATTGTCAGATCGACACCGACTTAGAAATGCGTATACCGGATACGTATGTAGAAAATATCGCCGAACGACTTAGTCTGTATAAAGACCTTGATGATATTGCTACAGAAGAAAAGCTGATAGCCTTTGGCGAGCAACTGAAAGATCGCTTCGGACCGGTACCACATCAAGTATATGAACTAATGGACACCATCCGACTAAGATGGAAAGCCAGAATGCTCGGATTTGAAAAGATCGTATTAAAGAACAGGACCCTCAAGACCTATTTTGTAGCCAACCAACAATCGGCATACTTCCAAAGTCCGCTGTTTAATGCTGTTTTACGCTTTGTACAAGCCCATCCTCGCCTCTGCAAGATGAAAGAAGAGAAAGGAAAGCTCAGCCTCACCATCACCCAGATGGATAGTATTAGCAATGCCAATGCTATTTTAGAAAAGATGGTGCAATACCATCAACCAGCAGTTAAAAACGCCTAAAACTGGCCAAAAGCGTTGTGCTGTTTGGCAAATAGCGCATCCAATTTCACCCCTTTTCGATGAATATTCACCAAAATGAAGAGGGTGATGCTTGACAATTGGCGGTAATTGTGGTCATATCAAACACACAAAAAAAATGACAACAATTATCTCTATCATCATTACGACTGCAGGACTTGCATGTGTAATCTACCAACAGTACCTCGAAAACAAGGCAAGAGCTACTAAAGGGCAACATTAATAAATTATTAATTGAGCGATAGCTGCTTTTTTCCGCTAAGGTTTCTATCTTTGCGGCCTCGTAAAGGGCAAGTATGTTATATCTCAAGAAAAGTTTAATCCCCGGTGCAGGCAAAGGCCTGTTTGTAAAAAAGACATTTAAACGCGGCGACATCGTATGCGAATACGAAGGAGAATTTGTGCCATGGTCGGTATGCGAAAAGCGTGCTGAAGAAGGACATGAAGGCTACGTTTTCTTCATCAGCAACAAAAGATGTGTTGATGCTTACTTCACGCCGGAAGCGATGGGACGCTATGCGAACGATGCAAAAGGTATCGGACGTGTAGAAGGACTTCGCAACAATGCACAATATGAAATCAAAGTTCGTAAAGGCGAAAAACGCGTTTTTATTGTAGCTACAAGAACTATCCATCCCGATGGTGAAGTATTGGTAGACTACGGCAGCGACTACTGGAAGAACCTTGAAAAGACTAAGCATCTTTACAAGAAGCAACAAGAAGAGAAAAAGCGTTTACGCGAAGAAGCTAAAAAGAAAGCTGAGAAAGCTGGAAAATCGGCTAAAAAAGCAAAATCAGCTAAGCCTGCTAAAAAGAAAACCGTGAAGGCGGCACCCAAAAAAGCGAAAGGCAAATCAGCTAAAAAATAATTCACATCAACTTGTTGGCAAGTGATAATGCCAGCATAAAAACCACATGTTCATTTAGGTGAATTTTGTAATCAATCTAAATGTATATGACCATAGTATCTATAGTAATCGTTTCAGTAGGATTTGCCTGTGTAATTTACACTCAATTCAGTGAAGTATTCACGGGAAAGAAAAAGGTAAAAAGCTAATTTTACTACTGAAAAAAAAACTGACGAATCAACCAATTGATAAACCCCGATAGCTAGTCTATCGGGGTTTTCGTTTTTTAATACCGCAAGCAATTATTTTCTTTTTAAGAAGAATGCGTCTTTTCGTTTCTCCACGCGCTGAGCATTGTAAATACCAGTATGTCCGCTGACGAAATACGCGGCATAGCAAGCAACACCTAAATACACTACATATTCGCTTCCAAACAATTCCATTCCCATCACCATACAAGCGAGCGGAGTATTAGCAGCGCCGGCAAACACTGCTACAAAACCGAGTGCAGCAAACAGATCAATTGGAGCCCCGCTAATCACCGCAAAGCTATTGCCGAGGGTAGCACCTATAAAGAACAAAGGCGTAACCTCTCCGCCTTTAAAACCCATGCTCAGCGTGATTACAGTAAGCAGCAACTTCCAAAACCAAGCGAAAGAATCGATATGGGTAGAAGTAAAAGCCGAAACGATACTAGTTCCTGATGGTGATGAAGCCGTAACACCCAATCCGAGGTAATCGAAAGTTCCCAAAGCATAACTAATACCGAGAATGAAAACAGAAGCAACAACGGGAATCAGTAATGGATTTTTTATTTGCTGCTGCACCACCACTTTTAAACGATGTGCGGCATATGAAAACAAACGAGCAACTAGTCCGAATAAAACTCCTGCAACAACCGCTAATACCGCATAAAACAGATCCACATGAAAATAAGGAAACAGGTGATTCACATTGGATAAATTGACTGCATACGCAGTATGTGAAATTCCGCAGGCTAGGCAAGTAAAATGCGCCACCAAGGCCGCCACCAAACAAGGAATCCAGGCTTGGAATTTAGTTTTTCCGATAGTGAGTACTTCGAGTGCAAAAATAGACGCGGCAATAGGTGTCCCGAATACCGCTGCAAATCCCGCCGACATCCCCCCCATCAACAACCATTTTTTCTGAATGCCGTGGAGTTTGAACTTTTTAATGATGACCGACGAAATCCCACCTCCCATTTGCACAGCTGTGCCTTCTCGTCCCGCTGAGCCACCAACAAGATGCGTAAGCACAGTAGAAAACAAGATAAGAGGAGCCATTCGTCCCGGTACCGCATTCACAGGCTCATGAATCTCATCGATAATCAAATTATTTCCTCCAGCAGCATTTTTGCCAGCCCACTTATACACTAGATATATAACGATACCGGCTATGGGAAGAAAGAACATTAACAGAGGAAAATGAAATCGCAATTGTGTAGCAGCATCGAGCAGCCAAAGAAAAAACGCCACTGACAAGCCAATTGCTACCGAAGCAAGCACCACAAATGCCAACACAGCAATAAACTGTTTAGCATCCAAATCAAAGAAAGAGAAAGTAAATTTATTCTTAATCATCCTACAAACGAATAACGACAGTAATTCATGAAATTACATATTTTGTAGGCGTCATCAGCTAACAAGCGGTTGGAATAGGAAGACACCATTTCCCAATTGAAAGGCAAATATAGTGAGAGAATGAATAGGGAGGAAAAACTATGGGAAGGAGGATAAAAGATACAGGATACAAGATACAAGGTTTGATTTCGGCATCTGTTAAATGCATTGAAAAATCTGAAAATATCACCCATTAAAAAAACTATTCCCAATACTGCAATTTAATTGCGAAGAGAATAAAATCCCTTAAATCCTTTGCTCATCGGTTACGATGAGATCTGTGTTAGTCCCAAGGGGACGAATTCGTGTTCTTTTTTTTGAGAGATGAAAGATAAAAGATACAGGATACAGGATACAAGATTTGGTTTATGAACGGATTAAATGCATTGGAAAGTTTGGAAATATTACCCATTAAAAAACTATTCCCAATGCTTATTTTGAGCAATTGAAACGATTTTTGTCGATTTCACTATTTCAATACCAGCAATTTCACTTTCTACTTTCATGCAAATTTTTTCTGTACCATTTTTTATTAACAAACCAAATATTTGTACTATCTGGTTTAATGCTTGTAGGGTAAAATTTTAATAAGCATTCTGATTTAAGCAAACTATCACCAGTATTATATACATAATCAGAGAAAATCACAATGGTGGTATCATTTAGAATTCGTCCTCTTTGCTCAAATAGATAACGATTTTTTAGTATATTATTCCGATTAAAATCTTGTAATATTATTTCATTTTTATCAATTAAAAAGTCTCCCCACCATTCTTTCGAATAAAAATGCCAATCAAAACTCATATTACTAATAACATAAGAAGGATCTAACCAAATTTCCTTTGCTTTATGATTAAAAAAAGGACGCAATATTTTTACTAGTCCATTTTCATACAAAAAAAGAGCAGCTCCTCCTTCATCAGAAATATAAATTCCATTTGTTTTTAACGGAATACTATTATGCGATAGAGTTATTGGCATTTTAAATAAGTAAAAATTTCTTGTATCGTTATAAATGTACTTACAAGAATACAGCTGAATAAGTATAATGACAATTACTACTGTATAGAATTTATTAAATTTCATTTAGTAGAGAGAATAATCACTGTGAAT
Organism: Bacteroidota bacterium; assembly: GCA_023251535.1. GTDB lineage: Bacteria > Bacteroidota > Bacteroidia > AKYH767-A > OLB10 > CAINEC01. The sequence goes on from JAHEYP010000001.1 coordinate 222,258, forward strand.
AAATTGTTGACGGAAAATACTTGGAGGCGGACCTAGTTGAGGATTGAAAAATGGAGAACCTACTAATATATGAATCCCATTTTGGATAAAATCTTGGACACAGGCTGCATTTACACCAATTCGACTTTTATGATTTGGATATTCCTCATAAACAGCCCCTACTCTTTTCGCTGGGAACTACCCCCATATTTCGCTACATTAGATATTTTAATTTTAACGCATTTTTCTGGCAAATAGTAGATATATGCAATTCTTAAACAAAGTTAATTAATTTAATAAAATATCCTTATTTTGAAGTGTTGCCTATGGCTTTCTCATTGCTTTGCCTTTCAATTCGAGTCTATGGCGTCCTTACTCCTGCATCCTTTATCCTGTATCCTTCACCCCAGCGGGGTGATTTATCATCAAAAGATTTCTCACCCACCAGTTCCCTCTATAAAAACGAAATTTATTATGTATAATAATCTCCTTCACCCCAGCGGGGTGATTTATTTTTTTAGACTCTAGACAGCCCTCTTTATCATTAATTCCCGAATCAATTCCTTCCTTTCCCCAAAATGAATTTTTTATGAACCGCATTTCCTCCCAAATTTTTCTGGCACGATGGTTGGCTATAGCTAAAACAAGAACCTCATATTAACAAAAAACAAAAAAACTAGGAGGCAAAAGCTATGAAAAAAATCATCTACACTCTATTGATCAACGCAATGATGATTAGCTGCGCGAACGCCACTCACCTGGGTTCTGACTTAAAAATCCGGATGCATGATTACCGCGCAATGATTGTTGAACTTGACCACATCAATTACAATTCACCTACAACAGAATTCAACATTGATGAATTAGCACCGGGACGTCACCAAATTAACATTTGGACATTAAGAAATCACCACCATTACGGTCAGCCACGATTAGCATACAGAGGATACATCGATATCCCTGCACAATCAAGAGTAACGGCACGACTTACCGAATATCAGCAACTCAAGGTAGTAAGAATTGAACCAAAGTATGTTTTACCTGATAACTGTCAAACATACGAGCCTTACGATCCTTATCACTATAACACCCCAACTGCAGTAGTGCCCGTAAGCAACCACTGCGGTAACTTCGAAGAGCTGAAAGCCGTTATCAGACATCAAAACTTCGATAACACCAGAGTAAAAATCGCCCAAGAATATATGCGCGACAACCGTATCTGCACTAAAGAAGTTTCAGAATTAATGTGTCTGTTGACCTTCGAAAGCAACAAACTCGATTTAGCAAAATTCGCTTATCAATTTGTTGACGACCCACAAAACTACTTCCGCTTGTACGACGAATTTACCTTCGATAGCAGCGTAAGAGAACTAAGCGACTACATTCACTCAAGATCATAATGTGCTAAATTCCTCAATAAGCCCCGGTTCCCGTAAGAGCCGGGGTTCTTTTTTTTGCTAAATCCTTAAAACCACGACTTCAAAAGCCGCCTTTATGCGAAACAATGACATACAGCGTCATTTAATCTGATGAAAATCAGCCACTAAAACAGTACTGCAAGGGGTATCAAAAAAGTTTTAAAATTGCTACATTTGCGCACATTATATTTCTACGAGAAATTCCTGCTATGGAACAAAATAATCAAGTAATTGACAACGTAATCATCAAGTTTGCCGGCGACTCCGGCGACGGGATGCAGCTTACCGGAACACAATTCACCAACACTGCAGCTCTTTTTGGTAATGACCTGAGCACCTTCCCTGACTTTCCTGCTGAAATCCGCGCCCCACAGGGTACGATTCCTGGAGTATCGGGATACCAGTTACATTTTGGTAGTGTAAGCATCTTCACACCAGGCGACGAGTGTGATGTATTAGTAGCTATGAATGCTGCGGCATTGAAAGCCAACATGAGATTCCTGAAGAAAGGCGGAACTATTATCGCCAATACCGACGGTTTCGACCCTAAAAACCTTCGTTTAGCGAACTACGCTGACGGAGCTAATCCTATTCTCGACGGCTCGCTCGAAGGCTACCGCTTAGTAACGATGGATGTTACTAAGATGACTCGTTCGGCATTATCTGAATCGGGATTAGGGATTAAAGAAATTGACCGTGCTAAAAACATGTTCGTGTTAGGATTCCTTTACTGGATGTATAACCGCGATATGAGCGCTACGGAGAAATTCTTAACAGAGAAATTCGGTAAAAAACCGGATATTCTTGATGCCAACTTAAAAGTACTTCGCTCGGGATATAACTTCGGTGAAACTAGCGAAACTGCGGCAACGCGTTATACCGTTAACCCTGCTCCTATGCCGGCTGGTGTTTACAGAAACATCATGGGTAACCAGGCAACAGCTATGGGATTGATTGCGGCTTCTCAAAAATGTGGATTAGACATGTTCTTGGGATCTTATCCTATCACTCCTGCAACTGATATTTTGCATGAGCTTGCTAAATACAAAAACTTCGGAGTACGTACTTACCAAGCGGAAGATGAAATCGCAGCGATTTGTTCTGCTATCGGAGCATCTTTCGGAGGTAAATTAGCAGTAACAACTTCATCGGGACCAGGAATTGCTTTGAAAACAGAAGCAATGGGACTTGCCTTGATGTTAGAGTTACCGTTGGTGATCATTAACGTACAACGTGGTGGTCCGTCAACTGGACTTCCTACCAAGACTGAACAAAGTGACTTATTCCAAGCTATCTATGGACGAAACGGAGAAGCTCCAATCCCTGTGATTGCTGCAAGATCGGCTGCCGACTGTTTCGACACGGTATTTGAAGCTTGCCGATTAGCGCTTGAGTTTATGACACCGGTAATTTTCTTGAGTGATGGTTACATCGCTAACGGATCTGAGCCTTGGAGATTCCCTAAAGCAGATCAGTTGAAAGAAATCAAAGTTAACTTCACTACTGAAAATAACAACGACGGTAAATACCTTCCTTACAAACGCGACGAAAAACTTTCGAGACCATGGGCTATTCCAGGAACGAAAGGATTAGAGCACCGCATTGGAGGACTAGAGAAGCAGCACGAAACAGGAAACATCAGTTACGATCCTGAGAACCACGAATTCATGGTGAAAATGCGTGCAGCGAAAGTGGCTAAAATTGCTGACTTCGTTCCTAACCAAACATTAGACAACGGAGCTGAGAAAGGTAAATTACTCATCTTAGGATGGGGATCTACTTACGGACCAATTAAAGGTGCGGTAATCGAAGCAAGAAAGAAAGGATACGATGTGAGCCATGCGCATATTCGTCACTTGTTCCCTTTCCCTAAAAACCTTGGTGAAATGATTAAGAACTTCGATCAGGTATTAATTCCTGAGATGAACACGGGACAATTATTATCGATTGTTCGCGACAAATTCTTAGTTGACGCTATCGGCTTAAACAAAGTAAAAGGAATGCCGTTTGCAACAGGAGAGATCTTAAACAAAATCGAAGAACTTTTAAAATAAAACTACAGTTTAGCCTTATAGAATTTCGGTAAGGCGTGAACGTTAATATAAACAAAAAGAATGGAGACAATACAATCACCAGAATCGCCAAAACTCACCAGCAAAGATCTGGTTACCGACCAGGAAGTAAGATGGTGTCCGGGTTGCGGAGATTATTCAATTCTTAAGCAAGTTCAGACTGTAGTTCCCGAACTTGATATTCCCCGTGAGAACTTAGTATTCATTTCAGGTATCGGATGTTCTTCGCGTTTCCCATATTATATGGAAACGTTCGGAATGCACTCTATCCACGGTCGCGCAACAGCTATTGCTAGCGGACTAAAAGGAGCTCGTCCCGATTTAAGTGTATGGATTATTTCTGGCGATGGTGACTCACTATCGATTGGAGGTAATCACTTCATCCACTTATTAAGAAGAAACTTCAATGTTAACCTACTAATGTTTAACAACGAAATTTACGGATTAACAAAAGGGCAATACTCACCTACTTCAGAAGAAGGAAAAATAACGAAATCTACTCCGATGGGATCAGTAGATCATCCTTTCAACCCATTAGCATTAGCATTAGGCGCTGAAGGAAGTTTCATTGCACGTTCGATGGATCGTGATCCTGTTCACTTAAAAGATATGTTACGCAGAGCAAATGCACATATCGGGACATCATTTGTAGAGATCTACCAGAACTGTAACGTATTTAACGACGGAACATTCGAAATCTTCACTGAGAAATCGAGCAAGAAAGAACAAACGATATTCGTTGAAAACGGAAAGCCATTAGTATACGGACAAAACGCTGATAAAGGAATTAAGCTTGACGGATTCACTCCTGTTATAGTTAATTTATCGGATGGACATTCGGCTAATGATTTATGGATACACGACGAAAAAGACTTAGTGAAAGCAGGAATTCTTTCACGATTCTTTGAGCGTCCTGCAGAAGGCAGCGGACATTTACCTCGTCCGTTCGGAGTATTCTACGAAAACAACAGATCTTGCTACGAAGTAGGATTAAACCAACAAGTAGAAGAAGCTATTGCTAAGAAAGGCAAAGGCAATTTAGATGCCCTATTAAGCGGCAGAGAAACTTGGGAGATTAAGTAAGATTACTTAACAACAATAAATCCTCAAATCGACTAAGCAATTAGTTGGTTTGAGGATTTTTTTTGGGGGATGGTTTCTTTGGAATTGGGATTGGGGGAATAAATCATCAATAATCTGATCATTAAAAGAATTTTTTATTAATTTTAAATTATCAAAATCAATATTCTATGAAAAAGATAATTTTCACTATTCTTTTGATTTCTTGCTGTTTAAATATCTACAGTCAAGGGAGAGACAATTTATGGTTGTTAGGTAATAGCCCCTATCCCAATCAAAAAATGACCATAGACTTTTCTACAGGTACACCAGTTATCTCGAATTCTAATCGTTCAGTAAAACTCTGGAGGAATTCGGCCAACATAACAGATTTAAACGGCAACCTATTATTTTATACAAATGGTGCTGTTGTAGCCAATGCAATGGATAATGTAATGCCTAATGGAGATAGTTTAAGTCCATCATTTTATGGATTATGTGGAGCATGGATGTACTTCGGCTTCCCAATTCCACAAGCATCACTAATTCTTCCAAATCCTGGTGATAGCACAAAATATTATTTAATTCATAGCGCAATGGATATTCTTCCAACTAGCGTCGTAACACCTCTTCACCTTTTTTATTCAGAAATTGACATGAAAGCAGATAGTGGTCGTGGAGATGTTATTTCAAAAAACAATATTCTCATTTCTGATACATTAATTGATGGAAACCTAACAGCATGTAAGCATGCAAATGGCACCGATTGGTGGTTACTAATGCCTGAATACAACACCGGCGCATTCTATATTTATTTGATAAGCGCCAATGGAATTCAATATATCGACAAGCAATTTATTGGTCAAAATTTGCGGTGTTCTGGACAAACAGTATTTAATCCTCAAGGTAACAAATATGCCAAGTTTGACTCAACAAATGGTCTAGATGTATTTGACTTTAACAGAGTTGATGGGCATTTGAGCAATTATAAACATGTAGCATTCAATGATTCATCCCTCGGAATTGGGTTAGCGTTTTCACCGGACGGATCGAAATTATATACAAGTTCATCTTTATATATACATCAGTTTGATTTATACGCTCCAGACTTAGCTCTAAGTAAAACGCTTGTTGCCACGTGGGATTCCACTTATTCGCCTTACGAAACATATTTTACACTAGCGCAACTAGCACCAGACGGTAAAATCTATATTTCGACGTATTTTCAAACTGATATATTACATGTAATTGATGCTCCTGACAATTTAGGAATGGCTTGTAATGTAATTCAACATGGTGTGCAATTACCATATATAAATGATGGTACTGTACCAAATCATCCAAACTATCATTTAGCTCCCCTAATAACTAGCACGCCTGTTGGCTTAAGTGAAAACAATATACAAAGTGCTAACTTGCATTTAAATCCGAATCCCGCTTCAAAACAAGTTTGGGTAAACTACAATTTTCCCAACAACAAAGATGGCTGGCTCGAGATTTATGATACTATGGGGAAACTGTTATTAAAACGACGTTTGTATTGGAGCACAACACAACTATTGGTTTACTTAAATGAAATAAAAAGTAACGGTGTATTTGTTGCTAAAGTGTATGATGATAGTGGAATGTTTGTGAGTGTGGAGAAATTGGTGGTGAGGTGATTGAAGGGGATACAGGAAACAAGATACAAGACGAAGGATACAGGATATAAGACGAAGGATACAGGATACAGGACGAAGGATACAGGATACAGGATACAGGACACAAGATGAAAGATATTGGATGCAGGATGCAAGATGATAAGATTGCACGATTCAAATCATCTACATTAATTTCACCTAACCCTGCAAGCACTTTTGCAAAAGTGATTTATATTAATGAAAATGATCCCATTACAGAAACTCAAGTTCTAACAATCGATGGAAAGTTATTAATTCAACAAAATAATAGTTTACCATTTTTTGTTAATTCATTTTACAATGGCATTTACATTGTGAAGTGCAAAACTAGTAAAGGCAAAATTTTAACAGGAAAACTAAATATTTCAAAATGAGATTAATAACTTCATTGATAGTGATTATTATTACCCCTTTGGCCTGTTTTGGTCAAGGGCGTAATAACCTTTGGATGATGGGTTATTCTACGCCTCCTACCAATGGGAAAATTAATATTGATTTCACATCCGGAGTTCCCCTCATTAACACTTCAAGCAGAGATATTAACATCAATATTGATTTTGCAAATATTACAGACGATAATGGAGATTTATTGTTTTATACTAATGGCGCTATTGTTGCAAATAAATTGGATTCAGTTATGCCAAACGGAGATAGCCTAAGTCCTGCTACTTATACTTTTTCGGGTGCATGGCAATATTATGGCTTCCCTATTCCTCAAGCTTCCTTAATTATTCCGGATCCAGGTGATAGTTCAAAATATTACTTGTTTCACAGCTCGGTCGATGTTTTATCAAATGGAACTCAAACTCCCTTACATCTTTATTATTCGAAAATTGATATGATGGCCGCCAATGGTTTGGGAGATGTTATAAGCAAAAACAATATTTTAATTTCTGACACTTTAGCAGGAGGTAATATATTAGCCTGCAAACATGCCAATGGTAGAGATTGGTGGGTAATTGTCCCTGAATTTTCTCACCCTAGCTACTTCATTTATTTAATTAGTCCATTGGGAATTCAATTGACCAATAAGCAAACTATTGGGCAACGACTAGGTGCTGATGGCCAATCCAAATTCAATCAAAATGGCACAAAATACGCTAGATATGACACATCAAATGATTTAGATGTATTCGATTTCGACCGATGCGCAGGAATATTAAGCAATAACATACATGTTCCTATTAATGACAGTATGGTTGGTCTTGGAGTTGCTTTTTCGCCCGACGGATCAAAATTATATGTAAGTTCTTTAGACTACCTTTATCAATTTGATTTAAATGCAACTAATATTCTAACAAGCAAAACTACAGTTGCTACTTGGGATTCTACTTATGCCCCTTTTGCTACCACTTTTTATTGTCAGCAACTTGCACCAGATGGCAAAATTTATGTAGCCACAACCAGTACAAACAACGTGATGCACATCATTGATTCACCTGACAGTTTGGGCTTGGCCTGCAATGTAATTCAACACGGCTTACAATTGCCGGTTTTAAATGCAGGTACTGTTCCCAACCACCCAAATTACCATTTAGGGCCAGTAGTAGGCAGCATTTGCGATAGCCTAACGGTAGGCATAACCGAAAACATTGTGCAAAGCGCAAACTTGCATTTAAATCCGAATCCCGCTTCAAAACAAGTTTGGGTAAATTATAGTTTCCCCAATAACAAAGATGGGTGGTTAGAAATTTATAATACTATGGGAAAACTGCTTACAAAACGACGTTTGTATTGGAGCACAACACAACTTTTAGTTTACTTGAATGAAATAAAAAGTAACGGTGTATTTATTGCTAAAGTGTTCGATGATAGTGGAATGTTTGTGAGTGTTGAGAAATTGGTGGTTAGGTGATGGTGGAAATCGAAAGGCTATAGATAATAGGCAATTGGCAATTGATTTTTGTTCTTTGTCTAATTTCGATAGCCGATAGACTATAGCCTATAGTCGATTACCAAAATCCAATCCTACAAAATCGATGATCATGAATCGTTAAAAGATACAGGATAAAAATGATTGAATGAATGAATGATTGAATGAATGATTGAATGAATGAATTTGTAGTGCAACGAAATCTTGGTGGATGTAATGATTTTTGTTCTCGATTAACATTCGTTTTATTGCACACCTACAGCGTGCGAGAGATCTAGTTATGTTTAGTGTTACAGTATTCCACCCCGCTGGGGTGAAAGGAATTACTATACCCAATAAATTTGTTTTCAATGCATTTTGCCCAATAAAGACCAGAAGGCTATTGTTAGCCCGACAGTTTATAACTAAAACCGTCAACCATATTTAGGCAAGGTCACACTACTCTTAATCTTGTGACATTTGTCTTTTCTCTAATCCCCTATTGAAGTTTCGAAAGCCACAAACTCGCATTCATAAATAATTTCGAATGTGAGAAGCTTGTCCAGCCGGGGAATAAATTATCTGCGGGATTACCGGTGCCGTCATCCATTGGTGAGCTATCGGTTACAACAAAAACTCTTCCTGTTCCATAGGTTGATGTAGCGCACATAGCGTGAGTAGAGTTCTGAGTGAATCCTGTTTGCCAAACCAATCCTTTTACATTCGCATTGGCGGTAGTGTTTGTAGTAATAGTTGCGCCATTATTAAATTCTAGTTGCGTAACGGCACCTTCACTACCATTTAAAATTGGATTGGTTGTCCAAGTAGTTAGTATATTACTCGATACTTCCGTGACATTAGTTAGATCGATACTAAATCCGAAAGGATTACTTTGAATACTATTGTTTATCATTAAATCATTCCAAATATCTGGAGAATCCCATCCATCAAAATTTCTATCAGAAATAGTATGATCTGCAATCATCATTAATCCTCCTCCATTATTTACAAACTGAATAATTGCTGTTTTCTCTGCCGCTGTAAATAATATATTCGGTTCATCAACTACAAATACATCGTAGTTCGATAAGTCTTGTGCATTGCTTGAATTACCATAGGTAATACTTCCCGACGAAGGCAACGACTCAACAGCATGTCCTTTTTTCACTAATGCTATTCCCCACGACGACAAAGCGCCTGTCCAATATGTTTCTGAAGTAGTAGATGTTATATTAGCTTGTGTAGGTGTAGGGAAACGAGGCACACTTGCATCTTGATCGATAACCCAATCGGCGTTTCCTGCAGTCTCTGCTTTTGTTGCATCAAATAAAAACTTCTTTGCTGTAGGTACCGCTGAAGTTATTGTAAAAGTAATTCCACTACTCGTGCCTCCACCTGGCGTCGGATTAAATACAGTTACTGTTGCACTTCCTGCTGTACTAATATTCGCTGCAGGAACAGCAGCAGTTAATTGAGAAGTACTAACAAAAGTTGTTGTAAGTGCAGTGCCATTCCATTTTATAATTGATCCTGAGATGAAATTACTTCCACTCACCGTTAATGTAAATGAACTTGTTCCTGCGATAGCAGTAGAAGGATTAATTCCGGTTAATAATGGAGATGGATTAACCGGGACAGAAATTGTAAATGTTATTCCGGCGCTTGTGCCTCCACCTGGCGTCGGATTAAAAACGGTTACTGTTGCACTTCCTGCTGTACTAATATTCGCTGCAGGAACAACAGCAGTTAATTGAGAAGTACTAACAAAAGTTGTTGCAAGTGCAGTGCCATTCCATTTTATAATTGATCCTGAGATGAAATTACTTCCACTCACTGTTAATGTAAACGAACTTGTTCCTGCGATAGCAGAAGAAGGATTAATTCCGGTTAATAATGGAGTTGGATTATTAGGTATAGAATTATCGGGAACAGATAAATCGAGCGAAACAGAAGAAGTAGAAAAAGTAATTGGCAACTTACTCCATGTTTCAATTGAATTGCGATGATGGATCGCCACATAATAACTATTTCCGAGTGTAGCAGAAGGAAAAAGAAAACTTCCAGTACCGTTCGTAGCTAACACATTTTTTGTACTAAAGAGCAAAGCATAAGGAGCAGTTGTGCTATGAAGTTCGACCGTAACGGAATCACAAATTGTTGGCAAAGAAATTGGATCTAAGACCGCTTGTTGAGATCCACCGCCTAAATAAAATCCTTGAATAAATGCTTTTAAGTTCAAAGTATTAAAGCAGCTATTCACAGTAACCACAGTAGGAGCAGAAACCACACCATCAACAGTTACGGTATATGACCCAGAATTATTTGCCACGATACTTTGTGTAGTAGCGCCGTTGCTCCACAAATAAGATGAACCAGCAGAAGCGGTAAGCGTAACAGATCCACCGCTACAGAAAGTAGTTGGTCCCGATGCAGTAATTGTAGGAGGTGAAACACTAACCAATTTAATATCATCGATACGATATTGGGTTGTAGTACCATTCTGTTTAAACTGAATACTCAAGGTCGCAGAAGCAGGAATTCCAGTTGCAATGGTTCTATAATTCCACACTGAACCTGCTGTTCCGTTACCAGTAGGTAATGTAGGAAACGTCAAATTCGTATAGGCAGTACCGTTAGTACTTACTTGCACTAACAAATCGCTACCATCACCGGTCAAACTACTTTTATTGATACCGAACGACAATTGAAGATTCGTCAATCCGGAAGTATTGATTCCCGAAATAATAAAATTCCTACCAACGGTACCAGTAATAAAAACATTTCCCGATCCAGAGGCACCAGTATATCCTGTAGAAGGAGTAGTAGTTCTCACATCTGCCGAACCCGACATAGTGTATCCATCATTATCGAAACCATTGGCGGTCTCATAAGCAGGAATTAACGTAGTAGCGCCGGGAGTACCTATAGTTTCGGTAAAAACCACTGTACTCAAGGTAGAAATCGCCGCCGGCGGACCTGAAAGCGATAAACTTTCGAACGAATTATTCCAATTTTTAATTTTATTAGGAAATTTAGCTAACGATAAATTAATCGCTAATAATACGATAACGGCGGCTGCTAAAGGGTATTTATATCTACGGGACATATCTTTTACACGAAGCCACAAATTACAAATACATCACCGCAAATAAATTACTTTTTGGCTAAGCAGGTAAAATCAAGTGCCAAACCAGCAAAATCCGATGAAATACTGCTTTCAAAAAGGGTTTATAAAAGAAAAAATCAGCCCGGATATTTCGCCACCAGCGGCATTCTTCTGCCACGTCCGAACGACTTAGGCGATACTCTGATAATTGGTGCGAACTGGAAGCGTTTCCATTCGTTATTATTCACCATTCGTAAAATGCGATGTACGAGGGTTGCATCGAAACCGGCTTCAATAATTTTATCGGGACCATTAGCTTCTTCGATATACTTAAACAAAACAGCATCTAACACATCGTACTCGGGTAATGAATCGGCATCTTTTTGTCCGGGGCGCAACTCAGCAGAAGGAGCTTTATCAATAATATTCACAGGAATAATTTCTTTATCGCGATTTATATATCGCGCCAGCGCATACACCTCCACTTTATACAAATCACCAATAACCGATAATCCGCCGCACATATCGCCATACAAAGTACCATACCCTACCGCCAACTCACTTTTATTAGAAGTATTCAGCAAGATATATCCGAATTTATTACTCAACGCCATCACTAATGTCCCGCGAACACGCGATTGTATATTTTCCTCTGCAACATTAAAAGCAGTGCCTTTGAAATCGTTTTCGAGCGACGACATATAAGCATTATAAAGCGGAGCAATCGACAATAACTCACCTGAACAACCGAGGTTCGCGATTAACTTTTCGGAATCGGAAACAGAATGATCGCTAGAAAATTCAGAAGGCATCATAACAGCATGCACATTCTCTTTTCCCAACGCTTCCACAGCAAGTACATTCACCACGGCAGAATCGATTCCGCCAGAGAGACCGAGGATCGCCTTTTTAAAGCCCATCTTTTGGAAGTAATCGCGAATGCCCAACACGAGCGCATCATGAATACGACTCAATTTATCACCTGAATCGGCAGAAGGGTGATCAACAGCCGACATTGCAATTGAACCATCCGACACATTAAAATCGCAGATTGCAAAATCTTCGGCGAAGTAAGCCAACTCATGACAAACCTCTGCATTAGCATTTACAACGAGAGAACCACCATCGAAAATCAAATCAGTTTGCGCACCAGTTTGATTTACGTAAATAAGCGGAAGATTATACTCCTTCACGTTCTTCAACAAAATACTTCTACGCTCATCGGCATGTAAATAATGAAAAGGCGAAGCAGCGAGATTAATCATGATAGAAGGCTTCTCACGAATGAGTTCTTCCATTGGATAGGAAGTATACAAAGGATCATCGTTCATGTTCCATAAGTCCTCACAAACCGTAAGCGCCACCTTCACTCCCTTAATATCAACACAAGAAAAATCGCGATTCGACTCAAACCAACGATACTCATCAAAGACATCATAAGTAGGCAATAAAGTTTTATTACGAATAGCAGCCACTTTACCATCGGCCAAAACAAAAGCCGAGTTAAATAAATTTTTCCCTTTAGGATCGTCGTTCACCGAAGGAGCACCAACAATAGCAGTGATGCCAACGCATTCAGCAGCGATAGAAGTGAGTGCATCATTACAACACTTGATAAAATAATTATAATCGAGGAAATCGAGAGCAGGGTAACCGCAAACCGACAATTCAGAAAAAACCACCAAATCGGCATTAAGGGATTTGGCGCGACGAATAGAATCAACAATTTTATCGGTATTGGCAGTAAAATTGCCGACATGATAATTCAACTGAGCTAATGCAATCTTCATAGGAAGCAAAGTTACATATCTTTAGGGATACGGCTAAAACAAAAGAGGAAGGTTCAAAAACGAACTTCACATTTCTAATTATGGGACCTTTTAGCTATAAATTATCTAGCAAACAGGAGCATTTTGGTCTTTGTGGGGCTATTTTTTCAATTGAGTCAATCAATGATAGAAATACAGGATAAAACATTTTCCCTCTTCCAACGCGCTACAGCCGCGCGATGGCTCATACTTTTTCCTTCAGTTGAAAAAGTATGCAAAAAAACCGCCGCTGTAAATTTTTTAGCGGGAACGATTTCAACTCCAACGGAAAGAAACAAACTCGCCATGAATCGTCTCCTGCGTCGACGCTTCATGTCTCAAACAGTGTTTCTTTCTATCGTTGTCGTTCTCATCGTTCTATCCGCAAAAATTTAAGGCGGACGTTCCGCTTCGAATTTAGATTCGGATATACCGTTCGTCAATAATATTGTAGCAAGAAAAAGATGAATTCTGGAGCTTAAAAGAGAACAAAATCACCAAGAATTATCAATTACACATTAAGAGGGAAATTATATCAAAACGAGATTTCTGCTAATGTTCGTCAATTTGCTTTAATTCCTACAAACCATCCCTCTTTTATAACATCAATATTGTGATTAAAACATCACTCCGATATTAAGAGCGAAGTAATTAGAAATCACTTTATAATCCTTTTGAATTGCATCGGTAGCATCTCCCTTCTTAACGATATCGAGGAAACCGTTATTGAATTCGAAAGACGCCAACAAAGTAGTTGAGCCTGAGATAGTATACTCTGCACCCGCTGCAATAAGCATAGAAAGGTTCATGGTTTTAATATTTCCTTTTCCGTCGAGATCATCTTCGGCATAAGTATCTACCTTTGACTTGATATTAACGCCTGGAACGAAGCCGAACTGACCGAAATAACGGAATTTATTAAACTCATTTGTCTTCATTTTGATCGTTATCGGCAACTCCACATACTGAAGATTCCATTTTGAGGAAGAATTGCTGATAGTATCAAACTTCAAAGAACCGCCGCGGTAAGTGACTTGCACACCTGAAGCAATGGCATAATTAGAAGAAAAGTTATATTCGCCGATGATGCCGTACGAAAATCCTAACTTTGAGCCATCGCGTTTAAGTTCTTTCGAATCGGGTTTAAGCCAAGCCAATGTTGGCGCAACTTTTAATCCGAAATGAAATTTCTGATCCTGAGCTTTCGTTATACCTAAGCTCAAGCAAAAAATAAAAACCAGTAGAAGAATACGTTTGTTCATGATAAGTCGATTTAACACAGCAAATTTAGCTAAAATAACACTGCTAATTGTTTTAGCAGCCATAATTAGTATTCAACCGGGATGTAAATCGGACCCGCATAAAAAAAATGCGCCAGAACCAATCGAGACTCCAGATGTAAAGCTTAACATCAAATTCGAGCGATTTGAGCAAGATGTTTTTTCCCATAATCAAATCGATAGCAGCACGGTAATGGCCTTGCGGGTTAAGTACGGACAATTTTTCGATTTATGGTGCATTCGGTTAGCGGGATTGACACCGGGATATGGAGAACATCCCAACTATAATTTTATTGCCAAAAACATGAACGACTATATTCACGATAAGTATATGCGTGAAATATATGAAGAAAGCCAAAAACAATACAAGGATGCGAGCTTCATAAAATCGGAATCGGAAGAAGTTTTTAAACGATACAGTCAGTTGTTTCCTGGCAAGCCTATTCCTGAAATTGTCACTTACTTATCGCCCTTTGCAACCAACGTTACCACCACCGACAGTGTCTTGGGTGTAGGATTACATTTTTATTTGGGAGAAAAATACCAATACTACCCTACTCTAGGTCTTCCATTATACATGATAAAAAAATTCAGAAAAGAATATATCATCAACGATATGATGAAAGGCTGGCTTGACAGTGAGTATTTAAACGATACGGTGCAGAATTCATGCATCAACCAAATGGTATATCAAGGAAAAGCGTTGTATGCATTAGAATTGTTAACTCCCGAAAGCGACGATACCATTAAAATCGGTTATAGTGCAAATCAGTTAGAATGGTCATATGCCAATGAAGCCAAAATATGGGCCTTCTTTATTGAGCAACAATTATTATTCAGCAATAACGCCAAGCTCTACATGAAGTTCATCAACGACGGTAACGGCACCAGTGGATTCCCGAAAGAAGCACCTGCTAAATTGGGAGCATTTATTGGATGGCAGATTGTGAGAAGCTATATGAAAAACAATAAAAACGTATCGGTATCCGACTTATTTAAAAACACCAATGCACAAGATATCCTTTCGAAATCGGGATACAAACCATTAAAAGCGAGTTAAGATGTTATCAATAAAAAAGTTCACGTTTAATCCTTTTCAGGAAAACACCTATATACTTTACGACGAAACAAAAGAATGTGTAATAATTGATCCAGGATGCTACGATGCGAATGAAAAGAAAATGCTTAGTAGTTTCATTGAAGAAAATGCATTAAAGCCCATTTATTTACTCAATACTCATTGCCATATCGATCATGTTTTAGGTAACAGATATGTATTTGAGCAATATCAACTAAAGCCACGAATTCATGCTAAAGAAGCGATGCTATTAGATGCTGCGCAAGGATACGGCAAGATGTATGGCATATTGATGGAAGGATCACCTGAACCTATTATTGACTTAGTAGAACATGAGGAAATCAAGTTTGGAAATACAACGCTGAAGATTTTATTTACACCGGGACATAGTCCGGGGAGTGTTTGCTTTTACTCGGCGGATGATGCCACTATTATTGCAGGAGATGTACTATTCAAACAAAGTATAGGAAGAACAGACTTACCGGGAGGAAGTATGGAACAGCTGATGGATAGTATTCGCACGCGTTTATTAGTTTTAGACGATCAAACGGAAGTACATCCCGGACATGGCGACAAAACGAGCATTGGTTATGAACGAAACAACAATCCTTTTATATTAAGCTACTGATCATTCATGAAATTTAAAATATTTCGTTACTTCATTGCCGTTAGTATACTTTTTCTTTCGGGAACATCAACGTTAAGAGCGCAAACGGTAATTATATCAACCGATCCTTTAGACGACACCGGAATGGATTATGCATTGGTTCAAGGTGCCGATGACGAAGGAGTATTTGTTGTACATAGTAATTTACCGTTGGGAAGCGACAGAGACCGAGTAGGATTGCGAAATAGAAAGTATCAGTTAAGCTTTTACAACTACGGGATGAAGCGTCGTTGGACAATTCCGTTGGTAGCGGGATTTGACGGAGCATCTATTGAAGGAGTCACATTTTTCAATAACAAGCTGGTAGTATTATCGACCATCATCGACAAAACACAAAGCAAATACAAACTATTTATTGACGTTTACAATAACAAAGGCAAAGCCGAAATCACAGGAAAAAATGCCACCTCCTTTTCGTACGCTAAGAGTAACTCATTAGAAAAACCGCGACTGATTATTAGTCCGAGTAAAAACAATTTAGGCATATACATTAACGAATCGGGCGACGGCATACAAACTATGAACGTAGCCTTAATTGACACCAACTATAAAGCCATTTTATCACACAGTGGAAAAGTAAATTATGGCGATAGAGATTTAATGGTAACCGATTATAGCATTGCCGACAACGGAGAATTTTATTTATTGGGAATGATAAAAGATCCTGATCCCCTAAAAGAAAAAAAGAAACAACGCATATACACACTGTTAGTAATGAAAGCTGGCAGTGAAGAAGTAAAAGAATACAAGATAAATGATAGTAGTCGTCCGATGACCGAAGCAGCGATTACAGTTGACCCCATGAAAGGCAATGCGGTAGTTACGGGCTTTTATGCCGACAAACAATCGTTTAGTGGAGCGGGATTAATATTTGCCAAGTTAAAATGTGGTAGCGACGGACCATTAGAAATAAAAAACTACCCTATAGGCGGCGATGCGCAAATAAAACTGGTAGGAGAGCGCAATTCGGGAGGGGGAATAAGCCTGTTCAGCTATCCAATACAAAAAGTAGTGCTTCGAAATGATGGAGGCGCGGTAATTATTGCCGAAGCTGCTTATTTAAGCGAGTACTCCTATTATGATTATTTCACGCAGAGCTATAGCCGCAGGATAGAATATCACTTCGACAATATAGTCGCCTTCTCGGTCAACAATGAAGGCGTGATACAATGGAGTCAGATGATACGCAAAGAACAAACCTCGCTCGATGATTTCGGGGTGTATTCATCGTTCGACAGTTATTTAAACAGCGATGAATTAGGGATAGTGTATAACAAAGACATTGGTCGCAACAACGAGATTGCGGCGGTAGTCATTAATAAATCGGGACAACAAACAACGAAGCGAATAACCAAGCTTGGCGACAACATAACAATCTTGCCGCGGGCTGGAAAACAGATCGACGAATCGGCTATTGTGATACCGGCGATCTCCAAAAAGCGCCTTCATTTAATCCAGATAGAACTTTAGGGAAACGGCCCAAAAGCTCCAAAATGGCCAATTTTAGGCTTTTTAGGTCAAAAAATCGAAGAGGTTTCTCACGACCCTCAAAATCTTATTGTATTGATTTTCATTAATTTAACCCTAAAATATGAAATCAATCACCTATCCTGTTAATTAAAAAATGAATGAATATTAATCTGTAACTCTTACCTTTGGGATTCGATATGGCAAAAATAACATTTAACAACCGTCAGAGTCCATTCTTTGACGCCCTTCGAAGCAAGATCGACAACTATTTCGAAGAACACAAGATATCCCCTACCGGCAATATGAAATTATGGAGCAAGACTATCATTCTTGCCATAGCTGCTGCCACGGTATATCTATTATTGGTATTCACCCATTTACCCATTGCAGCGCAATTGGGATTATGTGCAGTATTAGGATTCAACTTAGCGAGCATCGGATTTAACGTGATGCACGACGGAGCGCATGGATCATATTCAAAGAACAAGCATCTTAACAACATCATGTCTTATTCGCTTAATATCATGGGCGGATCAAGTTTCATGTGGAAGATTAAGCACAACGTTATTCACCATTCATTTACAAACATTGAAGGTGTTGACGATGACATTATGGTAGGACCATTAATGCGTATTAATGACCAACAAAAGAAATATTGGATACATCGTTTCCAACATATCTATTGGGTATTATTATACGGGTTGACATACTTTGTATGGATCTTCTGGAACGACTTCCAAAAGTATTTCACTCACAAGATTGGACCTACTCCTATTCGTAAAATGAAATTGTCGGAGCACATCGGATTTTGGTTAACAAAAATCGGGTACTTTACATTCTTCATTATTTTACCTTCATACAATCATGGTATATTAGCTACATTAGTTGGATACACGGTAGTATTATTTGTTACAGGATTAGTAATTGCGGTAATTTTCCAGTTAGCGCACGTAGTAGAAGATACTAAGTTCCCTGCTCCTGACCCTAATACTAATAAGATTGAAAACGAGTGGGCACTACACCAAATTTATACTACTGCAAACTTTGCAACAAACAGCAAAACGATCAGTTGGTTTATGGGAGGATTAAACTTCCAAGTAGAGCACCATTTATTCCCGAAGATCAGTCACATTCACTATCCGCAAATCAGCAAAATAGTACGTGAAACCTGTCAAGAGTTTAATGTAAAATACATCGAATATCCTACTATTTGGAGCGCGATCGGAGCACATCTTCGTCACTTGCGCGAACTAGGAAGAGCATAAAAAGAAAATCCCACTGAAAGGTGGGATTTTTTATTTTCAAGAAGTTTAGATTTTTTTAATTCTGACGAACCATCAATGAAGCAGCCAGGTCTTTGAGTGGTTGTTTGTTGGCATCATCAACAGGAATACTATCGAGATGTGAAAGTGCTATGTCGTACAATTCATTCATTTTTCCCTCTGCCACTTCGCGCACGTTTAGCGAATTATAAATTTCGGTAACGGCAATTACTTTTTGTTGCGGTTGATCGGTAGTATTGATCCACTGCAAGAGCGAATCCTTAGTTGTACCTTGAGCCGTATTGAGCGCAGTAAGTAATAAGAAAGTCTTTTTATTTGAGAGGATATCGCCACCCACTTGTTTACCAAATTTATCGGCATCACCAAACACATCGAGAATATCATCTTGCAACTGGAACGCCACGCCGAGGTTCACTCCGAAATCGTAGAGGTGGTTAGCATCACTTTCGTTGGCACCAGCGATAATAGCACCCATCTTTAAAGAGCCACCGAGAAGAACTGCCGTTTTCAGACGAATCATGTCGATATACTGATCGATAGACACTTCGCTCATTGATTCAAAATCCATGTCGTACTGCTGACCTTCGCACACCTCGAGGGCGGTTTTAGTAAACACCTCCATTACTTGGCGAACAGCAGCATCTGGACTTTGCATAACGAGTCGGCACGACTCCACAAACATTGCATCACCTGAAAGGATAGCAATATTAGAATTCCATTTAGTATGAACAGTAGGTTTAGAACGACGAAGAGGAGCATTGTCCATTATATCATCGTGCATCAAAGTAAAATTGTGAAACACCTCAACGCCAAGAGCTGCGGGAAGAGCGGCCTTCACATCACCAGCAAAAACATCGCAACCCATCAGCGTTAGCACAGGGCGCATACGTTTACCGCCAAGCGAAAGAATATACCGAAGAGGGTCGTAAAGAGCAGCAGGTTCATTGGGGAACGACAACTGCTGAATACCATCAAGAACAAGTTCTTGTAAGCGAGGCAATGGAATCATTTAAACAGTAATCTCCTGCTTTGCTTGGATTAATTTAACGATACCTTCCTCCAATGTAGTCATGCGGCGATCAAGTAATTTTTTCATTACAGTAATATCTGGGCAACGACGCGTCATATCGCCTTCTTTCAAAGCAGGCAAGAAGATAATTTTAGATTTAGAACCAGAAACATCGATGATTTTACGCGCTAAGTCGAGGATAGTGATTTCATAATCGTTCCCGATATTGGCAACATCATTTACGATTTCATTATTATAGAAAGCATTCAAGCAAGCATCGATATTATCGTCGATATAGCAGAAAGTACGCGTTTGGCTACCATCTCCATAAATCGTGATATCTTGATTATTCAATGCTGCCGTTAAGAACTTCGACATTACGAAATCCGTACTCTGTTTTTGTCCGTAGGTATTAAAGAAACGGAAGATAGTAAACTCCAATCCGAATTCCTGGTAATAAGAGCGCAGGTAAGCTTCACCCACATTCTTCACGATAGCGTAAGGGAGACGAGAATTTAACGGTGTAGTATGCTCATTTTGAGGAAATTCAACCGGTTCGCCATATACCTCCGAGCTAGAAGAGAAATAAACTCTTTTCACTCCAGTATTCTTACAAAGGTTTAACAAGTTACGGATACCGTTAAGGTCGTTAAGCACCATCACCGGATTGGCGATAGTACGTTTCACGCCCACAACTGCCGCATAATGAAACACATAGTCGAAATTAAAAGTGTGGAAAATTGCAGAAATATCGCTTAAATCATTCACATCCGCCTTAATAAAGCGAACATTATCATGAATTGACACTGGGAGTTTCTTTTCAGAACCCGTTAGGAGGTTGTCGACGATAACCACCGAATTTTGTGGATCATCGGCCAATTTCTGAGCGAGACAACTTGCTATAAATCCGGCACCACCGGTAACTAAAATCCTACGTTGCATACTTAATATCTTTTTCGTTAAACTATCACTACTTTATTGCCCTACTTTGATAGTTCAGAATATTGTTAAATGAAGAATTTAGAAGTATAACAGGGACACTTCTAATGATCTGTCAAATTTAGCAAATATTTGCCATATCCACTCTTAACAAGAGGCTGGGCGATGCGATCTAATTGTTTTTTGTCAATATATCCCATGCGGAATGCAACTTCCTCGATACAACCGATTTTTAATCCTTGGCGCTCTTCGATCACTTGAACAAACTGTCCGGCTTGCATGAGCGACGAGAAAGTTCCCGTATCAAGCCAAGCAGTTCCTTTATCGAGGATGCCCACCTTCAGATTACCAGCTTCGAGATAAGCCTTATTGACATCGGTAATTTCATACTCTCCGCGAGGAGAAGGTTTTAACTTCTTTGCAATATCAACAACTTGATTATCATAGAAATACAAGCCCGGTACTGCATAATTTGACTTAGGAGCGGTAGGTTTTTCCTCGATACTGATAGCCTTCTTATTAGCATCGAACTCAACTACTCCGTAACGCTCAGGATCCGAAACATGGTATGCGAATACTACTCCACCCTCAGGATTCTGATTTTCAATTAACAACTGGTGTAAACCAGTGCCGTAGAAGATATTATCACCCAAGATTAGGGCTACACTGTCATTTCCGATAAACTTCTCTCCTATCACAAACGCCTGAGCCAGACCATTAGGGATATCTTGAATTGCATATTCGAAATTACAGCCCAACTCTTTTCCGTCGCCCAATAACTTCTTAAACATTGCTTGATCGTGAGGGGTAGTAATGATTAAAATCTCATTAATACCGGCCATCATTAACACGCTTAACGGATAATAGATCATCGGTTTATCGTAAACGGGCATCAGTTGCTTACTTACTGCCAACGTTAGAGGATGAAGTCGGGTACCGGAGCCACCGGCAAGGATAATACCTTTCATAATTTTTCGTTAT
The DNA here is from genome assembly GCA_023251535.1 of Bacteroidota bacterium. Taxonomy (GTDB): domain Bacteria; phylum Bacteroidota; class Bacteroidia; order AKYH767-A; family OLB10; genus CAINEC01. The sequence continues at coordinate 243,938 of JAHEYP010000001.1, forward strand.
TGAAGCTTTTTTGAGGAACTTCTGAACGATTGATAACTGTTAGTACATCAACCCTACAGAAAGTTTCACAAATATATATAAGAGTTATTTTTTAACCTCGAGATCGTCCAATTCAATATCACTTTCTTCTGAATCATATTCGAATAAAGGCTCTGAAAGGAACGCTTTAGTGGTTAATCTTCTTTCTAAACTAACTAAGAATGCAGGCAGCAAAATTAAGTTAGAACACATCGCCACCAGCAACGTCACACTTAATAATTTTCCTAACGCTGCCGTACCTCCGAAATCGGAAGCACTAAAAATAAAGAATCCGAAAAACAAAATTACCGCAGTATAGATCATACTCATACCCGTTTCATAAATAGTAGTACGCACTGCTTTTGAGATCGACTTCACTTTGCTGTTTCGCATTTCATGGCGATACTTTGTCAAGAAATATATTGTTTGATCGCTGGCAATTCCGAAGGCGATACTGAAAATTAAAATTGTTGATGGCTTTAATGCAATGTGGAAATACCCCATCAATCCCGCCGTGATAATTAGCGGAATAATACTTGGAAGTATTGAGATCAGAATCATCCTCACCGACATAAACAAGGTAATCATGATTAATGAAATAAGGAAAATAGCAAGTAACATACTCTCAATTAAGTTTTCGAGTAAGTATTTATTTCCTTTCAAGAATATCAAACTGTTTCCAGTAACGGTGGTTGAGTAATCTTCTTTAGGGAATATTGAATCTACCTTCGGACGAATTACTTTCATCAACGCATCCATTCGCTTAGAACCAATATCGGCCATTTGCACACTGATACGCGTTTCTGATTTTGCACTATCGAGGAAACTCTTAAACATTTGCGTTTTACCTTTCTTATCGTCAATAAACGACGACATTTCAGCAAGATCCATTGCCCCTGGTAGTATATAATACTTGCGTTCACCACCATGAAAAGCTTGATAAGTAAACTTAATTCCATCAACAACAGAAATCGGTTTAGACAACTCATCGAAATGCGATAATTCTTTCTCCAAACGATTTATCTTTTGCAAAGTAACGGGTTGCAAAACGCTTTCGTTATTGCGCGTTGACACTGTAAACTCAAGAGGAAGAACGCCTTTGAAATTCTTCTCGAAAAATTTCATATCGAGATAAACAGGATCGTTGTATGGCAAATCATCAACCACAAATCCAACGTTATCTAACTTCGACATTCCATATCCCGAAATAATCAAAATAACCACCACTACAGCATAAATTTTACGCGTATGAAAGCGCACCCAATGATCCACGTAATACAAGGTCTTCTGCGTACGAGGTGCTTCGAGATGTTTAATATGTTTCACCTTTGGCGGCGATAAATAACTAAACACGATTGGAATCAATATTATAGAAATCACCCAAGTTGCCATTACATTCAACGAAGCAACTAATCCGAATTCCATTAACAAACGAGAACCTGTAAAATACAATACAAAAAATCCGATTGCCGTTGTTACATTAGCCAAGAACGTAGTAAATCCGATACGCTGAACCATTCTTACAAGCGCAGCACCTTGCGATCCATGTCGTGAGAATTCCGATTGATATTTATTCAGCATAAAGATGCTATTCGGAATTCCGATTACAATTATGAGTGGAGGAATTAGTCCGCTGAGAATAGTTATTTTATATCCCAACAACGCTATCGACCCCAACGACCAAACTACACCCACTGCCACTACGATCAATGAAAAGAAAACTACTTGCAATGAGCGGAAAAAAATAAACAAAACAAGAGCTGTTACTAAAACTGCTAGCAACAAAAATAATTTCATTTCCTTCACCACTTTTCCAGTAATAGCGGTGCGAATAAAAGGCATACCGCTGATATGCACATCAATTTTATTATCGACTCCGTATTGATCAGCACGCTCTTGAATTTGCTTAACAATTTCGAGACGGTTTTTAGTATTCAACTTCGTCTTATCAAAAGTGATAGCCATCAACGTGCTATTCGTTGACTTATTGAAAACGAATCCGTCGTAAAACGGAAGATCGTTGATTACGGCATGAATGGAATCGACTTCAGCTTGAGACGAGCATAACTGAGGCGACAACAATTTCATATCGAATCGACGCATTGAATCGTTTCGTTGCACCACATACAATCGAGCCACAGAAACTACAGCTTCGATGCCATCCATCTTTCTTACATCTTCGCCTAGCTTCCACCAGTCGTTGTATTTTTTTAATGTAAAAAAGGATGAATCCCTGATACCAAGCACCATGACAGAGCCATCCTCACCGAATTTTGATTTAAACTCGGCGTAATCCTTATAATCGGGATCATTTGCAGGTAATATCTTGGCAAATTCGTACGAAAGCTCAATTTTGGATGCTTCCCAACCCATAAAAGCCGTTACTACTGAAATGATAATCAGCAACAACACACGATTTCTTAAAATATATTTCGCCGGTTTGTTGAACATGGGTAAGTAAAAATACTAATTAAACGATAGCGAGGTTCTCGAAAAACAAGAAAAATGGAGTTCGCCTACATCAAAAACATTGTTAGGGCGAGATACTGATATAAATCAGCAGAAACCATAACTTTGGAGCGAGCTATGAATCGCAATTTAAAGGACGGGATAAATTTCATCAGTAAGATGAGTGCTGGGAGGGTAATTAACGCTCTTAAAGTTGTAACGTCCTATTATATCACGCGTTTCAGCAAGAAGCCGGTTCAATGGGGAATGCCCATTGCGCTTTCATTTGAGCCAACAACTTCGTGTAACTTACGCTGTCCGGAATGTCCTAGTGGATTACGTTCTTTCACTCGCCCTACGGGGATGCTGGAGGAAGATACATTCACCAAAATCATTGATGAGGTAAGCAATTCACTCTGGTATTTGATTTTTTACTTCCAAGGCGAGCCTTACTTACACCCTTCTTTCACCGATTTAGTAAAATATGCCTCAAAAAAGGGAATTTACACGGCTACTTCTACTAATGCGCATTATCTAACGGATGCGAATGCCCGAAAAACGGTAGAATCAGGTTTAGACCGACTCATCATCTCCATTGACGGAACCACTCAAGAAGTATACGAACAATACCGTATTGGAGGAAAGCTTGAAAAAGTGATTGAAGGGACAAAGAACATTGTGAAGTGGAAGAAAGAATTAAAATCGAGTACACCGCATATCATTTTTCAGTTTTTAGTAGTAAAGCCTAATGAACATCAAATTGCAGAAGTAGAACAATTAGCAAAAGAGTTAGGTGTTGATGAAGTAGGATTAAAAACGGCTCAGATTTACGACTATGAAAATGGGAATCCGTTGATACCTACTCAAGAAAAATATTCGCGCTACACTCAAATCGGAGAGAACAAATACGAAATCAAAAACCAACTTTTAAATCATTGTTGGAAGCTTTGGCATAGCTGTGTGATTACATGGGATGGCACAGTTGTTCCATGTTGTTTCGACAAAGATGCTTGGTATAAAATGGGGAATTTGCAAACCGAAAGTTTTTCTTCGTTGTGGCACAATGAAAAGTACCAAAATTTCAGAGCATCAGTAGTTCGCTCACGCGCAGAGATTGAGATGTGCAAGAACTGCACAGAAGGCACTAAAGTGTGGAGTTAGATTGGAGACCTTTCTAAGCATCAACTAATATAGCAAGCTCAAATTGCCTTTCTTCGTTTTAGAAGAACCATCGAGGCAACTGATATAGTTTACGATATAGAAATAAACACCTGTTGTACATTTTTTCGAATTGAAGACACCTGTCCACCCTATAGTTGGATCGCTAGTAGCAAATAATTTCTTACCCCACCTATCAAATATCTCGAAATTATCGACTTGAATATTGGTCACCGATAGCTTAAAGACATCATTAATTCCATCGTTATTTGGAGTAAAGACATTGGGAACAGAAAGTGTTGCGCTCTCACAAGTATCGCCATCATTGGCAATAACATAAATGAAAATAGAATCGCGTGTTTTGCAATTATTCGCACTATCAACAGTCAAATAGATCCATGCCGAATTGAGCAAGGTAGCATTGGTGGTATATAAATTAGGAGAAGAAAAAGACGCATTGCCTGTCCATAAATAACTTTGCAATAATGACGTCGACGCTTGCAAGAAAACAGATTCGCCAGCATTAATTGAATCGAGATCAGTACTCAATGCAAATGTTGGTAGAGGCACGACTTGCAAATCGAGAATTCGCGTACTATCACAACCAGAAGTGGTAAAAGTTTGAGAATATAATCCCGATTGATTATAATATATTCCCTCGAAGAGAATACTATCATTTTCACAAATTTTAAGTGCTGTAGTATCGACAAAAGGAGAATTTTGAATCAGATTCAACACAATCACACTATCGCATCCAGAAATAGAAGTAAGTGTATCGGCATAAACACCTGGCGACGACAAAATCACATTTCCGAAGTTATAAGAACTACCGGTGCAAAAAGTAGCCGAGATAGAATCAACCAAATTAATGACAGATAAATTAGAGGTCACAACTTTACTACATCCGCCAGCAACGGGAATAGTATCGACATAAACACCAGCAACCGAATAAAAATTATTGCCAACATGAATACTATCACCATAACAAATACTATAAGTATTGATTTCAGTATTTAATGGAATTACAGTTAAAGAAGTAACAATAATACTATCGCAACCTGTAACAGAATTTAAAGTATCGCTATACACTCCAGAGACTGAATAAGAAGAATTACCTACAGAATAGCTTACACCTTGACAAACAGAAGCCGTAATTGAGTCGCGGAAATTATCAACCAACAGACTTGTTATAGCTACCGTTTTACAACCATTTACTATTAACGTATCGGTAAAAGTACCTGGTGAAGAATAGTAATTAGCACCAACATTCACGCTATCACCAAAACATATTCTGTAGTTGGTCGAATCGATCTGCAATGGCAAGAATGTTACAGTAGAAGTTATAGTACTATCACAACCAAATGAATTGGTTAAAGTATCAATATAAACTCCGGGCAACGAAACATAATTATTTACAATAAACACACTATCACCATCACAGATCGAGAACGACTGTGCAAACTGATCGCCAATATTTAAATTATAAGTAGTTATTAGCGTATCCGTACAACCGTTTATATTCACTACTTTATAAACGATGTAAGTACCAGTATCGGCTACAGAAAAAGGAGTAAAAGCTAAAGTATCACCATTGTATGTTGTACCGTTTGGAGCTTGCCAGATATAGGAGAAATAAGCAGGAGATGATACGCTATACAAATACACATCTCCACCTGCACAAGTAGATCCTGCTTTAACAATAGGAGGAAAAGAATCGGTTGAAATTGAAAGTTGTTGCGTATAATTATTACCACAAACATCTTCAATACTTATGAGGTAATTACCGGGAATATTAATTTGAAATATCCCACTATCCTGCTGCGAAAAAGTTTGCGGACCGCTAACAATTTCGAACTTATATGGTGGCACTCCACGGGTTGAATCGAGCACCAACTCAACGTAATTTATACCTGAACAAAAAATGGTATTATCGGTAATAAAAGTATTACTTGTAATTGGAGAGATTGTAATAGTATCATACAACACCCAACAAGTATTGGGATTATTAACAATACTTCCATCATAATAATTCCCATTACCATTTCTATTTCCATAATAGACTTCCAATGAATATTGTCCTATCGACAAATTAGTAATTGAATCGACTATCCCTGTAAGATAAGGCGAGGCAACAACTGCTCCGGTACTTATATCATAAATGGAAGCCGAAACCGCCATTGGCGTGCCTACTTGAAAATTATAAAACAAGGTATTATCATTTAAACAACTTGGTTTTATATCCCAATAATATTGCAAATCAGAAACCATATAGGGTTCCACCAAAAAACTTCCTTGCACAACATTTCCACAAGAATCGGCAACTTCATAAGTATATAATCCTACACCGAGATCTCGAATATAAAAATAGTTAGGAATGCCGCTAGTAAAAACACGAGGGTAAATTATTGAATCAGAAAAACTATATCGTGGTTTCGTACTTCCCACAACGTTAGGTCCCGATAAGAAAGTAAGAGTTACTGGAGAACTAAAATTACGATATTCCAAAACTAAAGTAGCCGTAGAATCTTTACAGCCAAAGTAATAATTATTTGCCAAATACGGGCTACCCTGCGTTGGCCATTGAATCGTTTGTTGGAATAAATGTCCGCAATTATCAGTCAAATTAAGCTGATAAAAATTACCCGGAGTTTGCGCGTGAACAACGATACTTCCTATCGGAACATCGCTAATTGAATCAACAATTTGCCCCGATTGCAGGTCTATTAATGTAAAAGAAAGTAAGTCATCGGTACTCATATTGAAATACTGTACGTAGGGATACTGCGGTAATGAAACTCCCATTGTAACGTCAGTAACACAATTCACACTAGCTCCATAAAAATTGGTTAAAAAAGTAAAAGGCAAAATCTGATTTAAGAAAGTATACATTGTTTCACCGCAAATATCGGTAATAGCAATTTGCATATAATCGCCATAATCATATCCCGCTACTGTATCAATTATCTGATATAATCCAGGATTATAGTTAATTGTATCTAGTGGGATAGCATAAAGTGTATCTATAATACCACCAAAGGAATTGGAAAAACTAGTAATAAGAGGGAAACTATCTTTATCATTGTACAAATACAAATACATTGACACCACCATTGAATCGCAATTCAATTTTTCGATATAAGGTAAATTATACGAATTATATTGAACTAAACCTGTACTTGTAGGTGCCAAATTTTCAGTTCGGGTTTGATAATTTCCACAAGCATCAGTTACTCTGACAAAATAATTATTTGCAGTTAGTCCGTTGAAGATGTTTTGCGATTGGGATGGATAAATTACCGGAGCAGTTATACTATAAGTAAACGGGGCTAATCCGTAAGCACTATCTACTTCAATATAAATCGATCCATCACTAAATGAAGGACAAGTAGGGTCTGATCCTATCAATGTAAAATTAGGAAGTTGATAGTTTCCAGTAATTTGAAATTGTGTTTCGGTACTATCGAAATTCACAGTATAAGCACGAACAGTATACGTTCCAGGAAACAACGAATTAAAAATATTACTATTCTGAATTGGAGCTATAATCGGTCCCGCTACAATAGCATATAATATTCCGTTAGAAGGTATTCCCGTTGCATAAACAGTTGCTGTTCCGTTATTTGTACAAGTGCTGATGGTAGTAGCGACCGAATCAATTACGATTGAACCAGAAGCCGTGCTTAATGCAATTATTGATAACATGGAAGAAAGCAGAAGTATTTTAATGAAATTCATAGAGCTGAATAAAACTGTTATAAGAACAATAAGCAGTATTGAATTTCATTGGAAATTATGCTACCAATGTTTTTCAGTGAATGCGATAAGTAAGTGCATTGTAACTAATGAAAGTTTCAACAACAATCGCAATAATACTAAAAACACTTAACAATCAAGTTTAATTCTTAATTACTTTGCCATTAGCAAAAATTGTTTCGAGTAAAGGCGATTGAAAAATATCGACAGGAGCAACAACCGTTTCATTTAACGGGATACTATTTTGATAGCGATTATACATCAACGCTTGTACTTGAGGAGCCGATAGATCGAAAGAACTTAACTTTCTTGTAGGACAAAAATCAATATTCAAAGCATTATGAAACACTTTCCATATCAACTCTGAACAATAAATTTTTTCATCGCTCCACTCAAAATAAATATCGTATGGTTTACCAATATATTTTTCGGCTTCGGCTTTTAATTTAGCGATGTTTGAATCATTCAGCAAGGCATTTGCGTTCTTCAATCGCTTCACCACAAAACGCTCCTTCTCTCCCCTACTGATCCACTCGTAAAACGGAGTGATTTTCACAGGAGTAACAGCTTCTAATACATAGTATTTATTTTTATCGGCATAAATAATTCCGCAGTGGCTGTAATTGGAATGCGTAGCTAATTTAATGGCAATACTTTGCGCCGATAGTGACGATTGAAAAATGAGATCACCCGAATGAAAAACATTCGCAGGTAAGTTAGTAGCAGCTACATCACTGCCATTATCTAATTTATTAAACAGAATAGTTGCACCACCAATAATAGCAAGGCAAACTAACAGCCAAATAATTAAACCTTTTTTCATTTCGCTTTAAAACAAAAAATTGGTGACCGGAATTAAACCGATCACCAATTCTAAATCAAATTTATTTTAGTGATGGTGTGCCATTCTCATTTCAGCAGCTTCACGCATTGCTTCTTCAATATCCTCCACTTCAACAGGAATTGCTGCCATTAAATCGACAGGCTCTTTTGTAGTGATTAAGATATCGTTTTCGATACGAATTCCGAGACCTTCTTCAGGGATATAAATTCCGGGTTCGCAAGTGAACACCATACCTGCTTTCATTGGTTGATAACGATTACCGATATCATGCACATCGAGTCCTAAGAAGTGCGAAGTACCATGCATAAAATATTTTTTATACAATGGCATATCAGGATTTTGTTTTTTCACTTCATCCTTATCGAGTAAGCCAAGACCGATTAATTCGCCTTCCATTATTTTACCTACTTCGAAATGATAATTCTCGATCGTATTTCCTGGAACCAACATCGCTTTAGCTTGTTTCATTACTCTTAAGCAAGCATTGTAAACATCACGTTGACGCTCGGTATATAATCCGTTTACAGGAATACTACGCGATAAATCGGCTGCATAATTCGCATATTCAGCACCGAAATCGAGTAAGATCACATCGCCATCATTACAAACATTATTATTGTCGATATAATGCAACACATTTGCATTTTTTCCTGAAGCAATGATTGGGGTATAGGCGTGACCGGTAGCACGTTTACGAATAAATTCATGCGTAATTTCCGCTTCAATTTCGTACTCCATTACGCCAGGTTTTACGAAGCGCAGAACGCGACGGAAAGCCTTTTCAGTAATATCGATAGCGCGTTGCATCAATTTGATTTCGAAATCGCTTTTTATCGCTCTTAAATCAGCCATAATTGGAGCCGAACGTAAAAATTCATGTCCAGGGTAGCGATTCTTCATTTCATTCGCGAAACGCAATTCTTTATATGGAACCTCACTCGAGAAACGATCATTCTCATTCAAGTTCACATAAACGCTTTTGCAATGATTCATCAACATCGGAACGATACTGCCGATATCTTCTGTCCAGAAGATGCTTTGAATTCCCGAAGTTGCGCGTGCCTCTTCTTTCGTGTATTTATGCCCTTCCCAAATAGCGATATGCTCATTCGTCTTACGCACGAACAAGATCTCTCTGTACTTCGGAAGTGGAGCATCGGGGAATATCACCAATAAAGTTTGCTCCTGATCGATACCAGTGAGGTAAAACAGATCGGGATGTTGATGAAAAACGAAGTTCTGATCGGCAGAACGTGGCATTTCATCATTAGCATTAAAAAATGCGATAGCGCCCGGTTTCAACTGAGCTTTAAAACGTTCACGATTTTCGATGAACAGCTGGGAGTCTATTGGAAGATATTTCATAATCCTTGGATACATTGATTTTCAGATGACGAAACTACGAAAAAGAAATCCGAAAGAAAATGGGTAATGACTTTATTCAGCGGCAAGCGCCTAATTGGTCATAAGTTCCACAAAAAAGCCCCCTAAATGAGCTTTCGAAGGCGCAAGGCCCCTCTTTTTTATCGACAATCCACCCTTAGCCTGTTCACTAAGTAGTGTATGTGACTGAACCATTATACTTTAGGGCATTCATTAGAATGACTCTAAATATTGCAAATTTCCCTTGCTGCTTGCTTTGTCGAAGCTAAATTTGTGATCCTTAAAAACCCGTATTTAAATACAACTGTTATAACATTCGCTATGAGTAAATTCTTCGAATTCCTGAATTCATCGGTTGGCCGCAAGTGGTTAATGGCCTTCACCGGTTTATTCTTATGCCTGTTTGTGCTGGTGCACATGTCAGGTAATCTGCAATTATTTAAAAATGATGGCGGAAAAGCATTCAATCAATATGCTGTTTTCATGACGACCTTCCCTCTTATCAAGGTGGTATCGTACGTGAATTATCTATTGATTCTAGTACACGCGTTAAACGGATTTTATCTGGTTAACAAAAATCGCCAAGCTCGTCCGGTGAAGTATGCTGGTGCAAAAAGTGACGCAAGTGCCTCTTGGTCGTCGCGCAACATGGGTCTTTTAGGAACTGTTTTATTGGTATTCATCGTAATACACATGGGACATTTCTGGAGAGAATTCCACTTCGTGCCTATGGAAGCGAAGCAGTACATCACTAAGATCGGCGAAATTCCTACTGAAGGAACTCCGTTCGACACCGTGATTACCATTCAGGCTAAAGACTTCAAAGAGCCTAGACATTACACTATTAACCAACAAGATATGAGTGGTCGCATGGCTACTTACGAAGTGGTTGAGTTAAAAGATTTATACGGAGAAGTAGCAGAAGCTTTCAAATCGCCGCTATACGTAGCCTTCTATGTATTGGCAATGATCGCCTTATCCTACCATCTTGCGCATGGATTCCAGAGTGCATTCCAGACATTCGGTATTCGTTCAAAGACCTATGCTCCTATCATTAAGGGCTTAGGGAATCTACTATTTGCCATTATCATTCCGGCATTGTTTGCTGCAATGCCACTTTACTTTTTATTCATTAAACACTAAGAAAGAACATCGACTATGACGCTTGACTCAAAAATACCGGCAGGTCCATTATCAGAAAAATGGGACCGTCATAAGTTTAATCTTAAGCTTGTAAATCCGGCGAACAAACGCCGCTACGATGTTATCATTGTAGGAACGGGACTAGCAGGAGCTTCGGCAGCTGCTTCTCTTGCTGAATTAGGATACAATGTAAAAACATTCTGTTTTCAAGATAGCCCTCGTCGCGCGCACAGTATCGCGGCACAGGGAGGTATTAACGCTGCGAAGAACTATCGTAATGATGGCGACAGCGTTTACCGTTTATTCTACGATACTATTAAAGGTGGTGACTACCGTGCTCGTGAGGCGAACGTTCATCGTTTAGCTCAAGTGAGCGTGAACATCATCGACCAATGCGTTGCGCAAGGTGTTCCTTTTGCACGTGAGTACGGCGGATTACTCGACAACCGTTCATTCGGTGGAGCTCAGGTATCACGTACTTTCTATGCAAAAGGTCAAACGGGACAGCAATTATTGTTAGGAGCTTACAGTGCGATGAACCGCATGGTAGGATCGGGACAAATTAAGAGCTACACTCGTCACGAGATGTTAGAATTAGTAATGGTTGATGGTCAGGCACGCGGAATTATTGCGCGCGACATGGTAACTGGCGAAATCGAACGTCACAGTGCACATGCAGTAGTACTTTGTACTGGTGGATACGGAAACGTATTTTACCTGACAACTTATGCTCGTGGATCGAATGCAACTGCAATTTGGAGAGCGCATAAAAAAGGAGCTTTCTTCGGAAACCCTTGTATGACGCAAATTCACCCTACTTGTATTCCGGTTTCGGGTGATCACCAATCGAAATTAACGTTGATGTCGGAGTCGTTACGTAACGACGGACGTATTTGGGTACCAAAACAAAAAGGAGACCCTCGTCCCCCAGCAGATATTCCTGAAGACGATCGCGATTACTACTTAGAAAGAAGATACCCTTCATTCGGGAACTTAGTACCACGTGATATTGCCTCACGTGCTGCAAAAGACATGTGCGACAAAGGATACGGAGTAGGAAAAACAGGATTAGCAGTATATCTTGACTTCAGCGATGCTATTAACCGTTTAGGAGAAAAAGCAGTTGAGGCGAAATATGGTAACCTGTTTGACATGTACAAACAAATTACTGGCGACAATCCTTATAAAACACCAATGATGATTTACCCTGCGGTTCACTATACAATGGGCGGACTATGGGTAGATTATAATTTGATGACAACTATTCCGGGCTTATATGCATGTGGAGAAGCTAACTTCAGCGACCACGGAGCAAACCGTTTAGGAGCTTCGGCGTTGATGCAAGGACTAGCCGATGGATATTTCGTGTTACCATACACAATTGGAGACTATTTAGCGGGTGTTGAGCGTAAGCCGATTGCCAACGATACTCCTGAGTTTATGGAAGCAGAGAAAGCAGTAAAAGAAAGACTAAACAAACTACTTTCTATCAAAGGAAAGAAAACAGTACATGACTTCCACCGTGAATTAGGATTAATCATGTGGAATCACTGTGGTATGGGACGTAATGAGCAAGGACTTAAAGAAGGAATTGTAAAAATGCGCGCATTACGTGAAGAGTTCTGGAAAGACCTTTTAGTACCAGGCAGCGACAACGAATTAAATCAGAATTTAGAGAAAGCGGGACGTGTTGCCGATTATCTTGAATTAGGAGAATTAATGATGGTGGATGCGCTTGAAAGAAAAGAAAGTTGCGGTGGACACTTCCGTGAAGAATACCAAACACCGGAAGGAGAAGCATTACGTGACGATGACAACTTTGCCTATGTAGCAGCTTGGGAATACAAAGGCGACAATCAAGCTCACCAACTTCACAAAGAAGAGTTAGAATATGAATTTATTCAACGTTCACAACGCTCTTACAAGTAATCAACCTTAACAATACCACGATTAAAAAAAATACTTCCGATCATGAGTGGAAATATGAATTTAACATTAAAGGTTTGGAGACAAAAAAATGCTTCAGACACTGGTCGTATAGAGACCTATCCGGCTAAAAATATATCACCTGACATGTCATTTTTAGAGATGTTAGACGTAGTAAACGAAGATCTAATTAAAGAAGGCAAAGACCCTATCGCATTTGACCATGATTGTCGCGAAGGTATTTGCGGGATGTGCAGCATGTACATCAACGGACGAGCGCACGGACCTAACAAAGGTGTTACGGCTTGTCAGTTGCACATGCGCAGCTTCAAGAATGGCGATACAATTATTATTGAGCCATGGAGAGCGGCAGCATTCCCGGTTTTACGCGATTTAATTGTTGACCGTACGGCTTTGGAGAAAATCCAGCAAGCGGGCGGATTCGTTAGCGTAAACACAGGATCTGCTCCTGACGCGAATGCTATTCCAGTTCCAAAGTGGAATGCTGACGAAGCATTTAACGCAGCAGCATGTATTGGATGTGGAGCTTGTGTAGCAGCATGTAAAAACTCATCGGCGATGTTATTTATGTCGGCGAAAGTATCTCAGTATGCTTTATTACCACAAGGAAAAGCAGAAGCGAAGATGCGAGTAACAAACATGTTAAAAGTACACGACGAACAAGGATTTGGAGCATGTACAAACACAGAAGCATGTGAAGCGGAATGTCCGAAAGGAATTTCTGTGAGCAATATTGCGAGGATGAATCGTGAATACGCCGCGGCGATGTTAGCCGGCGAATAATGAAAGGGCATTAAAAAGCCTCGGATACTTCGTTATGGAAATTTTAGAAGCTTAATAAAGCAAATTAGAATGTCATAAAAAGACCCCTGTCGAATATAATCGGCGGGGGTTCTTTCTTTTAGCCCAATGCTATCGTATATTTGTAGGTATGAAAAGGAATCTGGGTCGTTTAACCTTAATTTTAGGCTTACTGCTACACTCGATAAGTAGTTTAGGGCAGTTGGCTTGTCAGGACCCAAATCGCCCCGCTCAGCCCACGTATTCTTGTCCCGGCGACTACCGTCCAGTTTGTGGATGTGACGGCAAGACCTACCGCAACGACTGCTTTGCTTACTATAAAGAAGGCTTAAACAACTATACTGACGGCAGCTGTGAATCGTTCGATTTTGACATCACACCAAATACCGCAACCTACGAACTGAATCTTCAAATCTTCCGCAAAATTGGAGGCTATGTACTTATCACCATTTACACACCCTTAGGCTACAGAGAAAGCGAATTTCAAGTATATATTCCTGGAGCAGGTTCTACAGGAGGATATGCTTATCCCTACCCTATTGATGTGAGTAATTTGAACGGTGGTGTTTACATTATTGAAGTAGTATCGGACGGAGACAAACAAGTAAAGAAATTTTTTAAGTATCGGGTATAAAAATGCTTTTTGCTAGTTTCAGCATTCATTGATGCTTTTTATCAAAAAGCGCCCTAATAGTATTTTCTTAAAACAATCCTTCTTTCTCAAGCAACTGAAATACAAATACTTGCTTTCTTTTCACCCATAAATCACCCCAAATTATTATATCGTGTTTATAAATACCGGGAAAAACACCCCCTTTTGATACCGGGAAAAATACCCCCCTTTGGTTCTTTTTATTTTGTGTATTTTTGATTTAAACTATTAAATAATAATGCTGTCGTTTTAAAAAACAAAATGAGGTGCAAACTACCATTTTTCATACTTCTGTTAAACATATTTGGTTTAACTGCTAATGCCCAATTCACTGACCGTTATTGGTGTTTTGGCGATAGTGCAGGTATTGATTTCAGCAATTTAAATAACCCTATTGCAGGTGAAAGTATATTAAGGGCTAGAGGTACATGTGCGAGTATTTGTGACTCAGTAGGTAATTTAATACTATATGGAGGATCACCCAATATTGATATTTGGATTCCTCCTAATCCTCCATATACATATAACTATGGTTATTTAATTAATAATCTGCACCATAAAATAGCAAATGGTGATAGCCTAGTTACATCAGCATGGTACCAGGAAATGATTATTTTACCAAAGCCGGGAAGTATTAATAAATTTTATGTATTTACAGCGGGTGTTACTAGTTCTAGCAACAACCAAGGGCTCTACTATAATGTTGTAGATATGAGCTTAAATAATGGAGCGGGGTATGTTTTGCAAAAAAACGTGCAGTTACTTAATTTTCGCATTTCAGATGCATTGGCAGCGGTAAAACATGGTAATGGGCGCGATTGGTGGCTGCTCTGCAAATCGTGGGATCCATTTACCGCCATGAATGATTTTTATTTGTATTTGGTAAGCCCTAGTGGTATTAGTGGTCCCTTTCATCAGAATATTGGTGTATTGAATGTGGGGTCACTTCAACGCAATGAATTTACTAAAGACGGTCAATTCCTATATAGTTGCACTACCGATAATTTGATTGAGCGTTATTCATTCGATAGATGTACAGGTCAATTATCAAATGTTTACCAATTAAGTCCTATATCAACAACAGTAGGTAAATTCTATTTTAGCCTTGCCCTCTCTCCTGATGGCAGTAAAATGTACACCACCTCGGTTCAGCAAGGGCCAAGTCAAAATATAAGTTATTTAGTGCAATATGATTTAAATGCTTCAAACTTTTTAACGAGTGCAGATACAATTTATACCAGTATAGATCCGGCACAACTAGGTCAACTTCAAATTGGTCCTGATGGTAAAATATATTTAAGTAGTATGTTCTTTAAAGCTGATTCTGCTTTCGATTATTTATTTTGTGATACAACATGGAATTACATTAACAACAATCTTTCAGTTATAAATTACCCCGACAGCTTAGGCGCAGCTTGCGATTTTCAACCATTCAGCTTTAATTTGGGAGGACATCGCACCTATTGGGGTCTCCCCAATAACCCTAATTACGAATTAGGTCCGTGGATAGGCGGCGGTTGCGATTCACTAACGGTAGGCATAGCCGAAGAAGCTCTAATTACTCCTAAATTGTTTGTTTATTATAATAGTGATTGGCAAACAGCATTTATAAATGCACAACAATTAAAAGGAAAGAAAGGGCTGCTACAAATTTTCAATGTTTCAGGTGCATTGCTGTACCAAACAGAAGCACCTATATACAATGGGTATTTTACTTCCAATGTAAACATGGCTCCCTTTGCCAGCGAATTGTTTATAGCTAAATTAACTACTGACAAGGAAATGGTGTCGGTGAAGTTTGTAAAAACAAAATGAGGCGTAAACTAACATTTTTCATGTTACTTTTAAGCTTGATTAGTTTAAACGTAAATGCCCAATTCACCGACCGTTATTGGTGTTTTGGAGATAGTGCAGGAATTGATTTCATTAATTTAAATAATCCAATAGCAGGTGAAAGTATTTTAAGGGCAAGAGGAACTTGTGCAAGTATTTGTGATAGTGTCGGGAATTTAATATTTTATGGAGGTTCGCCTAATATTGATATTTGGATTCCTCCTAACCCACCATACACCTATAATTATGGTTATTTAGTTAATAAGCAACACCACAAAATATCGAACGGCGATAGTTTGGTGTCTGCCCTATGGTACCAAGAAATGCTTATTTTACCCAAACCTGGTAATCTGCAACAGTTCTATGTATTTACAGCTGGAGTAACTAGTTCTAGCAACAACCAAGGTCTCTACTATAATGTTGTAGACATGAGCTTGAATAATGGATCAGGTTATGTATTACAAAAGAACGTGCAGTTGCTCAATTTTCGCATTTCAGATGCCTTGGCAGCGGTGAAACATGGTAATGGGCGTGATTGGTGGTTGCTTTGCAAGTCGTGGGACCCTGCATCAGCCATGAATGATTTTTATTTATATTTGGTAAGCCCTGCAGGTATTAGTGGGCCTTTTCATCAGAATATTGGTTTCCCAAGTAATTCAGGGAGTTTTCAACGAAACGAATTCACAAAAGATGGCCAACTATTATATAGTTGTGCGGGAGATAATTTAATTGAGCGCTATTCATTCGATCGTTGCTCGGGATTGTTATCTAATGTAGCACAACTTAGTCCTGCAACAACTTCGGGAAATTATAAAACCTATTGGAGTTTAGCTATTTCACCTGATGGGAGCAAAATGTACACCACTTCTATACTACAAGGTGCTTTTCCATACAAAAGCTACTTAGTGCAATATGATTTGAATGCACCCAACTTTTTGGCTAGTGCTGATACACTTCGAACCTCTATTGTGCCTGATGAATTAGGTTGTATCCAAATGGGCCCTGATAATAAAATTTATGTAAGCAGCATGTGGAACGGAGGAGATTGTGCATTTGATTATTTATACTGTGATACAACATGGAATACAGTAAATTCAAATCTTTCAGTTATTAACGCTCCTGATAGCCTTGGAGCAGCCTGCGATTTTCAACCATTTAGTTTTAGCTTGGGCGGACATCGTACTTATGTAGGACTCCCTAATAACCCCAATTACGAATTAGGTCCGTGGGTAGGTGGTGGTTGCGATTCGCTAACGGTAGGCATAGCCGAAGAAGTTATAGTAATGCCTAAATTGTTTATTTATTACAATAATGATTGGCAAACAGCATATATAAATGCACAACAATTAAAAGGAAAGAAAGGGTTACTTCAAATTTTTAGTATTTCAGGTGCATTGTTGTACCAAATAGAAGCACCTATTTACAATGGTTATTTTACTTCCAATGTAAACATGGCTCCATACGCGAGCGAATTGTTTATTGCTAAACTTACAACTGATAAAGAAATGTTAACGGTGAAGTTTACGAAAGCATGGGCAAACTAAATCTAATTAAAGACAATACATTAACTGACTTACCATCAGGAATAGCTGTAAATGGCAACTGCCCGGGCACTCAGTTTGAATGTAACAGTATTGTTAATTCCGGAAATAATTTAAGTGTTGAAGGATTTAGATTAAATAATGCTATACTCGATAACCAAGGGTACACTGATAAATAAATGGGTGATTAGACTACAAAATTAGTAACATTTGAATATTTCAATTCCGATATTCTTTTACTGAGCTAACGTAATATTGAATATCGAGCCTTCGCGGTTTACAATAGAAAACATTAAAAAACGCCTTTAACCTAAAAAAAGCCATCATTTCAATAGAATAATGGCTTTTTTCATTTACTTTTATTTTTGGAAATTAAAATTAGTCACATAAAATTTTATCGATGAAAAAATTGTTTTTTATAATTAGTCTGTTGTTTACGATTACAAATCCCCTATATGCGCAATGGGAACGAATCAAAGGACCATCGTATGGCGGTGTTTCGGCAATGGCTTATAATGCGCCCTATTTATTTGCTGCGACAACAACAGGTGTATTTAGAACAAACGACAACGGATTAAATTGGGACCAAGTTAAAGGGCTTCCTGAAAACACTATTAAAGGATTAGCTGTTGCCGGCAACAAAGTTTTTGCCGCATGTTGGTTTTATGGTCTTTATGTATCGAACGACAACGGTAATTCGTGGGAAAAAGCAGGAAGCGAAATGCCTATCGGAAGTAAATCGGGTGTGAATCCTACTTTACCATATTACAAATTATACTCAACACCTAACTACTTATATTGCGGAATTGGAGGTGTCAACTATAAAATTTATCGATCATCAGACCAAGGAAGTTCGTGGCAGCTTTTTCTTTCGAATCAGTATATTAATGATATGATTCAAGATGCTGACACCATCCTCATCAATAATGGAACGAATACTACCAGATCAATAAACAACGGTGGTTCGTGGACAACAGTTACAGGATTAAGTCCGAATATAAACAACAAAGTTATTCTTGGAAAAATCAACAATACTTGGGTTGGGGCGCTGCCGAATACTGCAAATCCTTTTAGATATTCTACTGATGGAGGAGCCACCTTTTCAAACGGAACTATTCCCGGTGCATATCCATTTTCTCAATCAAACATTATTACCATCGGAAATAAAATTTTCATCAGTACCAGTTCAGGAATTTACGAATCTACCAATGGAATTAATTGGACATTGAGTATGCCTGCAACAAGTCCTTACGTAACGGATGGATTCGGATTTATGCATGCCAACAATGGCGACTTCTGGATGGGCAGTTATAAATTTTATTTATCTCAAAACCAAGGAGCAACTTTTGCAGAGAGAAATTATGGACTCACCTCTCTATCGAATTTAAGTCGTTATAATTATAATGCAAACGACCACTTTTTATACACCTCTGAAATAAACAATGCTTCATTGTTACGTTCAGCAGACAATGGCAATACATGGAATTCAGTAGGAACTGGCTTTGCATCGAAAGGAAGTTCTTCAAGATATATTGTAAATAACGGCAACACTTATTTTTCGTGTACTGACTCTGGATTATACAAGAGCACTGACAATGCAATTACATGGAATAAAATAACTGCAGGATTACCAACATCTACTTATAGTCCGAATCAAATTATAAAAGGAAACACAGAACTGTATTTAGCTACCACCAATAGTGGCGTTTATAAATCGGCTGATAGCGGATTAACATGGACTGCTGCAAATGCCGGATTCGTTACCACCATTGCTCGATTGAAATGGCATCAAAATAAACTCTATGCAGCCTGTGCAGGAGGATTGCTTTTATCAGTAGACTCAGGATTAACATGGACATCATTAAACAGTTCATTGGGAGTATTAAATAGAAATGTAACGGACTTCACAATTACCAACGACAGCATAATTACCTGTTTAAATTACAGTAAAATTTATAGGTCGACAGACTACGGTACTACTTGGAATTTATTAAATCAAGGAGTAAATCCAGCTACAAATTTACCAGGAGAAGTGCATATAATTGATACGATGTATTTTTATTCGAATCAGAATGCTGATCGTGGTGTTTATATGTGCTCCTACAATAATCCGGCATGGACACAAATCAATTACGGGTTAAGCATGGACAGTACCGGATATTGCGCACAACCAAAAGAAATGACTCATGACTCCATTTACCTATACCTAAATGGATATGGTTATGGAGCTTATCGTTTAGCATTGTCAAATATTCTTGTATCAGGAAGAGTAAGCGGAAAAGTATTTTGGGATAAAAACGGAAACGGAACGTTACAAGCAAACGAACCGCTATTGAAAGATGAATCATTGATTATAAATCCAGGAAACATTGCAATAGACACAGATACATCGGGAATTTATCGATACAATTATCTAGGCAATACCTCCACAATAGGAATACAGTTGCATCCTAAACCATATTGGACCATCACATCATCGCCAACAATAAAAAGCGTGACACCAAATGGATTAAACATCGACACATTAAACTTTGGCATTAAAATGATTCCGGGAATAACTGATATCACCGCAGAATTGAATGCAACGGTACATAGGCCTGGATCACGTCCCAATTATTTTTTAACCATTAAAAATAAAGGAACCGATACCATCAGTGATGTTGCAGTAGTTACTCTCGACAACAACCTCACCTACTTATCGGGAAATACCCCACAAAATGTGACAGGCAATGTATTAACATTTGCCTATAACAATTTAAAGCCCGGAGAAGAAGCCCTTTACTTAATAAATACAGAAGTAAATAGTTCAACAACTATTGGATCAGTATTAAACAGCAATGCTGTTGCCTATCCTTTAGTTGGAGATTCAGTAACTGCCAATAATTATGGATATTGCAAGCCAATTGTTCAAGCATCATTTGACCCGAACAATAAAACAGTTGAACCGTCAGGCAATATTGCGAGTAATGATGAATTAAAATATCAAATTAACTTTCAAAATACGGGGAATGACACAGCGTTTACAGTTATCGTTCGCGATACTATTAGTAGTGAATTAGACCTAAACACATTTGTCTTTTTAGGAGCAAGTCATCCCGCAACAATATCAATAAAAAGTGGACGCGTAGTTGAATTTCGATTTGATCAAATAATGCTTCCTGACAGCACAACCGATGAAGTAAATAGTCATGGACTCGTGCGATTTAGCATCTTCCCTCGCAATGGCATTCTGCTTAACACAACAATAAATAATACAGCGCATATTTATTTTGACTACAACACAGCAGTAACAACAAATAGCACAACCAATACAATAACAAGCATTACCTCATTACCAACGAATTATACAACGAATCAAATAGGATCTGAGATAACTCCTAATCCAATCAGCACAAGATCTACACTAACACTATTCAGCAAAGAAAAAGGATTATTTCATCTGTCTATTTTTGACGGAAGTGGCAGATTAATTTCTACAAAAGACTTCGAAGGAAACAGAACTTACATCGACAGAAATGATTTCAAATCGGGCATTTATTTTTATGAAGTGATTACTCCATTAGGGAATAAATCAGCCGGAAAAATCAGCTTCAATTAAAATGCGATTAAACTATGGCACAAAAAAAAGCACAACCAAACAGTTGTGCTTTTTTTATTTTATTAAAAGAGATTTAGTCTCTAACGATCTTCAATCCTTTTATTGATTTATCTGTTGTTTCGAAATAATAAACACCGGCTGCATAGTTCGATAAATCAACAGAGACAGTTTCGTTGTCAATTGTTCCTGTTGAAATGATTTTACCAAGTTGATCAACCACGTTAAATTGCTTTCCTACAAATGTATTATTCAATTTCACGGTTACATTTCCTTTAGAAGGAATAGGGAATACTGAATACTCTTGGTTTTTAGTAATGTTATCAAGTCCAGTAGTAACACTATTGTACAATGCAGTAACTTGTAATGGCGATAATGCTAAATTCCACACACCAACATCATCCAATAATCCAGCATAATATCCTCCACCGAATCCTCTGCCAACATAAAATGGCATATTCGTAGCTGTTGTTCCTGTATACGTAAAGTTAGTCGACGATTGTAACATTCCATCACGGTATAAATTCATCACACCGTTATTGTAAGTTACAACTATATGCATCCACGCTCCAATTGTATCTGGACAAGTTGTCCATATCCAAGCCGATTGTTGTTTGTTACAACCAAACTGAACTTCTGTAGGGCCTTGAATGATCGATATAAAATTACCTGCCGTATTGTTTCCATTCATCAAGGCAATACCTGCTAGTGGTTGTGTCGATTTCTTTTCCCATACCGAATAAGTAAATTGTCCACCTTGCGCAAAAGTAAAACTAGGCGCATTTATTTGAAACCAATTCGACGAACCGTTAAATGAGGCTGCGGCTGCAGGAGTTCCAAATCGGTCGGCTACGAATGTTGCACCATAGTTACCAAGAGTGTTATTATGGTTACTAGCATCGTTTCCGTTCGAATTAAACGGATACCAAGCTACTAAGCCTGTAGTAGGGACATAAGAAGGTACCTGAGCATTAGCATTAAGCGCTGCAATTAAAGGCAGTGCACATAATAAACTGAGTATATTTTTTTTCATAGATCTGTCTTTGAGGTATAAAAATACCCAAAACTTGTAAT
This sequence comes from Bacteroidota bacterium, assembly GCA_023251535.1. GTDB lineage: Bacteria > Bacteroidota > Bacteroidia > AKYH767-A > OLB10 > CAINEC01. The sequence goes on from JAHEYP010000001.1 coordinate 266,128, forward strand.
ATTTCAAAATTACCGTGCTGTAACGGTAGAAACAAAGAGGCGCAATTCGGCAAAAAACTGTGTGAATTCACTCTCAAAATCAGCATAATGCTCCACCAAATATTTTGGAGAATTTTCCATTCCCGACTCAAACTTGGTGCGTCGCGACAGCCCTTTCAAGGCCCTTTCGATCCCTTCCACTTCGCGGTAATTATACAACCAATTTTGAGGAACCATATACGATAACATGTATTTAGTGCGCTCGGGGAGGATATGTTCGTGCGCGTTAAGTAAGCCGTACGCATCATCTGCAAAATCGACTAAAGATCGATGATGATATTGCGACCAATTCTTTGCTAAATAATGGTCGTAAAAAACATCCACTATAACGGTTGCGTATTTCCGAAAATGCGGACGCAATCGCGCTTTACTTATTTCGACTATCGGATGTTGATCGGTAAACTCATCGATCATTCGATGCAATTTTATTCCGTCGATAATCTCTGGTGAAAAAGAATCGATAGCACTGCCCTTTACATGGTCGGCAATAAAATTCCCGATCATCAAATGAGGATCGTTATTGCTGAGGTAGAGGTGGGCTAAATAATTCATTGAAAATGATGATAGATATTAGATGATCGATGATCGATGGTTCCGAAATATACTAACAAATTTCGTTTCCCCATAAAAGCATTACATACTATGAATTGCTAATTGTGCATTTGCAATCCCGAAAAAATCAAAAAAAAACGCCGATTAACATATTGTCAACCGGCGCTTCATCTCAATAATTATTTTTAAGCTTCTGCTTCTTCGTAAGCACTTACTTCTGGGCAAGTACATACAAGGTTTCTGTCGCCATAAGCATTATCCACTCGCTTCACAGTTGGCCAGAATTTATTATCGGCAATCCATGGTGCAGGGTATGCAGCTTGTTTACGAGTATAAGGATAATTCCAATTATCTGCAGTTAACTCTTCAGCAGTATGCGGAGCATTTAACAATACGTTATTATGTTTGTCGCCATTGCCATTTTCTAATTCACGAATCTCTTCACGAATAGCGATCATTGCATCGCAGAAACGATCTAATTCTTCTTTCGACTCACTTTCTGTTGGTTCAACCATTAATGTTCCAGCAACAGGGAAAGCTACTGTAGGAGCATGGAAACCATAATCCATTAAGCGTTTCGCAATATCCAATGCTTCGATGCCTGCAGTTTGTTTAAATGCGCGACAATCGAGGATCATCTCATGAGCACAATGTCCTTTGCTTCCTTTGTAAAGAATTGGATAATGTCCTTCGAGACGAGCTTTCATATAGTTCGCATTGAAGATAGCATACTTCGTAGAGTCAGTAATTCCTTTCTTTCCTAACATGCGGATATATCCGTAGCTAATTAAAAGAATCAATGCACTTCCCCAAGGAGCTGCACTAACGGCAGTGCCTATACGCTCATTATTCACATTAATCACTGGGTGATTAGAAAGGTAAGGAGCTAAATGACTTCTTACACCGATTGGTCCCATTCCAGGGCCACCACCACCATGAGGAATTGCGAAAGTTTTATGTAAGTTCAAGTGACAAACATCGGCACCGATCATTCCCGGACTAGTTAATCCCACTTGCGCATTCATATTCGCACCATCCATATAAACTTGTCCGCCGTTATCGTGAATAATTTGTGTTAACTCACGAATACCTTCTTCATACACACCATGTGTACTCGGATAAGTAACCATTACAGCAGCAAGATTATCTTTATGTTTTTCAGCTTTCTCACGAAGATCGGCGATATCAACATTTCCATTTTCATCGCACTTCGTTACTACTACATTCCACCCTGCCATTACAGCAGAAGCAGGATTAGTACCATGTGCACTCTGAGGAATCAACACCACATTACGATGACCTTCACCTTTCGCAATTTGATAACCGCGTATTGCCATTAATCCTGCATACTCACCTTGCGCACCTGAATTCGGCTGCAACGAGACAGCATCGAAGCCAGTCACTTGGCATAAATATGCTTCTAACTCTTTTATGATTTGTTGGTATCCCGCAGCTTGATCAACAGGAGCAAAAGGATGGATTGAGTTCCATAAAGGCCAGCTCAACGGCATCATTTCACTAGTTGCATTTAACTTCATTGTACATGAACCTAAAGCAATCATTGAATGATTCAATGCAAGATCTTTATTCTCGAGACGTTTGATATAACGAAGCATATCTGTTTCGCTACGGTATTTATTAAACACCTGATTCGTTAAGAAATCAGATTTACGAGACAAAGCAAGAGCATCGTTAATAACAGGAGTTACAGAAGCATCGATTCCGTTGCGCTTGTAGTTAAATCCTGCGGCAGCAGCGAAAATACTGATGATCTCCGTTACATCTTCATGCAAAGTCGTTTCATCAAGCGCTATAACGATACCACCGTCGTTGCTATAAGTGAAATTGATTCCTGCAGCAAGAGCAGCATCACGAATAGCAGCTTGTTTATCGCCAGCCATCACCTTCACTGTATCGAAATACTGTTCGTGAGCAATTTCGTACTTATGTTTTTTCAATCCCTCAGCAAGCGAAGCGGCACGAAGGTGAACAGTATTAGCAATCGATTTTAATCCTTCTGGACCATGATACACGGCATACATCGAAGCCATCACCGCCAATAAAACTTGAGCCGTACAGATGTTAGAAGTAGCCTTATCGCGTTTGATATGTTGCTCGCGTGTTTGTAAAGCCATACGCATAGCGGGCTTACCTGCAGCATCAACGCTTAGTCCGATGATACGACCTGGGATATCACGCTTATACTCCTCCTTCGTAGCGAAGAAAGCAGCATGAGGTCCGCCATAACCCATAGGCACACCGAAACGTTGCGAATTACCTACAACAACATCGGCACCCCACTCACCCGGAGGAGTTAAAAGCACTAAAGAAAGAATATCGGCAGCAACAACTACGCGAATATTGTTTGTATGACATTTAGCCGTGAAGCCTTCATAATCTACGATCTCACCCTCTTTTCCTGGATACTGTAATAACGCACCGAAGAAATCCTCACCGAAAGAAAACTCGGCAACATTACCCACTACCAATTCAATTCCGATAGGAGCTGAACGAGTAACAAGAATATCTAAAGTTTGAGGGAAAACAGCATCCGAAACAAAGAACTTATTAGCACCAGCTTTTACCGCCTCTTTGCTACGAGTGTGGAATAACATCGACATCCCTTCAGCTGCTGCAGTACCCTCATCGAGTAGAGAAGCATTAGCCAGCGGCATAGCTGTTAAATCGCAGATGATAGTTTGGAAATTCAACAAAGCCTCCATACGTCCCTGAGCGATCTCTGCCTGATACGGAGTATAAGCAGTATACCAACCTGGATTCTCGAAAATATTTCGGAGGATGACAGCAGGAGTGATCGTTCCCGAGTAACCCAATCCGATATACGAACGGAAGATTTTATTCTTAGCAGCAACCCTTCTAAGGTCACGCATGTAAGCAGCCTCAGAAACCGCATCGGGGATCTGAAGATCATTTTTAAGACGGATATCGGAAGGTATCGTCTCGTCGATAAGTTGATCTACTGACTTTACGCCAATAACCTTAAGCATTTCTGCAGTTTCTTTGTGATCAGGACCAATGTGTCGATCGGAGAATTGATAGTGCGACATAACTTTTATTTAGGAATGCAAATTTACGGAATGACCTTCGGAAATAATACACCATATGAAATAAATCAGCCTTCCGGCTTCTTTCTCAAACTTGCTGATTTCCAAAGGAATTAAAGGATATAATGAAATTTGGCCCGAAATGTTTTCCACAATCGAAAAAAAACTGCCGTAAAGAGGATTTAGTACAGAAAGTAGGCCAAAGCGGATAAATTCGTCTTTTTTACCGATAATTATTAGTTAACAATGTATTTTCTTAGTTTTGGGAAATGAATTTACTTCGATCGAAACTATCGCCGGCGGCGTTTCTTATTGTTTTCATGATAAGTACACAGGTTAGCGCTCAACATACCATCCAATTATTAAACGGGAAACAAATTACAGCCGAGACCTATTCGGTAGGTGATATGTTTGTGAGCTACAAGAAGGTTGGTGACACCCGAACTGCCCCTCGTTTAATTGATCGTTTCGATGTGTTTTCAGTTAAAAACGCTTCGGGCGAAGAGGAAATGCTATACACTCCCTCCGACTCACTCGATTTTTCGGTTGCCGACGCTCGTTTATACATCGAGGGTGAGCAAACTGCTATTAAATACTATAATCGCCCTTCGGTAAAATGGACTTCCGCAGCTATTGGTGCTGGATCAAGCATTTTAAGCTTCTATGCATTACCGGTTCCGATGTTATATTCGCTTGCTTTAGGTCGACATAACCCTCATAATTTGCAACTAGGACCAAGAAGCGATAAAAGCGCTGATTCGGCTGGCGATTTAGTGAACAAAAAAGACAATGAAGCTTTCCGTTTCGGATACCAACGTGCCGCTAGAAATATTAAAATCCAGCAGAGCTTGAAATGGGGCTACATCAGCCTTGGCGTTGGAATAGCGGCATTAATAATTGCCACCCAATAAATATCACAAATTGAATGCACGCACTTTTCAGCTGGGACATCATTGGATTCTGGCTATAACGGCAGCAGCATATGTCACCTCTGCCATGCATCAATTGCCCCCTGGCACTGTTGATTTTGCTTTAGCTTGGCTCATTGGTGCTGGAACTTTTTTCGTTTACCGCCTATCCATTTGGCAACCTGTATTTGATGCTGATAAAAAGAAAGTCTTCGTTCAAAAAAAACCATCGCGTATCGAAGTAATATTACTCGCTATCAGCCTTGTTGTTCCTTCCTATTTTATTGACTTGAAAACACTGCTGTTTGTTGGCCTCACCGGACTAATTTCTACATTCTATTATTTCCGACTTACCGTTAAAAAGAAAGATATTGGAGGACTAAGAATTATTCCCGCGTTTAAAAATATTTTCTTAGCGGCATCGTGGTCGTTTGCCACTGTTTACATTCCCTATTTGTTTACAGAAGCAACAACGCCAGTTTTGTTTTTACTTGTTAGCCGTTTCATCTTCATTCTGGCAGTTTGTTTTGGCGTTGACATGAGAGATGTGCAAAGAGATGTAAAAACAGGAACAAAAACATTAGCCGTACTGATTGGATTTACGAAAACAAAATTCATCGCCATTATACTATCACTGCTATTTATTGCGTTAACACTATCAGCAAAACAATCACAACTCTTGCTGCTCAGAAGCGATTTTGAACATTATTCACTGATTTTTACGGGGTTATTACTAATTGGAATACTACTTTACTTAAAACCAACGCACAAGACTTCCACCTATACATTACTACTTGACGGATGTATGTTTTTACAGGCGCTATTATTAGTTGCCGGTTAAACCAAAAATTCATCCTGTACAATTACCTTTGCGCCAATGAAACTGAGAAGTCTCTTATTCTTTCTTTTTATCATCATTTGTCTACCAGACGTAGAAGCCTCGTCGTTTCCAATAGCAACGAAAGAGCCAATAACGCCTTCTATTTTCAATGGTAAGAGAAGAAAAATCAAGCCTTTCTTCCAACTCGACAGCTATTATTCGTTTGTTGGCAGCAAAAGTGCCGATGTATGGGGATTTAAAGCGGGAGTGGAATGGAATCATCAATGGAGATTCGGTATTGGCTTTAACAAAATCAAGTCGGATATTGTTGAATACAAGAAGCTCCCCGATAGCGAAGTGCCTTATGCTCATAATGATTCAGCCAAATCACAATTGTACTTGAACTACTTCCCTGTGATGGCCGAGTATGTATTTTACGACAAAGATCCTTGGCAATTAACAGCACCGATGACGTTGGGCTACGGACGATCGTACTTCCAGTATTACGGTTATAGCAATCAGAAGCGTAAAATATTCACTCACGGAGTATTAATTACAGAGCCGGGAGTTTATGTTCAATATAAAATATTAAAATGGCTTGGCGTTGGATTTGGTGTTGGATACCGCGTGATGCTTATCAATAATCCCGAGATAGAAACGAAATTCAATTCGCCCGTATTCTCTATTCGCGTTAAGCTCTTCCCTGGAGCTATTATCCGATCATTATTACCGAATGTGCTGCGCGACTAACCCAAAGGCAGCGTTATTATTATCTTTGCACTATGAATACACTAAGCTTCGACGATATCTACATGGAGCTTGCACAAAATCTTTCTCGCAAATCACATTGCGTAAAAATGAAAGTTGGTGCAGTAATATCGAAAGACACACGAATAGTTTCGTTAGGATATAATGGCCCGCCAGCAGGAACACATAACTGCGACGTTGAATGGCCTGAAGAAGGTTGTCCGAGAGACCGCAAAGGCGGATGCTCTTTAGCATTACATGCTGAAGCGAATGCAATTCTCTACGCGGCAAAAAACCAAATCACCATGGAAAACGCTACGCTTTACGTAACCTTAGCACCGTGTTTACCATGCGCAAGAATAATTTACACCACAGGAATTAAAAAAGTCATTTACCTCGATTCATACGCCGAATATAAAGGCCTCGATATTGAAGAAGGAGTTGAATTCTTGAATCGCTTTGGAGTAAATGTTGAGCGATATAAACGCCCAGAAGGAAAATGATGAATGAAAATACCAAGAGGAGCATACTACTCCCATTTATCTTAGGCATTGTATTAGCAGGCGGAATTTTTATTGGGAGCAAATTAGTAGTTCCACAAAAGAAATCGTCGTACAATAAAATTTCTGATGTACTCGATTATATTCAGCAAGAATATGTCGACACCATCAATCGTGATCAGCTAACCGATAAATCGATCGAGAAAATTCTCGAACAATTAGATCCCCATTCTGCTTACATTCCTGCGTCTGAATTACAAGCAGCTAACGAACCATTAGAAGGAAACTTCGAAGGGATCGGAATTGAATTCCATTTGCAGGAAGATTCGATCATGGTGGTAAGCGCGATTCCCGGTGGACCTAGTGAACAAGTAGGACTGATGGCCGGCGACAGAATCGTACAAGTTGACGGAAAAACTGTGGTAGGAAAAGACATCAACAACGAAAAAGTAATGAAGTTGTTGAGAGGAAAGGGCGGCTCGAAAGTGAAAGTAGGAATCTATCGCCGTGGACATGCATCCTTGATGCCATTCACTATTACTAGAGGAAAAATTCCGATTTATAGTATCGAAGTAGCATACATGGTAAATGCAAACACTGGCTATATTAAACTTAGTCGCTTTGCAGCAACAACCTACGATGAATTCATGAAAGCTGCCGAAAGCCTCGAAGCAAAAGGCATGAAGCAAATGATTCTCGATTTACGTGGAAATCCAGGAGGATATTTAGATGCAGCAACAGCTATCGCTGATGAATTTTTAGCAGGAAAAAAACTGATTGTTTACACGCAAGGGAAAGCTCGTCCGAGGACTGAATACAACGCACATGTTGACGGCACTTTTGAAACAGGAAAAGTTGTTGTACTTGTTGATGAAGGATCTGCTTCGGCATCTGAAATTTTATCGGGCGCATTACAAGACTGGGATCGTGCTACTATCGTAGGACGACGAAGCTTCGGAAAAGGATTAGTACAAGAACAAACTCCTTTCCCTGATGGATCAGCTGTGCGATTAACAATTGCTCGCTATTATACTCCTACAGGAAGAAGTATCCAGAAACCTTATCAGAAAGGGGTTGAAGCATATGAAGAAGAAGTTTATGATCGTGTAAAACATGGAGAGCTATTATCGAAAGACAGCATTCACTTTGTTGACTCGTTAAAATACAAAACACCAGGCGGTAAAATTGTTTATGGTGGCGGAGGAATTATGCCCGATGTATTTGTGCCGATGGACACTACCTATGAAAGCGATTATCTCAATAAAGTATTCGGCTTAGGACTCATCAATCAGTTTGCGTATGATTATGTCGATCAAAATCGATCGATGATTTCATCGTACACTAACGCTATGGATTACCGAAAACGTTTTATGGTTGACGATAAGATGTTCAATGCATTTATAGCTTTCGCTGAAAAGACAGGAGTAAAGAAAGACGAAGCAGGAATTAAGCGTAGCGGACCATTATTAAAGAATCAATTGAAAGCCTATATCGCACGTTTGAAATGGCAAAACGAAGGACTTTATCCTGTGCTGCAAGACTTCGACAAAACATTCAACAAAGGTTTAGAGCAACTGAAATAATCTCCGAATGAAAGCAACAGAAAGGCAACTGTGGTGGATCGCTGTTTTATTGATAGCACTCTCACGGTTGCCTTTTATTTTTTATGGCTACGGATCAGAAGAAGATGCTTGGGCACTGCCCTTGGTAACAGAGAGAATTGCGAATACACATCATTACGAAGTATCGAGGTTACCGGGACATCCATTTCAAGAGTTAGCATATACATTGATTTGGGATAAAGGTCCGGTAGTTTACAATCTGCTTACATTGATAATTAGCACTGCTGGTATCGGAGCTTTCATGCTAACTTTGATGCACCTCCGAAATAAAAATTGGTTGCTCGCAGGAATTGCATTGGCAGCAACACCGATAGTTTTCATTAACTGTACCAACGACATGGATTATATGTGGGCGATATCATTTATGATGATAAGCTTATATGCAATTTTCAGAGACAGAATAGTACTTGCAGGGATATTTATTGGAATGGCAGTTGGATGCAGAATTACGAGCGGAGCAATTGCCCTACCCTATTTGTATTTGATCTATCAACTCACAAAAGGCGATCATCGATTGAAATCGGCATTCATCTTTTGTGCATCTATCGGGATAACCACACTTATTATTTTTATTCCGGTGTTGATGAATTACGGACTATCATTCTTCACCTATTATGAGCACTTCCCAATACCAGGCTTTGCAAAAAACTTCTACAAAGGAAGTATTGGCGCCTTCGGTACAATCGGATTTGCAGTGGTCGTATTTTATCTAATTAAAATTCTCCAGCGAAGAAAAATAATTCATCACGCAATCGATAATCATCGTAAAATTTCAGCGCAAGTATTAATGATGAGTTCTGCAGCGATAATGCTATACCTCATTGCATTTATAAAACTTCCGCTGAAGTCGGCCTTTATTATTCCCCTGACGCCATACATCTGGATGAATGCCGCATTATTACTCGAGAAAAAAGAAATACGTATTGCAGCGATTGCCATGATAATTTCTTGCTTTTTACTGGGAATAAATTTAGCAGATCCGTTGCGAGGATCATCGGTTAGCAGGTGGAGTATTGAAAAAGAAATCGCGGGACAAAAAATAGCCATCGATCCAATTTCAGGAGTATTCTCAGCCGACATCAGCAAGCGAGTACAACGAACAACCTACGCGAAAGCTGTATTACAACAAACCGATACGATACAATCGAAAACCTATATCATTGCCGGTTGGTGGTTAGCCGACATACTGGTACTTCAACGAGGGAAAGAAAATAAGAATGTCGTGTTTGGCTATTACACCGAACAAGACAGTTTAAAAAACATGAAGGCAAACAACTATCAAATTTATTATTTGCCTCAGCAAGAAGAATACAACGATCTCCGCTTTAAAGGAAGCTTCACCAAGGCATATGCCAAAGCATTATAAAGCTTGTAATCCGGGTTCGTAAGCGATTACCTTTTGCTTCCAAGATTCAGGAACATTCATCGTTTCATTCCTAGTATAATCGAAACAAACCTGAACTGACTTACCAGTAGCGGCAATATCTTCATCACCATTAACCACTACTACAATTTTATACTCTACCTCGAAGCTTTTGGTACCGAATTTACTCACGCGCGAATAAACATAAACCTCGTCGTTGAGTAGAATAGGACGCTTATAATCGATTTCCATATGAGCGAGGATGATACCCTGCTCCTTCCACTCGATAGGCTCATTCACCACCTCATTAAAATACTTCACACGGGCCAATTCGAAATAGGTAAAATGATTGGCATTATTCACATGACCCATTTGGTCTACATCCTTAAAACGGACCTGAATTAGGGCCCTATGGCGGTATAATTGCTTTTCTTGACTCATTTTTTACATCTTTTACTGCGCCAAAGGTAATGAGTAAATGATTGCAGGCAATGATTTTATATCTTCGCAACAGAACTCTTAATCGCCAGATCATGAAAAAAGGCAATTTAACAATTACAAGTATCATAGCAGGATTGTTCCTAATGCTTTCAATGACCTCTTGCTTTAATCAAGTTGAAGGAATTGGCCCTGTTATCAATAACAGTCGCGATATAAAAAGCTTTAATGCATTAGAGCTTGAAGTGCCCTGTAATGTTACTTTAGTTATTTCAGACGAAGTAAAATGCGTTGTATCGGCACAATCGAACATCAACGAAGTAATCGATATCAAAAATGATGGAGATCGTTTGATAATTGAATCTAAGAAAAACATTCAGCCTACAAAGCCTGTAGAAATAACACTATCAACAGCAGCACTAAAAGAATTACGCATTGATGGATCGGGCGATATAAAAGTTATTAATCCAATTAAAGGCGACGATATTCAGGCGAACGTAAATGGATCTGGTGATATTGAAATGCCTGTAGATGTTAACCAAGTTCGATCAAAAATAAATGGATCGGGAGACATTACGATAACAGGTCGTGCCGACTATCATAAAATCCAAATCAACGGATCGGGATCTGTTTTAGCCTACGGACTTAATGCTGATAAATGCAGAATAAAAATCAACGGTTCGGGAGAAGTTGAACAAACATGCGGAAGCAATTTAGAAATTAATATTGTAGGAAGCGGTACTGTAAAATACAAGGGTTCTCCTGCAATAAAATCTGACGTAACTGGCAGTGGAGAAGTAAGGAAAGAAAATTAATTCAACGATTACAGTGAAATTACTATTTCTTACATCAAGGTTTCCGTTTCCTCTCGAAAAAGGGGATAAACTACGTGCTTATTACCTTATCAAATCATTAAGCAAGCATTTCGATATTTATCTATTTGCAATTAATGAAACAGCAGTACCTCAGAAAGATCTTGATGAATTAAAACCCTTTTGCAAAGCTATTGAAGTTGGAATTGTAAATAAATTCTCTTCCGTTTTATCGATTGCAAAAAACACTTTCAATAAAAATATTCCATTTCAAGTCGCTTATTTTTATGATGAAAAAGCGATGCAGCAGCTAAGCGCTTTCACCGAAAAACATCAACCGGAAGCTATGTTTTGCCATTTGATTCGCATGAGTGAATATGCGAAGCAATTGAATATTCGCAGAAGTGTTTTAGACTATATGGATACCTTTTCAAAAGGGATGGAACGCAGAGGAGAAAAATCAAATCCTCTGATGAGCATTCCTGTTAAAATCGAGCAAGGAAGATTAACAAAATACGAGCACGATATTTTCGACAACTTCCGTCATAAAATCATTATTTCAAAGCAAGATCGTGATTGGCTACCTCATGCCGAAAACAATAAAATTGAAGTAGTAGCCAATGGTGTCGACACAGATTTCTACACTCATTCGAAAAGCGAAAAGAAATATGATTTGTTGTTCGTTGGGAACATGTCGTACCCACCAAATATTCTTGCAGTACAATATGCGGCGAAAGAAATAATGCCTTTGTTTAAGTCGGCAGGAAAGAAAACCAACTTACTCATTGCAGGAGCTACACCTACTAGCGAAACTATATCCTTAGCCTCCGATCAAATTATTATCAGCGGCTGGGTCGACGATGTAAGAACAGTATTCAACGAATCAAGGATTATGATTGCTCCTATGCTCATCAGCATCGGCTTACAAAACAAAATCCTTCAAGGAATGGCGATGGAGATCCCGTGCGTGATTTCCTCTTTTGCCAATAATGCGCTGGGAGCAACACCGGAAGTAGAAGTATTGATAGCAGATAATCCTGCAGAATATTTCAATCAGATAGAGAGACTTTTAAACGACGAAGACTTACGGTTACGCATTACCGAAAATGCTAGAAAATTTGTAGTGAAAAATTTCAATTGGGATGAAAACACCAATAAGATCACGCAAATGATCTTATCCTAATAATCCGAATAATATTCCCGAAGCAGAGCCTGCTATAATTTCGGGTAAGGTATGTCGCTTTAACACCAACCTCGACCACGCCACGACTACTGAAAAAGGCAAAGCTACAATTCCGGCAATAGGATTCACTTTAATAATCATCATGCAAATATAAAAGGAGCTAGCAGCATGCAGAGAAGCTTTTATCTTTAAGTTGATAATCGACATTACTAAAAGCATAAAGAAAAAAAACAGTACACCGTGACGCATTGATTCAGGATAATTATAATAGTATAATATTCCAGACATAACAGCCATCAACAATAATAAATAAGGGTACAATGTAGCCCTCTGCTTTCTATCACTTACATCGAAGTTAGTGATTAATCCCTTTTTCGCTTGCCAATAATTATTGATGGTTATTGGCATAATCACAACAAACACAATTAAGAGAAAAGCTGAAATTGTAGTTTTGACATCATAAAACAGATATCCGTAAATCAACACAAAAACAGAAATAGTAACTAAAGGATGTCCGATAATTGAAATGCGATAGGCGATCTTTTCCAATCGTCCTGAAGGAACATTGCTACTTTCCATACTAATTCGAAGCATCTTTATCGAGGTTGTCAATCTCCTTTCTAAATCCATTAATAACAGCATCAATAACTTGATTGATACGATTTATATCAGACTTAAGCTGTTCAGGACTTCTCTTCTTATCGCGATAGTTTTCAATACTTCTAATAGTATCTTTTAAAGAAACAATTCCTGCACCATCAATAGTAGGTTTAATTTTATGCGCGAGCGTTGCAATGGCATCCATTTCACCTTTTTCGAAATGTTCGTACATACGCTCTATGATTGGAGGAATAGTTTCAATAAAAATGCTTAGCATTCGCTTGAGGAATGTAATATTATCACGAGCATCACGTCGTAATAATGCAAGATCATATAAACTCTCTCCTACTGGCACCGGGCGTTTACGTACAGGGAAACGCTTTTTAATTGGCATTGTGAAATTCGACTTTCCTGCAAAAAGATTAATAATCTTCTTGTATAAGTTTTCTTCTTTAAACGGTTTTACCAAGAAATCATTCATCCCCGCCGACATAAATTGTCGCTGCACTTGCTTAGTAGTATTCGCCGTAAGCGCGATGATTGGAATTTTCGCTTTCTTTTTATCCTCTGAACTTCGAATTAAATAAGTGGCCTCTACTCCATCAACTTCCGGCATTTGAATATCCATTAAGATGAGATCATATTGGCGTTTATTAAAAAGCTCTACTGCTTCGCGTCCATTAGAAGCCACATCCACCATCAAGCCCCAGTCTTGCAACATCGCTTCAACGATGAATTGATTTACGCGATTATCTTCAGCAAGCAAGACACGTAAAGGTCCTAACTGGCTAACAGCAAACACAGATCTATCATCTTGTTCTTGCTCTTCAACCGCTGCTTTTTGATAAGGAATTGTAAAGGTAAAAGTACTTCCTTCACCAGGGGTACTTTCAACACCTATATAACCACCTTGACGTTCAACAAGATTTTTTGAAATCGCTAAACCTAGTCCGGTACCTCCGGTAATGTTTGCAGTTTCTGGATTCAACTGCGTGAAGCTTTCGAAAATAGAATTTTGTTTTTCTGCAGGAATTCCGATACCAGTATCTTTCACCGAAAATTCTACCCACAACAAATCACCTTCTTCTTTTTTGATTCGATGTGATAAAATGATTTCGCCATGCAAAGTAAATTTAACGGCATTACTGAGCAAGTTCAATAATATTTGATTCAAACGATATGGATCACCGATAAGAGAAGGCATTGGAGGTCCTTCGCTCAAATGACGCAACATCAAATCTTTTTCTTCCGCCTTATAAATCTGAATTTGAACTGCGGTATCTGCTACTCTAAACGGATCAAAAATTACTTTCTCAAACGTAAGAGTTCCCGATTCAATTTTGGCAATATCAAGAATGTCATTAATAATCACCAATAGATTACCAGCAGTAGTACTTAACACATCGATATAACTTCGCTGAGTTGTGGAAAGTTCTGTTTTTTGAAGTAGACGAGCCATCCCTAAAACTCCATTCAAAGGAGTTCGCAATTCATGCCCGATGTTAGCCAAGAAATACTCCTTTGCTCGAACCGATTCCTCTGCCTGCTGTTTAGCGGTAATCAATTCCATTTCTACCTTCTTACGCTCAGTAATATCGAGTACCGTACCGAACATAAGAATAGGATAACCTCTCGAATCAAATTGAATTCGTCCTCTACCATTAATGATTTTCCTATTCCCCTTAATCGTTAAAATTCGATATTCGACATTAAAATTATTTTTTGACTTCAAGGCGTTTTCAATCACCTCTTTAATATTATCGCGGTCCTCTTCAATAATGGTATTTAACAACTCATCAAAAGTAAGTGCAGGAGCACCCGGATCACGATCCCAGATAAGGTTAGTACCAATCGACCACTCCGTTTTACCTGTAGCGATATCTAACTGCCAAGAACCTAAATTCGCCAACTGTTGAGCCTCCAATAAACGTTGCTCGTTGAGTTTCATTTTTTGCTCCGACACTTCACGCTCAGTGATATCGGTTAATGTGCCGAATACTTTCACTAACACATCGTGCTCGTCGCGTTGCAATTTGGTAGTCACTTGCAATGACTTCACTTCGCCATCAGGACAAACGATGCGATAGTTGATTGTATAAGTATCTTTCCTTTGAGAAAGCGTTGCAGTTTTCTGTCTTACATCAGCAATATCTTCGGGATGAACGGTAGCTTCAAATTCAGCATATGTAGGAGCTCCTAATTCAATCGGACGTTTCCAAATATGGAAACATCCCGGAGACCAAGTAATTTTGTGGGTAAGCACATCAAACTCATAGCTACCTGTTTTAGCCAACTCTTGAGCTTCATTTAATCGCTGTTCATTTAACCGAAGAATTTCTTCTGTTCTTTTCTGTTCCGTAATATCTATAACGGTACCGAATATCCGAACAACATTACCTTTCTCATCACAGAAAGGCATTGCTACTGTTTTAAGAATTTTCTCTCCCGAAGGGACAAGAATTCGATAAGTTACATTTGCTCTTTCGTTGGGAGTTTTCAAAGAAAATACTGCCTCTAAAACGCCTTTAGAATCCTCAGGATGCACAAATTTTCCTATTTCATTAAGTGAAGGTGGGCCCAATACAACATCACGTTCCCAAATCGGAAACATCCCAATTGACCAACTTATCATTCGTGTTTCCAAGTTGATCTCCCAATTACCAGCCTTTGTTAATTCTTGAGCAATAATCATTCGTTGCTCACCAATTTTCAACAGCTCTTCATTACGCTTACGATCGGTAATATCGGTGCAAATAGCAAGAACTTGCTTTTCATTGTTGATTCCTAAAAAAGGAACTTTCACCGTATCGAAATAAATAACTTCACCATTCTTTTTTGAAAAAACTTCTTCAATACGAATAGCAACACCGCTATCGATAACACTTCTATCAACACGATTATAGTTTAATGCTTCTTCTTCATTATTATGAATGTCTTCATTTGCTTGGTTAAGTAATTCTTCATAAGTCAATCCGAATAAATTACATAGTGCCTTATTTGCTAAAACAAATCTTCCGAAGTAATCTTTTACGAAAATCAAATGCGGACTAGAATCAAGTACTTGACGAATAAAATTTCGACTTTCAACTAATTCATCTTTTAGTTTTTGTTGCTCGGTAAAATCAAATCCGTAACCTAAATAATGGGTAAACTCACCCGCTTCATTTCTATACGGGCGCAAACGACGAATATGGTATTTTATACTCCCATCTTTCGCAACCATCCTTTCATGCAACTCAATTTCTCTATCTTCCCTTTCAACTTGTTTAAAAAGTAAAACACGTTTCTCGGCAAGCTCGGTAGAAATTCCTTTGAAAGCACAATATTCGAAATCCGTTTTACCAATGATCCATTTACGCATTTCGGGATCTGCAATCGACTTAGGATTCACATAAACATAACGGTAATCTCTATCGAATACCACTATTTCTCCCGGCAGCTGATCAAGCAATGATCCAAAAAAACTTTCTCTTTCCGTCATCATAGTTTTAATGAAACTACAGCTTGCCTTCTTTCAGCATTCTGTAAATAGTACTCTTACCAATATTTAATCGAGCCGCGACTTCCAATACATTATCATCAAATCTATTTAAGTAATGGCGAATAATTCTCGCATCATATTCCTCTAATGTAAGATCCTGATCAAGCAAATCAGTTGGAGTTTTAGTTGCTGTAAAAGTGATGTCGGCAGGAGTAATTTGATTTCCGTCGGCCATCACAGCAGCTAACTCAATTACTGCTTTTAACTCACGTACATTTCCTGGGAAACGATAAAACAATAATTTATCTTTTGCCTCCGGCGTCAACGACTTTTTCGACAATTTATTTTCGACACAAAAAGTATCCAAGAAATGTTTTGCAAGGATTAAAATATCATTCCCTCGTTCACAGAGCGGCGGCAACTTAATAGGTAATCCGAGTAAACGATAGTACAAATCCTCTCTGAAATTTCCTTTACTCGTTTCGTCGGCAATATTTTTATGAGTAGCAACAATGATGCGAACATCAACAGGCACTACTTCACTACTTCCTAATCTTGTTATTTCTTTTTCTTGTAAAACGCGTAATAACTTTGCTTGAAGACTTATATCAAGTTCACCAATTTCATCGAGGAATAATGTTCCACCGTGAGCATCTTCAAACTTTCCGCTTCTGCGGGCATTTGCTCCTGTAAAAGCTCCCTTTTCAAATCCGAACAATTCACTCTCGAGTAACTCACGTGGTATTGTGGCAACATTAATAGCAATAAAAGGAGCTTTCGATCGTGTTGAATTAAAGTGAATTGCTTTTGCAACTAACTCTTTCCCTGTTCCTGTATCACCTGAAAGAGAAACGGTAATTTGCGTTTGTGCCGCCTTGCCTATCAGTTGATGAACTTTACGCATTGCTTCACAATTGCCGATTAACAAATTACTCATATCATAACGATTGGTAATTTGCTCACGCAAATGATCTACTTCTTGTCGCAATTCAACATTGCTTCGAATATTATTTACTGTATTCCACAAACGCTCTTTCGCTTCATCATCTTTCACGATATAATCGTATGCACCTTTCTTTAAAATATCGATTGCTGTAGAAATATTTTCTTGTCCCGATATTACAACTATTGCCACATTCGGCAATTCGAGTTTCATACGTTTCAATGCTTCATCGCCGTTCATATCGGGCAATGAATAATCCAGAGTTATTACATCCGGTGAAAGATGAAGATTAGCAATTGCATCGCGCGCATTTTCGAATCTGCGTACTTCATAATCGGGATTGAGCGTTAAATGGTGCACGAGTAGTTCGCCGTACCACAAATCGTCTTCCACCACAAATATTCTGAATGGTTTAGTTGCCTGAGCTATGTCTTCTCGGATTGTCATCGCTCAAATTTACAAAATCCATGATTCCTTTTACCTTTGCGAGCCTATGAGTAAGCAACATGATCCCTACAGTTCACTAAAAATTAGTGCTTTCAGGTACTTTTTAGCTGGAAAATTTCTTTTAACACTTGCTGTTCAGATGCAAGCCGTTATCGCCAGCTGGATGATTTACGCTTTTACCAAAGACCCATTGTCACTCGGACTCATTGGATTAACAGAGGCAATTCCTGCATTATCGCTCGCATTACCCGGAGGATTACTGGCAGATCGCATTTCCCGCAAAAAAATAATGGTAGTTACGGCATTTTTAATGTTTTGCGGCGCACTCGTGCTAGTTTACTACACTCATCTTGATCACCCAACCTTTATTTGGCCTCTTTACGCTGTCATTTTTATGGTTGGAATGGCGCGAGGATTTCATACTCCTGCACAAGCAGCATATTGGGCACAAATATTACCGCGCGAACAATATGTAAACGGCTCGGTTTGGAATAGCAGCCTTTGGCAAATTGGGGCTGTAACCGGACCGGCGCTCGGGGGATTATGTTATGCTCAAATAGGGCCTTATTACTCAAGTATCATCGTGGCATCCTTCATATTGTTAGTAACTCTGCTTTATACTGCACTGCAACCTACATCTGTGCCACCTAAAATAGAAGGAGAATCGATTGCCGATTCGCTCAAAACCGGACTCCGTTTCTTCTTTCGGCAACCTATTCTGCTGTCGGCAGTTACCCTCGATTTATTTGCCGTATTATTTGGAGGAGCCGTAGCCTTACTGCCGGCCTTTGCCGATCAAATATTGCATACCGGACCTGAAGGATTAGGCTATTTGCGTTCTGCTCCGGCATTAGGAGCCGTAATGATGGCTTTAGTATTGGCATTCAGGCCGCCACATAAAAATGCAGGACGGAAAATGCTTATTTGCGTGGCCGGATTCGGCATATGTATGATAGGATTTGCCCTCTCAACGAGCTTCCTTTTATCGTTCGTTCTTTTGATGCTAAGCGGAATGTTCGATAATGTCAGCGTAGTGATCAGATCTACTATACTTCAATCGTTTACACCCGATGAAATGAGAGGAAGAATAGCCGCTGTAAACAGTATTTTTATAGGAAGTAGCAATGAGTTGGGAGCCTTCGAATCAGGAGTTGCGGCCCGACTTCTCGGCTTAACAAATTCGGTGATTTTCGGAGGTGCGATGACGTTAGTTGTGGTGACGATCACCAACAAAATGGCACCAACACTTAAAAAGCTCGATTTATAAGAAAATTAGTCGTTGAATAATCCCCAATTATCGGGAATATCTTTACTACGATCGAAGCCTTTAACCCATGCCACAAAGAGAATCCTGAAATCTTCAATTTCATTCCTGAGCAAATCTAAATATTGAGGTTCACTCAACCCAAGCATCTTCATGGCAGAAGTTTGATTCAGCAAATTACGTGCAGCAACTTTAATTATTACCGCATTTTCCATCCTAAAGGTGTAAATATCAGCACCTTCCGCAGCGGCAATTTTAGGTGCCAGCACAATCGCATCTTCAATTAAAATGCGCTTATAATTAGCTGACATATCGTCATCCGGCAAAGTTTCGATCAAAGCCTCTACTAATTTGAAAATTTGACCGGCTGTTTTCATGAGCGGAAGACTACGGATGCGCTCGTCCTCCTGCTTGATTTCCCTCATGGCCTGCTCATTGGCAGACTCATTCCCGTCGAAATCGGAAGCATCGAACTCATCATCATCATTATTCCAGTCCAGCATAGTCGGCCTTATTAATTAGTATTGGATTCTGTCAAAAATACGTTTGAAACCGATGCCTGTCAAGGGGTAGACTGACAATTTTTCACACAATCCTGAAAAAGAGCAAAATGGACTGCTATTTGACTAGTGTTCGTCTCATCAATTAATAGTACCTTCGCACACTCTTGAATTACCCAATATGTTAGAATTTGTAAATGGCTTACTGAAGAAATTCTTCGGAAGCAAAGCGGAAAGTGATCTAAAAGGACTTTCGCCGTTTGTTCCTTTAGTGAACAATGAATATCAGCAGTTATCATCACTGACAAACGATCAGTTACGTAATCGCACATTCGAATTCAGAAATAAAATAAACGAGCATATCGCTTCTGTTGAAAAAGAACTACAGGAATTAACTGAATCTGCTGAGAGTGATCCCGAGATGGATTTGCAGGAGAAAGAAAATATTTTCAGCCGTGTAGATCAATTAAAGAAAGATCGTAATGCTAAGATCGAGGAAGTTTTACTCGAGATTCTTCCTGCTGCATTTGCAGTAGTGAAAGAAACAGCACGTCGTTATAAAGAAACTCCTGAATTAGAAGTTACTGCTATCGATCACGATCGTGAAGTTGCAGTTAAACGCAGCAGTGTTGTTATTCGTGGCGATAAAGCTTACTATCAAAGCACGTGGATGGCTGCAGGAAACCAAATGACTTGGGACATGTTGCATTACGATGTTCAGTTGATTGGCGGTACTGTACTTCATCAAGGTAAAATTGCTGAGATGGCTACAGGGGAAGGTAAAACATTAGTAGCAACACTACCAATTTACCTTAACGCTTTGGCGGGACGTGGAGTTCACGTAGTAACGGTGAATGATTACCTCGCGAAACGTGACTCTGAATGGAACGGACCAGTATTCGAATTTTTAGGATTATCGGTTGATTGCATCGATAAACATCAACCAAATTCTGCTGAACGTAGAAAGGCTTATATGGCCGATGTTACTTACGGAACGAATAACGAATTTGGTTTCGACTACTTACGTGATAACATGGCGAGAAGCCCAGAAGATATCGTACAACGTGAACATCACTTTGCTATCGTCGATGAGGTCGATTCAGTATTGATTGATGATGCACGTACACCATTGATCATTTCAGGACCAACACCTAAAGGCGACGATCAAGAATTTTTCCAGTTAAAGCCACGCATCGAGACATTAGTTACTGCACAACGTAACTACGTTAATACACTTATTGCTGATGCAAAGAAAAACATCGACAATAAAGCGAAAGAAGAAGAAGTAGGATTAGCATTATTAAGAGCTAATCGCGGATTACCTAAGCATCGCGCATTAATTAAATTATTAAGTGAACCAGGTGCGCGTGCATTATTGCAAAAAACAGAAAACACTTATCTCGCCGATCAAGGTCGTCAGATGCGTGAAAAAGTTGACCCTGAATTATACTTCGTAATCGACGAAAAAAATCACACGATCGAGATGACCGACAAAGGTCATGATATGATCAGTGCGAATTCAAACGATCCTCATTTCTTCGAATTACCAGATGTTGGATCAGTGATTGCAGATATCGAAAAATCTAATTTAACTTCAGAAGAAAAATTAGAGAAGAAAGATGTGTTAATGCGCGACTACGCGGTGAAAGGGGAACGTATTCACACCATCAATCAATTACTTCGTGCTTATACAATGTATGAGAAAGATGTTGAATACATCATCGACGGAGGAAAAGTTAAAATTGTAGATGAGCAAACAGGTCGTGTGCTTGACGGACGCCGTTATAGTGACGGATTACATCAAGCTATTGAAGCGAAAGAAAACGTAAAAGTTGAAGCTGCTACTCAAACATACGCAACAGTTACTTTGCAGAATTACTTCCGTATGTACCACAAATTAGCGGGTATGACGGGAACTGCAGAAACAGAAGCAGGAGAGTTATGGCAGATTTACAAATTAGATGTTGTTGTTATTCCTACGCACCGTAAAATTTCGCGTAAGGATGAAGAAGATTTAGTATATAAAACAACACGTGAAAAATACAATGCAGTAATTGAAGAGATCGTAAAACTTACTGAAGCTGGTCGTCCAGTTCTAGTGGGTACTACTTCGGTAGAGGTTTCCGAATTATTGAGTCGTATGTTGCAGCAACGCAAGATTAAGCACAACGTGTTGAATGCGAAACAGCATCAACGTGAAGCGGAAATTGTTGCACAAGCAGGTTTACCTTCACAAGTAACGATTGCTACCAACATGGCAGGTCGTGGTACGGATATTAAGTTAGGACCTGGAGTAAAAGAAGCGGGTGGATTAGCAATTATCGGTACGGAGCGTCACGAATCTCGTCGCGTTGACCGTCAGTTACGTGGTCGTGCGGGACGACAAGGAGATCCGGGATCATCACAATTCTTCGTATCACTTGAAGATAACTTAATGCGATTATTCGGATCAGAACGTATTGCTAAATTAATGGACACCTTAGGATTGAAAGAAGGTGAAGTTATTCAGCATAGCATGATTACGAAATCGATTGAACGTGCACAACGTAAAGTAGAAGAAAACAACTTCGGAATTCGTAAGCGTTTGTTAGAATATGACGACGTAATGAATGCACAACGTGAAGTGATTTACAAAAAACGTCGCCATGCATTATACGGAGAGCGTTTAGCACTCGACTTACAAAGTATGCTTTATGATTTGAGCGACAGTATCTCAAATCAATTTGTAGAAGATAAAGATTACGAAAACTTCAATCTTGAAATGATTCGTTTGTTTGCAATGGAAAGTCCGATTAGCCAATCAGATTTCCAAAATGCTAAATCGGCAGATGAAATCAGCGATAAACTTTTTGATGCTTTAGATGAGCACTACCGCAATAAAGTAAATATGATTGCAGAGCGTGCTTACCCTGTAGTGAAAGAAGTTTACGAGAAAGAAGGACAACAATATGAAAACATCATAGTACCTTTCTCTGATGGAGTTCGTAATATTCAAATCTTAGCGCCTTTGCGTAAATCTTACGAATCACAAGGAAAAGAGATTACCGCAGCGTTTGAGCGTAGCGTAACATTATCGTTAATTGATGATGCTTGGAAAGAGCATTTACGTGAAATGGACGACTTAAAGCAAAGCGTTCAGAATGCAGTTTACGAGCAGAAAGATCCGTTGCTAGTTTACAAACTTGAATCGTTCAATTTATTCAAGAAAATGGTTGACGAAATCAATCATGATACAATGTCGTTCTTATTCCGCGGAGTAATTACTGTTCAAGAACAACAACCCGTAAAACAAGCACCGGCACCTCAGAAGCAAGATCTAAGCAAATTACGCGCAACACATGAAGAATACAATAACAATGTATCTTCAACTGCAGGACCAGGAAATCCTAACGGTGGCGCAGTACCGCAACCAGCACCGCCACAAAAGCAAGAGCCAATTCGTAATGAAAACAAAACATTACCAAACGATCCTTGTCCTTGTGGAAGCGGAAAGAAATACAAAAAATGTCACGGAGCAATGGATCATTAATCCCTGATAAAATATTTGAAAAGCAGCATTGGAAACGATGCTGCTTTTTTTGTGCGCAAGAATATTCATCTTCACATTTCCCTCCTAAACTACCTCCTATTCACTATAACCTATTGATGCAATTTAGGAATTAATAATTGTTGAAGTAAACAAATCGGTTTAATTAAGGCTCATTAGCAAATAATTTCTGTTGCAATAAAAAAGGGATGACTCTTTCGAATCATCCCGTAAAACCTGAAAAACTACTGAGAAATCTTTATGGACAAGTATGATTAAATTGAGAAAGTAGAATTAAGAAGTCGACATTATTCACCAAACCATTATTATCTAAATCCTGTGTGCAAGTACAGTTTTGATTAAACAATCCTAATAAAGTTAAGAAGTCGCTATTGTTGGTCACGTTATCATGATTGAAATCGGATACTAAAGCTGGAGTAATATTCACAGGTGTAGAAGTTGCCACACAACCTAATCTAGAATTCGAAACAGTTACACTATACGATTGGATAGAGTCAACTGTAATCGCCTGAGTTGTATCTCCTGTAGACCATAAATAAGTATTATGAGAACCACTCGGAGCAGAAAGAGTTACGCTGCTTCCATAACAAATACTTGTGCTCCCTGAAGGAGTGATACTAGCGTTGTAATTTGAGCAAATATCTAAATCAAGATTTTCAACAATATCAGATCTGAATTTTCTCAATTTATAATCACCAAAATCTTTTGCTTCTACGCTATCTTGATAAAGAATATTAGCTCCACCATCGGTAATAATTTGCAAACTATTGCTTGAAAGTGCACCAGTTGAATCCACACCTTGCATAAGTCCTTCAACATTTAATATTCCTCCAATTGGATTACTGATTAGCAGCGGAGCATCATCTGCATATCCAGACCATTTATACAGATTATTAACTCCTCCATCATCAATTGGGCTACCAGCAACAATGATGTAAGTACCATTATTTAAACGAGTGATATCGCGAATTCCTCTGAAATCAAGGTTAAGTTCAATTGGATTACCGAATGTTGGATTTCCTGTAGGTGAACCATTATTAAACCATGCTTCAAAATTCAACACAGGCACAATTACTGCGTTATGTCTAAAGTTTGTAGGAACAAGAGGTGCTCTTAATCCCAAGTACATGGTAGTACTATCAGGTCCTACAACCATTCCCTCTAAAGAGAATCCTGCCATCGCCTTAGAATTAACACCTGCTGCGGCAGAAGCAGTGAAATTATATCCATTAGCATCACCCCAAGCAAGAAGTGAACTTCTGAAATTATAATATCCTACAAACGTAAAAGAGGTACTATCACCTGTTCCATTTATATCAGTAGCAAAGAATCGATCGCGATTAGGTTTATTGTCATAAGGTAATTTTCCATTACTCATAGAACCTGTCCAATAAACGCGATTAGCAATTTTCATGCTTCTTGTACCTGCTTCAACATCTACTTCAGGTTTTCCAGGATCAGGCAATGCTAAACTAGAAGTGTAGTTATAACTTTTCACTTGTAGACCTGAATGATGACGAGAATACACATTCAACAAGTTCAATTCATCATCTCCGACTACGTAAAAGTTTTGATCTAATGCTACTGCATCAGAACCATCAGACATACCCGTATGCCAAAATTCCTTATTTACATTTAAAACAGGATCAGCAGATGAAGCAGCAAAATTTATTACATAAGAAGTGCTCAACAACCCATCAGAAACTGACACAGTAATATTTGAATAACCAACCGCTGTAGGAATAATTTTCACGTTTCTTATTGCACCTAATCCTGAAATAATAACATTTGAATCGGCAACTACGAGTTGATTACTACTACTAACAGAAAGTGTTAATGAGCTATCACTAGTTTCTATATCACTAATTAAAAAATTAATTCCTTCATGCGCTGCAGGATCAGTTAAATCTCCAATCACACCGCTCAATCCAAAAGGAGACGGAGAAACTAAATTGCCATTATCAATATAGTTTGAAGTAGAAACATGCATTGAAATTACAGGAGCATTATTGGAATCATCGTCAATCAATTTAAGAGATGTAGAAACAACATTTCCTAATTGAATTCCTGTTGAAGGATTACTAATAGTAAATAATGCAATTTCTGTTCCTTCATCAGTTGCATCATTAACTACAGTAAATGACACACTACCTGAAGTTGCTCCATTAGGAATCAATATTGTTGTATCACTTAAAATATAATCACCGGATGTAATTCCTAGTCCACTAATTGACAACTTCACATATTGGTTTCCTATTACTGGGGCCGAAGAAGTTGCTATAATATTAACAATACTAGAAGTTGATTCGAATGCAGAGTCTTTACTAGCTGAAAGCGTTACAGTAGGAATACCGGTTTCAATTGGAGAGAATGAAATTCCTTTATTAAATACTCCTACTGTTGCAGGAACTATTGTTGTTGCTGTAGAACCTACACCATTATCAATTATTTTAACAACTCTATTACCTGTGGTTTCAAAAGTAGTTGCATAAATTATTGGAGATGATTGAGTATAATCAACAATAATACCATAAGCACCAATATTACTTGCACCTGTACCTAATGTATAAGCAAGAGACCATGTGCTACCAGACATAATCCACTTTTGAACACCACCAGCAGAAGTATTTAAATTTACTGCTATATAGCAAACATCTAATGAAGGATTAAATGAGAAATCTTCAGGGATAATTGTTCCAGTATTTATTACTTGAGAAACCGTTACGCTACCCGACGTAGGAAGTCCGCCACTTAGTTTAAAGATTCCTAATTGAGAAGCTGTATTCGAAGGGCCAGCTTTTTGTGTTGAATAATAAATCTCGCCATTAAAAATTCGAATGCCGTACGACTTTGGCGGAACAGCACCTGTTGCTAATCCTATTTGTGTTCCTGGACCAAAATAATTTATACCATCTACATTAGCTACTGATGCTCCTGATGCCCAAAAGTTTGTTCCGTCAGAAACACCACCTCTAATATCATTGAGATTGTAAAACAAATTACTTGTAGCAAATGGAACATACGAACCTGAGGCTGTAACTTTTCCAATTACTCTTGGCACGGTTGAGGAAGTTGTTCCTGTAATATCTGCGAAAGATGCTGATGTATTATAACCCGAAACAACTAAATACTTTCCATCAGTTGATGTAGTTAAAAATCCTTCAGATCCACCATAAACACCTGCAGTTTGAATTGCGTTAACTCCTGTAGAAGGTAGAACAACAGAAGCTCCTTGAGCACCAGTAACAGAATACTCTTTTAAAATAATAGGAGAAGATGATTTGCTTACAGTAGTATTTGTTTGAAGTACCACTAAATTTCCTGCAGAAAAACTTGATGAATTTACAACTATGTTTATTGTTCTTGCGATACTTGCTCCACAATTATTAGTTGCAATTACACTTAAAGTTCCACCTGTAGCGCTTAAAGAAAAATCAATAGCAATACTACTCGAGCTACCAATAATTGTTGCACCGGTTCCTGAATAACTCCATGTATATGTTACAGACGAATCTGCTGGAACAGAATAAATCACACCTGATTGTCCAGGACTAACAAATGAACTGCTTTGTATGAATGAGCCAGGTTGATTTGCAATAGTTTTTACATTAACATGAACAGCGTTCGATGTTTTTGCACAAATTCCTTGAGCAATTACTGCATAATAGTCACCCGATTGCTTAACAACTATTGAACTAGTCGTATCACCATTCGACCATAAGTAACTAAATCCAGAAGGTGCTTGAAGCATCACTGAATCACCATTACAAAAAGTTAATGAACCTACAATATTAATTGTTGCAGGTATCGATATTACATGAATTGTATCGTTTAAAGAACTTACTAATGAAGAAGTAACGCACGATTCAGACGAAGTCATGGTGCAATAAACTATTGTGCTATCAGTAAACAAACTATCAGTATAGTTAAGGGAATTATTACCAACTGGCAAACCATTCTTATACCATTGATATATCGGAGTCAACCCACTATTCAATCCTTGAGCTGTAAAAGTAATAGTAGTACCCTCACAAATATTCAATGGTTTATCAGCTGAAATTTGCACAGACGGTTGTACTAATGATTTTACTACAATTGAAATTGTATCAGATGAACTTATGCAACCAGATCCATTATTAACTTGAACAGAATAATTTCCTGAAGTTAAAACAGTAATGCTTTGAGTAGTATCACCTGTAGACCATAAATAGGTGCTTCCCAATGATGAAGTAAGAATCGTTGAATCACCTTGACAAAAACTTAATGGTCCGCTAGAAGAAATCGTAGCAATACCACTACTAATATGAATTGTATCACCAATCGAACTAATAATAGCTTGTGAAATACAGCTAGCATTAGAGGTAAGTGTACAGGTAATAACATCCCCCTCTATTAGAGATGAAGAAGAGAAGGTTGAACTAGAACCAACTGAGACACCATTGACCTTCCAATCATAGCTTGGGGAACTTCCTCCGTTCGACACTTGGGCTGAAAAAACAATATTCGTCCCGTTACAAATAGAGAATCCAGGATTCGCCAAAACAGAAATGGAGGGAGTAACTATTGGATTAACATTTACAATTACATTATTTGAAGTAGATGAACATCCAAATGCATTTGTAACAACAACCGAATTATCACTTGATGTATTTACTTTAATTGATGAACTTGTATCGCCATTTGACCAGAGATTTGAGTTTCCTGAAGTAACTGATAAGATCACTGAATCTCCTTGACAAAAACTCAGTGGCCCAGAAGCTGTAATAATAGAGCTAGGAGTCGCATTAATAACAACTGAAGTTGTTGTTGAAGTTGTTCCGCACAAGTTCGTAACTGTTAGTGAATAAACACCGGTACCAGCTTCAGCAACTTGACTAATAGAAGGTGATTGTAAAGAGGAAGAAAACGAGTTTGGCCCTGTCCAAGCATATGTTAATGGAGAGGTTCCGGATATGTTACTTGTCAAATTCAATGTAGTACCACTACACAATGGAGTATTTGAACTAATTGAAGATATGGTAGGTGCTGTACAATTTGTTTTTGGAGCAAAAGCTATACCTTTTATTATACCACTATTTGAAAGAGTATAAAGCACTAAATTATTCGCTGTAGTAATACTAATATTAGAGTTATAGCCTGCAACATCTGTAAGTTTAACTACCTTATTGTTAACAGTAGCTCCTGTTCCGCTTGTTACAAAAATGTCAGAACCTACAGTTTGCTTTTTTGCGCAGATACCAAATCCACCAAAATTTGTTGTATAAGTTGAGTTATCTACCCAAACACCACTCACTAAAGAGTATTTATGAATTACTCCTACAGTAGCCGAAGTACTCTCAAGAGTATATAAGATATCAAACTGTGAGCCATTTGCACCGGAAGAAACCAAATAAAAATCTTGGAAAGTAGCATTATTTGTAAGGCCAGGCAATCCAGTAATTGTTCCAGGAGAAATAGCATTAACAGTATTAACGCAAATAGAAGTAGTTGTTGAACTTTGTATTCCTACATAAACAGTTCCTCCAAACGATTTCGCTGCTCTTAAATTAGCTACAGTGATTGCCGCAGTTGAATTATTAGTGTATAAACCTCCCTGATCGGCAATAAACCAATTCGAATTATCTAATGATGTTGCGCCACGTGTTTGGTTTCCGGAAGTGCCTGTGTAACTTGCTGCAATAGACACTGCGTATGAAGGAGAAATTGCAGCAACTACTCGAGGATTTAGCGTATTTGCATTGGAAGTTGAGTTGGTGTTATTCACTCCCGTAAATTCTAACAATGAGCCATCATTTGAATTAGCTAAATAACATGTTGAGGTAGCACTTCCTGAAACCCTTATTGCATTTGCACCTGTACCACTAATATTTAGTGAGTTCACTGGTGTTGTATTTGAAATAGAAGGATTAATTTCAAGTATACTTGCCGTAGTATTTGAAGCACTTGCAGCTGCTACTACAATGGCAAGATTACCCGGAGTAAAAGATTGGGCAAAGGATTGGGATGTGACACTCAATAAACTACTTAATAATAAAATTAGAAAACTTAGTTTGTTTTTCATTGAATTAGAATTTTGGTCCGACAAAGTACCTTCTTTAAATCGCTATTTAAATTACCGTTCATTTAAAGAATCATTAACCTATTTACAGTTTAATGTTATCTAAAACCAAAAAAATCATTAACACTCAAGAAAAATCGGAAGGCAAACAATAGGCAAAATATTTTTCATGTTTTTACCGATGGGAATATTTCGCCAACTATACTAGGTTCGTGGCCCATAGAAAACCTTTAATAAAATGACCACACAAAATATCAGAAGTATTCGATGCCTTAACATTAATTCACATTTCAAAGCTACATTAACTAATTGTTATTTCATTTCGACAGGATAGCTTTTTACTAATCTAAACTACTTACCCCCTAACTTTAATTAGTTTTTCAGCTACGTATTGTGTTTGTTTCATCTTTAAAGATAGGACGAAGGTTACATTTACGCATAACATCATTTTTCGCGATAAGTCATTCGATAGTTTTACTTCGATTTCAAACTAAATCGAACATAAAAACTATCATAAAATGAAAAAACAATCTCTACTCCTAACCTTCGCGTTACTTGTATTCTCGATAGCCGCAAAAGCCACTGTCATAACAGTATCTAATAGTCCAATTTCAGGCGGACAATATACGGATGCGCAAACTGCTATTAACGCTGCATTAGTTGACGATACTATTTATTTACATGGTTCAGGAATTTCTTATGGAAATCTTACTATTACCAAACGCATAACATTAATAGGCGCAGGATATAATCCAACGGGTACACAGTTCGTACAGCCTACGATAGTTGGATCAGTTTCGTTAGACACCGTAGCATTTACTAATCCTGTAAGTGGATTACATATCATCGGAATACAAGCGAACGACTTTTCGACTTACAATCCTATTAACAACGTACATTTTGAAAGATGTGCAGGTACGTTTAATTATGTGAGAGGGGACGGATGGATTGTTGAGCATTGCATTATTTATTCTTTTTATTGCTTTAGCACACCATTTAGCAGCAGAATACTTCGCAATAATATTATCTACGGTAGTGGTGCAATTAGTTTCAACGGAGCAACAAATGGTGCAGGAATGTTGATTGATCATAATATTATTCAAGGCACTATCAGTTACCTTCAATATGCAGTAATTACAAATAATGTTTTTACTTTTAGTGGAATAGCCAATTCGGCTGGAAACTCTTTTAATACATATAACAACAATATCACTGTAAACACAGTTCCCGATGCGATTCCTCTAACAAATAATTCAGGAAGCGGTAATATCAACAATGCTAATCCAGCAACAATATTTATTGGTAACGTAACTTCAGCACAAAGCTATCCGGCGTTACTTAATGTTAACTGGCACCTCACTCCTACTTCACCTGGACATAATGCTGCTACCGATGGAACTGATGTTGGTATTTATGGTGGAGCTAATCCGATGCTGAATTTAACTGGTGCTTCAACACTTCCACAGATGACAGAGTTGAATATTCAAAACCCAAGCTTACCAGTAAACGGAACATTGAACTATCAATTCAAAGCTCGCAAGCAGAATTAATCAATTTCATCTGACAAAAATATGTTCATATGAAAAAGATCATTCAAAAATGGAGTATTCTGCTGATGATACTTTCAGCATACTCCGGCTACGGACAACAGATAAATCGAGGGGAATATTTTATCGATACTGATCCCGGTGTAGGTAATGGTACTGCCATAACAATTACTTCTGCCGATTCTGTTGATATTTCGAGCAGCATCAATTTAACGGGAATAAGTCCCGGATTTCATACACTGCACGTACGTGTGCGATACAATAATACAGGCATACGCGAATGGAGTTTATTCGAAGGTCGCAGGTTTTATATCAACCCGTCTTCTAACGGTAGTGCATCACCGCAAGTTGTCGCAGCTGAACGTTTCATTGATACAGATCCGGGGTTAGGAAACGGGACGCCTATCAATACAGGTGCAGCTGCCGATTCAATTACAAAATCTGCAACATTAAGCACTAACGGATTGGCACCAGGATTTCATCATTTATTCGTTAGAGTAAAAGATGCTTCAGGCAAATGGAGTTTATATGAGCCTCGCGTTTTTTATATTATTCCTCCTTCTACTGCGAATCAAGCTCAAATTGCTTCGGCAGAATATTTCTTTGATGTAGATCCGGGCTTGGGCAACGGGACGTCTGTTGCAACAGGAGCAAATGCCGACTCAATTAATATTTCTTCAACTGCATCAATAGCGGGATTAACAGAAGGATTTCATCATTTCTTTGTTAGAGTAAAAAGCACTGATGGCATCTGGAGTTTATACGCTGCGCGAAATTTTTACATCAATGCTTCTGGAACAATTGTAAGCGCTCAGATATCAAATGCTGAATACTTCTATGATACCGATCCGGGAGAAGGCAATGGAACAGCTGTTACTCCATCTTTCTCTCCTGCAGATTCAGTGAATATTTCCGCCAATACTGTAGTCACAGGATTAACACCCGGATATCATTACATGTTTGTTAGAGCACAAGACCAAGATGGAAAATGGAGTTTGCCGGTTTCAGATACTTTATGGATCGGTACTGCGGGCATAAACGAATTGGTAGCTAATACTAATGTTAATTTGAGTCCGAATCCTGTTCAATCATCTTGCATTATTTCATATCATGGAGTTCAACCGAATTCCTATTTAAAATTATGCGACCTTTCAGGAAGAGTTGTTTACAATGAAAGCCTCCAAGGACAAGAAGGCAAACAATTTATCACATTACCCGAACTAGCCAATGGAGTTTATTATTGGACTACCTACAGCGGATATAAAAATTCTGCCAAAGGAAAAATAATAGTCGCACATTAATGTTAAGTAAAAGCCCCGTTGATTTTTCACGGGGCTTTTTATTTAAACGTCAACCAATAATACTTTCAGTCTTCATCAGCATATTATTGCTTATACCCTATTTTTCTTCTAGGCTTTTCCTCTTGAATAAGTAATTGCTTCACCATAGAAAATACATATTGAATTTCTTTGCTATGATCACTTAGTTGATTTTCTATTTTTTCGATTTTATAAAGTATATCTTTTTGAGAGGTTAGCATTTCCCTCATCTTAACGAACACATCAATAATTCTGATACTTACTTGAATTGCCACTTCGCTTCTCAATACATTAGAAAGCATCAATACTCCATGTTCGCTAAAAGCATAAGGAAGATATTTTGAATGAGCTCCTTGTTTTAAGGTCGCAAATTGCGACCTTAAAACAAGGTATTCCTCTTTGGTCAGTTCAAACATAAAGTGAGAAGGAAACCTGCTGATATTTCTTTTCACTTGCTCCTTTAAACGTTTCGTTTCCACGCCATACATATCTGCTAAGTCACTATCAAGAATCACCTTAACGCCTCGGACATAGCGAATCTTACGAATAATTATTTCTTCAGGTATCATATTCTTCTGTTTTACCCTGCCCATCCGTCGCGGTCGAGACTCCTATATAAAATCGCCTCGGCTAAGTGCTCTGTCATTATATCCTCACTATTTGCTAAATCGGCAATCGTTCTTGCGACCTTTAGAATTCGATCATAAGCCCGAGCTGATAATCCCAAGCGATCCATTGCCGTTTTTAACATCTCATTACTTTCATTATTGATCTTGCATACCTTTCGCAGCATCCTCGACGACATCTGAGCGTTGCAATAAACACCTTCCATTCCTTCAAATCGCCTTTCCTGAATGATTCTAGCCCCTACAACGCGTTCTCGTATACTACTGCTACTCTCAGAGAGTCGACTTTTAGAAAGCTCGCTAAAAGGCACAGGAATCACTTCTACATGCAAGTCGATGCGATCGAGCAATGGCCCTGATAAGCGATTAAGGTATTTCTGAACGACACCTGGAGCGCATACACATTCCTTTTCGGGGTGATTGTAAAATCCGCATGGACAAGGATTCATACTCGATACCAACATAAAACTTGCTGGATATTCTACTGAAAACTTCGCGCGCGAGATGGTTACTTTTCTTTCTTCTAAGGGTTGACGCATCACTTCGAGAACGGTGCGTTTAAACTCCGGAAGTTCATCAAGGAATAATACTCCGTTGTGAGCAAGTGATATTTCCCCCGGCTGCGGATTACCTCCACCTCCTACCAATGCAATATCGCTGATGGTATGATGCGGTGATCGAAACGGACGCGTTGTAATTACGCCTCTATGCTTCGCGACTTTTCCGGCTACCGAATGAATCTTTGTTGTTTCGAGTGATTCCTCTAAAGTGAGGGGCGGTAGAATAGTAGGAAGTCGTTTTGCAAGCATCGTTTTACCTGCTCCTGGAGGTCCAATTAATATTACATTATGTCCGCCTGCAGCTGCAATTTCTAAAGCGCGTTTAATATTTTCTTGGCCTTTCACATCCGAAAAATCGAATTCGATTTCTTGCTGATCACGTACAAACTCTTCTCGGATATCCACCACCGTTAGTTGTGTATCATAATGCCCTTCGAAGAAGTTAATTACCTCTTGCAATGTTTTCATTCCGTAAACTTCGAGCCCTTGTACTACTGCTGCTTCACGGGCATTCTCTTCAGGCAAAATGATTCCTTTGAATCCGTCGTTTTTCGCTTGCACAGCAATGGGCAATGCTCCACGAATAGGAAGCAGATGTCCGTCGAGCGACAATTCACCCATAATGATATAATCATCAAAATTAGTTGCCGCAATTTGCTCCGATGCAGAGAGTATACAAAGAGCAATCGGCAAATCATAAGCCGAACCTTCCTTGCGAATATCGGCGGGAGCCAAGTTGATTACAATACGTTTCCCGGGCCAACGATAGTTGTTCGTTTTCAAGGCAGCCTCGATCCGCTGCTGACTTTCTTTGATGGCGTTATCGGGCAAACCGACCAAAAAAACTTTTACGCCATTGGTCATGTGCACTTCAATTACAATATTGATAGCCGACACTCCATTGAGTGCGCTTCCATAAGCTTTAACAAGCATAATAAAATAATTTTCGAACCGATAAAAAACGAGTTCATGATGAGGTGCAAAAATAAGTTGGGGGAAGGAGAATAGGCGTTTACAAGTACTTAATTTTATAAAGGATGCATGATGTCAAATATCTGCCATCTATCATCTACTATCGATCATCAATCATCAATCATCAATCATCAATCATCGATCATCAATTAAAAAAAAATCCCGACCACAAATGTGATCGGGATTTTCTTTTAATGATTTTAAAAATTAGTATACAAACTTGCGGCTCACAACATCTTCACTGTTTTTCAGTGTGATAAAGTATAAACCATGAGGCAAGGAGCTATTTAATTTTATGCTGTTTTCACCTTTAGTAGCTGCAACGTTGTCTTCTTTGTAAAGTAGTTTCCCAGTTACGTCAGTAATCACTACTGTTACTGGCTCATTGCTGTTGTACATAAAGTCTACATTGATATCATTTGAAGCTGAAGCTTCACCATAAACATTTGTAATATCGAATGGAGCACGTGAACCAAACCAAACTGCACGAGGTTCAGAGTAAGTGTACTCACCATTGAAGTCAGTTTGTTTCAAACGATAGTATTGTAAACCGTAAACAGGATGCTCATCATAAGTTGAATAATTCAACATGATATTACTATTATGCATGTATGAGTTCACACGATCAATATAGCTGTAATCTTTAGCATCTAATGAACGCTCAACAGTGAAGTAATCGTTATCAATTTCAGAAGCAGTAGTCCAATCTAAACGAACTCGTTTTCCTTCAGCTTTCGCTTTAAAGTCTACTAACTCGATAGGAAGTGGAGTATTGTTGTTAGAGATTGTCCATGGAGTGAAATCACCAATAGGCGCCGCAGGATAGTTATAAGGAACACCTTGAGCAGGAGCCGTTGGCCAATCCCAGCTAGTAATACGAACACTGTCTAGTGCTTGAGCAGCAACTTGAGTATATGTCTGCACATAGTTCAACGATGTTTGCTGAACATTGTAGTTTGTTGCACCTGCAACAGGAGCACCAGTTACGGTACCTGCAACAGTAGAGGCACCTAAACTCGTAGGGTTCGCAATTGTAAATGTGGTAGCTGTTACCGCAGTTACAGTAGCACCAACAATATTGTAACCTGCCGGTGTAATACCTGTCATTGTTACCGCTTGTCCCACTGCAATTGCATGCGCTACAGATGTGGTATAAGTAATTGTAGTACCATTAGCACTTACACCACCCACTGGAATTGTATACACATTTAATGTCGCATTTGCCGAGATTCTCATCCATTGCCATGAACCTGCTCTCCAAGGTTGAGCTCTTCCTTGATTCAAGGCCGACATTGCTGTTGTACGTTCAGTTGCCGGAACGGCCGTATTAGAGAAACGTAATGTTAAGTCAACAACAGGGTAGTTAACAGCAGGATTTTGAGGACCTGTTTTGCCGATCATCCAATAACGATCAACAGTTTGAGTAGCATTACTTGCAGTGCTATTATAAGTATCAATATGAGTTACTGTTGGAGGATCAGGTAATACGTTCGCCGACCAGTATTTAGTACCTGCCTTGAATGTTCCTAAGTCACCAGTTTTATGTAAGAACGTAACCGGCAAATATGTAATAGCCGCAGATACAGTATCGATACGATTTCCGAAAGGAATCGCTCTTCCAACTGCAGGTGCAGTATAAGCACCAATATTCCAATTTACAACTGAGTTTGGATTTTCACTGATTAAGAATCCTGTACCAACTCCTGCAGGCGTACCTGTAGCTTGAACTAATTGTGTTCTCCAGAACGCTGAAGGGCGAGGATCTGTCATAGTAAGTGACTTACCGTTCATGATCATTTGTCCTGCAGTTAAGTAGAACGTATCTTGAATTGAAATATCTTGATCTAAGTAAATCGGACGAGCATTAGAAGCAGTAGCTGTTTCAACAGAAGCAACACCTGTTCCTGAAGAAGCACCTGTTTGAGTTCCTGCTATAGTAAACGACACCCCAGCAACAACCGCAGAGATTGTACCTGAAGCATTATAACCTGCCGGTGTTAAGCCTGTAATTTCAACTAACTGTCCAACGCTGTAAGTATGTCCCGCAGCCGAGTAAGTAATAGAAGTACCATTACCTAACGCTGAAGTTACTGTAGCATTCGTAGCAGTTACTTTATTCATCGTGAACGTATAGAATGTAGTTGGCTGTGTTCCGCCGATACGATTCGATTTATAAGAATCCATGATGAAGCTACTTGTTCCTGCAAGGAATGAGTTATTATTAACCCAGCTACCTTGAACTACCACTTTAGGTTTACCATAAGGGCGGCTTAATACAAACGTAGCATTCGGACGGAACTGAGAAAGAACGTTAATTAACGGTGTTGCCACTGTTCCTCCATTTGCAGTGATGTCACCCGCAACCGGAGCAACGAATGAACAAGCAGCAGGAGCGCCTGCAGCAGAGGCAACTAAACGACCTAAGATAAGTGTTGAGTTACGACCTGTAGTTTGTGTAACATCGATATAGTCATTATTAGTTGATCCTGTTGTACCAACGTTTGTATAGCAATATTGTATACAGATGTTATTTACACCATCCCAAGTGATTGGAGAACCTAATGTTAAGGTATTTACACCAAACACGATTGGTTGAGCAGCATTATTATAAACTGTTGTAAATGCTCCAGCAATAGCTGTAGTATTAGCATATGCAGAGAAAACTGCAGCTGAATTCAGATAACTAATAGAGAAGTTATTATATGTTCTTGTTGGAGTAACTAAATCGTTATTCTTCACATTTAATTTGATTGCAGTGATTTGATCACCTGCAAGCATACCATAAGTAGCTAACTCCGCAGCAGTATAAATAATTTGCGTTTGTCCTGCTTTATATGTTTTACCTGGAAGTGGCGTTTGCGTAAAGTTCAATAATGTTCCAGTAGCAACATTGATTGTTGGAGTATAAGAAGTAGTAAATCTTATTTGTCCATTGTTTGTTACAGTTCCTTTCGCTTTGAAAGAAGCTGCTGATGGATTTGGTGCATCAATTGTTAAAGTATCGGTTACAGCAATTGAAATGTTTTTACAAGTTGCAAGAATACCACTCTTAATTACAGGATTGTAATATGTTCCTGATGGAGCGGCCAATGTTTTATTGATTACAACATCATCATTAATTGTTGGAATCGAAGGACACCAGTTAGCTGGGTTATTCCAATCGTTAGTATTACCTAACCATAATTTATATAAACCTGAACAGTTAGGGATGATTGTTACTACGAAATCTTCACATTCTCCGTAAGTATATTGTGAACATGGATCAGGATTAGTTACTGCGAACACCTCACGAACACGAAGACGTGTATTTCCAGTAAATCCTGCAGCAGGAACCGTAAACGGATAAGTTGCAGTTGCATTCGCAGCTAAACTCGTTGACCCTAAACTTTCAGTTGCCTCAAACACGCCATTGTGGTTATAATCAATCCAAGCACGAATATTATTACTTGAGAACCATGTCCCGGCTTGTACTGTAATTGAATAAGAAGCACCTTGTTGAAGTGTAACCGCTTGGTTAGCTACTCCAGGACTACGGTATTCGTAATCCGGCGGATGTTGCACAAATCGGCAGTTAGGATAACAAGGTAATGAAGCTAACT
This sequence comes from Bacteroidota bacterium, assembly GCA_023251535.1. Lineage (GTDB taxonomy): Bacteria > Bacteroidota > Bacteroidia > AKYH767-A > OLB10 > CAINEC01. The sequence goes on from JAHEYP010000001.1 coordinate 303,640, forward strand.
GTAAGCTAACCGCATTAGTAGTTGTATTGATATTTGTTCCACCGTAACCAACTAATGATACCGATTGAACATAGTCATTATTAGTATAACCTGCCCATGCAGTACCAACTATATAAGTAGGGATACAATAAGGAATATCAACTTGAAGGGCACCTGACATTGTAAATGTAGCAGGTAATAATGCAGAAGAAGTTCCTCCTGGAGAAGGACAAGTTAATGCGGTTCCTCCAACGGCTGCACCGCGGAAGTCGGCATCGAGATAGTTATTACCCGCAGCAGTTGCCGAGATATCGTAAGTAATCCAGAAATAAGTTGTATCATATTCTAAGAAGAAACATGATGCAGCAGCATTGGTGAAATCGATATTCGTTCCGATAGAAGAAAGCGTTGAACCAAACTGCGTTTTAGGATATGACGTACCTGCAGGTATACCAGCTGTAGGGAAAGGAGTTACATAACCTGTGCTAAACAAGTTAGAACCTCCTGTATAATATATTTTAGCATTTACGATATCGGCAACATTACTAGTTCCGTTCGTATTGAATAATAAAGAGTCTAATTTAACAGGTAGCGGACCATTTAAGTTACCGCAACCACTTGTTCCTCCAACAACACAACGAACTCCAAGAATCCATTGGTTAGTAGCAGATTGTGCAGTTGTTGATTGATTTTGTTGAACTAAATCGAAAGTAACATCACCCGGGCTCATTGAGGTAGGATAAGTATTACAAACAAAATTGTCCATATACATATTTTGACCAAACTGGCTAATTCCGTGAATTACAAAATAATTTCTCTTAGCATTATATGTTGCAGCAGGTAACGTGAATGTATATTGATACCAGCCTGCAACAGCTACAACAGGGAAGCTACCCATAGGACGGTTAATATAATTAACACCGGCAGCATGGTTAATAGCAACTAAACCTGTAGTTGTAGGAGTATTATTCCAATAAACCTCGATTTTATCATTTACACCTGCACTTCCTGCATCGCGATACATCCAAAAGCTAAATACCGGATTGTTACCACTGTTATTACTGAAATCGAACGGCTTCGAAATCATATAATAATCATCATTGGTGCCCGAACTCCACGAGTTAAACATTACAATATTAGCACCACCGCCAGGAGCAGCTCCGCAAGCAGGGTTTGCAGCCGAAGCAGCCGCAACACGAGTGAAATTACTCACGTTACTTGCCGGGTTATTAGGCCCTTTAATTGCTTTCCAACCGGGTGCCGGGAAGATGGATCCTTCAACACTTTCCGTTTGCGTAACAAGAATTTGCGCTTGTGATGTGAAAGGGAAGAGTACGCTAACAACAGTCAGAATCGCTAATGCCGTAAGCGTTTTTCCGAGAGATGAAACATTCATTGCGTAGTTGTTTTTCATGCTTTACAGGTTTGAACTAATACTAATTCGTGTAGATATGTCTGATGTAAGATAATTGGGAAATTAATTCGGTTTTGCCAGATAAATGTACGGATAAATTTCCCTTAATCGAATCAGTAAGACTCACGAATCTTCGAAAAGTTTCAAAGTATCGTAAGATTTTACTGTAAGTTCCGATTAATTTATCCTCATTTTATCATTAATTTCTGGGTAAATGTAGTAATCCAATTTAAAAATTGCAAGTAGTTTTTACCTGTTCGGACCTCATTTAAGCTAAATCAAAGGATTTAATTGGTAAAAGTGACTTATTTCTGGGTGAAAAATCCAAACCAAATCAAGGAAGTTTGAAAAACCACTTACTTGTTGAAAGTCAATTATTTAACTCATTTCTTGACTTTTTAGATTTCCTTTCGGATTTTATCTTTTCTATTTCATTATCCGTTTTTTTGACCTTAACTTCGCCATCTCATGACCGGAAAAATTTCTTCTATTTTTAATACTTGGGGGTCCGAAAAAACGGCTCGCGCACTCACAATTGCGTCCAAACGGTTCAATTGTTTTAGCATTTTGGAAACCGGTCGATTGAAATCCGAATCAAATGGCAATAAATCAATTGGTTACGATTTCGTATGTGCCATTAATACCGACAAAGAAATCAGCTCGAATACAGCTCAATTTTCTGAAATTCAAGATTTTATAACCAAAAACCAGGGGCATTGGATTTTTGGGCACTTCAACTACGATATCAAAAATTCGATCGAACCATCTCTTTCCGGTGGCCTCCCCGACCCTGTCGGATTCCCCGACTTCCAACTTTTCGTTCCCAAAACGGTGGTAATTTGCCAAAATGGGCGTATCAGCATTTCGGGTGATGAGTCAGTACTCCTTGAAGTTTTAGATGCCGATTCGGACGAACTCTTGCCATCACTTAAGCGAGAACCCGGATTCACTTCCCAAGTTTCGTTTGAAGAATATCAACGCAACTTCGAAAAAATCAAGTTCCACCTTCAACGTGGCGATATCTACGAAATCAATTATTGTATTCCGTTTATCGCCCATGACGCGGAGTTAAACCTACCAGCACTTCGTTTAAAGCAAAGAAACTTATCCCCTGCCCCTTTTTCGGTTTTGTATAAATCGGATATCCACTGGCTAAGTTGCGCCAGCCCCGAACGCTTCATCCGCAAATCGGGAAATAAAATAATCAGCCAACCAATTAAAGGTACGGCACGCCGTAGTGGGAACAGCGCTACGGACGCTATTGCGAAAAGCAATTTATTGAATAGCGAAAAAGAAAAAGCAGAGAATATTATGATCGTTGACTTAGTGCGCAACGATTTAAGTAGAATTGCTCAAAAAGGAAGTGTAAATGTCGATGAACTCTTCGGTATTTATGAATTTGCCCATGTGTTTCAGATGATCTCTACTATCTCGGCTACCCTAAAAGAAAATATAAAGTTTACGGATATCCTAAAAGCACTATTCCCGGCAGGCTCTATGACCGGAGCACCGAAGATCAGTGCAATGAAAATTATTGAAGAAACCGAATCTTTTAAACGCGGATTATTCAGCGGAACTGTCGGATATATCGACCCCAACGGCGATTTCGACTTCAACGTTGTTATTAGAAGTATTTTATACAATGAAGAAACCAAAACAGCGTTAATTCCTGCCGGTGGAGCCCTCACTGTAAAATGTAATGCTCTAGATGAATACAATGAGTGCCTTTTAAAAGCACAGGCTAACCTCGAATTATTAGCTGACACGAAGGCTGAATTCGAAAAAGCAGAATAACAAAACTATGGAGCAGAAATTTCTTCAATACATTCTTCATCAGCACCTCTTCAATAAAGAGGATCGTTTGCTATTGACTGTTTCGGGAGGAGTTGATTCGATGGTGATGCTTCACCTATTACATAAGCATGGATTTCAAATTACTGTTGCTCATTGCAATTTCGGTTTGCGCGGAAAGGAAAGTGATGGCGACGCTTCATTGGTAGAAGAAACTTGTCAGCAATTAAAAACCCCTTGTTTCATTCGTCAATTTGACACAACCCAATTCGCCAATGAAAATGGCATTTCTATTCAGATGGCGGCACGTGAATTGCGTTATTCATGGTTCGAAGAATTACGTAAAAATCATGGGTTTGATTATATCCTAACTGCACATCATGCCGATGATCAACTGGAGACCATTCTATTGAATTTAGTCCGAGGCAAAGGCCCTTCGGCATGGAGTGGAATTCCTGTAAAAAACGGATTCATCGTTCGCCCGATGCTATCCCTTTTCAAAGAAGAAATTCATAGCTACGCTAAAGAACAAAATATCTCCTATCGCGATGATAGCAGTAATTTAAAATCCGACTACGAAAGAAACTTCATCCGACATCGAATTACTCCACTTCTTAAAGAGTTAAATCCTTCCGCCGTAAATACATTTACTCAACTTGGAGAAATGGCAGGCATCAGAGAAGAGATGATTAAAGATTACCTAGAATTAATTAAACCCAAGCTCTTAAAAAGCGAGAATAATTCATGGGAAATTGATTTAATGAAGCTCAATAAAAAGTCGGCAGCAGCAGGAATTCTCTATGAGCTTATTTCACAAAAAGGATTTACCTATGAGCAATGCAGTTCAATAATTGATACTGGTAAAGAATCAAGCGGAAAACAATATTTAAGTGGAGATTATCGCGCCATTGTCAACCGTGGAACATTAGTTATTAAAGAAAAAGTCAGCAAGGGAATTAGCACTGTTGCTTTCACTTTGAATGAAAAAGAAGTCCTTTTTGCTCACGGAAAAATTAACATTAGGCTTACCGATAAAACATCTATCGACTACAAAAACTTGGCCTCCAACGAGGCTTGCATGGATGCAGAATTAATTGGGACAAGCCTCCACATCAGAGGATCACAAATGGGCGATTCCTTCATGCCGCTGGGGATGAATCACAAAAAACTGCTCAGTGATTTTTACATCGACAAAAAAATGTCGATCTTCGAAAAAGAAGAAACCGGATTACTGGTTAACGAAAATGACATTATTTGGGTAATTGGGCATCGTATCGACCAACGTTATCGCATTACCGAAAAAACAAAAAAAGTACTACATCTTACATGGATACCGGAATGAGTGCATTGAAATACGACGAAAAACAAACGCTGGGATACAACAGCTATTCTACCAGCCGTAGGACGGTATTAGCCATCTTTTGCTTTGTGGCCTATTACTATACCGAAAATCGATCGCAAGATGCCGATTTGCTTTTTGTTGTCGGAATCTTCATTCTACTTTTAAGTATCGCACTTATTTTCGTGACTTATCTGCGAATTTCACTTACTGATAGCGAAATCATCCTTTCGAACCTGTGGAACAACAAGAAAATCAAACTTTCATACAGTGAGATTCAATCGATTGAGGCCACTGTTTATAGTAAATACCATCTAAACAACCCGGCCTTTAACGTTCACCAAGACGGGCAAATTAAATTCTACGCTGCCGGTAGCCAGGCGGTGAAAATTGCCCTCAAAAACGGTGAAAACTACCTTATTGGCAGCTATCACCCCGACAGAATCATTCAAATTGTTAAGGAACAGTCAAAGTAACAAACGACATCCTTAAATTCCCTATTTTTGCCCCTTCAAAATTATAATACAATACAAGTATGCAACGAGGACCGATTTCTCAATTTATGGAGAAGCACTACCTGCATTTCAATGCAGCAGCAATGGTAGATGCCGCGAAAGGATATGAACAACACTTACTGGAAGGAGGTAAAATGATGATTACCCTTGCCGGAGCGATGAGTACCGCTGAATTAGGTATTTCATTGGCGGATATGATCCGTGCCGGAAAGGTTGATATTATCTCTTGTACAGGAGCTAACCTCGAAGAGGACATCATGAACTTAGTTGCGCACTCGCACTACAAAAGAGTTCCTCACTACCGCGATTTGAGTCCGCAGGATGAGTGGGAATTATTAGAAGGTGGCTTTAACCGTGTAACCGACACTTGTATTCCTGAAGAAGAAGCATTCCGCAGAATTCAAAAGCATATTCACAAGCAATGGAAAAATGCTGAAGATGCAGGTGAACGTTTCTTCCCGCATGAGTATATGTACAAAATGTTACTCAGCAAAGAGATGGAACAATACTATGAAATCGATCCGAAAAACAGCTGGATGTTAGCTGCTGCGGAAAGAAATCTTCCGATCATTGTTCCAGGTTGGGAAGACAGTACTATGGGAAACATCTTCGCTTCATATTGTATCAAAGGACAGTTAAAGCCTTCTACAATGAAAAGCGGAATTGAATACATGACGTGGTTAGCTGACTGGTATATTAAAAACTCAGGAGGTAAAGGCGTAGGATTCTTCCAAATCGGCGGTGGTATTGCCGGCGACTTCCCAATCTGCGTAGTTCCGATGTTATATCAAGACATGGAAATGACAGATATTCCTTTCTGGGGATACTTCTGCCAAATCAGTGATTCAACTACCAGCTACGGATCATATTCGGGAGCGGTACCAAACGAAAAAATCACGTGGGGAAAACTCGACATTCACACTCCGAAATTTATCGTTGAGTCGGATGCATCGATTGTTGCTCCATTAATTTTTGCGTGGATCTTAAAACAATAATTGATTAGATAAATGTCTGATTCGTTAATCATCATCCCCACTTACAACGAGAAGGAGAACATAGGTCGTATGTTACATACGGTTATGAATCTACCTCACCCGTTTCACGTGCTTATTGTGGATGACAATTCGAAAGACGGGACATCACAAATAGTAAAAAATATTCAGCGCGAGTTTCCCGACAGGATCTTCATGGAAGAGAGAGCAGGGAAACTCGGGTTGGGTACTGCATATATTCACGGATTCAAGTGGGCACTGAAGAAGAATTATTCGTTCATCTTCGAGATGGATGCCGATTTCTCGCACAATCCCGATGACCTGATTCGCTTGTATAACGCTTGCGCTAACGACGGTGCCGATATGAGTATTGGATCGAGATACATCACCGGCGTGAATGTTGTAAACTGGCCGATGGGTCGTGTGATGATGTCGTATTTCGCATCGAAATATGTACGAATCGTTACAGGAATGCAAATCAGAGATACTACTGCAGGATTTAAATGCTACTCTCGAAAAGTACTTGAGGCTATCAACTTCGACAAGATTCGTTTCACGGGATATGCCTTTCAGATAGAAATGAAATTTGCTGCATGGAAATTAGGATTTAAAATAAAAGAAGTGCCAATCATTTTCACCGACCGTAGCGAAGGACAATCGAAGATGAGCGGAGGGATTTTCAAAGAAGCAATCTTCGGAGTACTCTCCATAAAAATTAAAAGCTGGTTTTCCAGTTACAAAAAAAGGTAAGACATACATCTTACCTTTTTTTATTTCCATAGGAATAATCGTTAAACGAACTTATCCCCTTTTTTCATTTTCACATCACTCACAAACTGACGAATTTGTTGCTCATCCGTCTTGCGGCAAACTAGAAGAATATTATCAGATTCAACAACGATATAATCGTCGAGTCCCTGCAATACAACTAATTTATCTTTTGGAACATTCACGATACAATTATGCGTATCGTATGTTAATACCGATTTCCCTACGATTGCATTTTTATGTTCATCGTGTTTTACATGTTCATATAAAGAACCGTAAGTACCTAAGTCGCTCCATCCGAATTCAGCACTCATCACATGCACATTCTTCGCTTTCTCCATGATGGCAAAGTCGATAGAAATATTAGTGCATTGCTCATACGCTTTATGGATAAAATCATTTTCGGCTGCTGTATCGTATGCTGCTTGACCTTCACTGAAGATAGCATCCATCTCAGGCAAATGCTCTTTGAAAGCTTTTACAATTGATTTAGCACTCCAGATAAAAATACCTGCGTTCCACAAAAACTCTCCTGTTTGAAGGAAGAACTTCGCCATTTCAAGATCAGGCTTTTCGGTAAAGGTTTTCACCTTCGAAATTTTATTTACCTGTTCTGATTTATCATCAATAAACTGAATATAACCATAACCTGTATCGGGGCGACTAGGCTTAATTCCTAGTGTTAACAATACATCTTTATCGGCTGTAAAATCGAGACAACCTTTTACTGCATCAACAAAGGCCTGCTCTTTCAAGATCACATGATCAGAAGGAGCAACAACCATATTTGCATCAGGGTTACGCTTTAAAATTTTATTTGCTGCGTAAGCGATACAAGGAGCGGTATTACGACGAGAAGGCTCCGACAAAACTTGATCGGGCTTCATATCGGGAAGTTGTTCGAGAACGAGAGAAGTATAATCGGCGTTAGTAACAACAATTATATTTTCCTTCGGACAAACCTGCAAGAAGCGCTCATAGGTTTGTTGAATTAACGTTTTTCCGGTTCCCAGGATATCAAGAAACTGTTTAGGACGGGCGTTACGGCTCATAGGCCAAAAGCGGCTTCCTACTCCACCGGCCATAATTACACAATAGTTATTTTTCATAGTAAAAATCAAAGTTGGCTTCTATACGAAATACAAGATAAATTGTTCCGAAGAAGCGTTAGAATTTCAACTGATGCACTAAGAGAGGCTGCTGAGTGCAGTTCTCAAGGTCTCGAGCATAGAAGGAATCATTTCCTTTTTGCACGTCCCTACCGACAAGCGATACCACGTAGAATCCTTCGAAGCACCGAAAGCGGCAAACGGAACGATAGCCATTTTAGCCTCATTCAAGATAAACGCAGTAATGTCTTCGGATGTTGCTAACACTTTGCCTGATGCAGTTTTCTTTCCCTTCAAATCGAATTGAACGGTAAGATAGATAGCAGCCATCGGCTCGATACATCTAACACCTAAACCTGCATTATGCATCTCGGTAAATCCGTCGTAAAAAGCATGCAAACGATCTTCCACTTCCTTCTTGAAGTTGATCATATATTCTTCCACAGCAGCAGTATTTGCCATGAATCGACCGGCAGCCACTTGTTCAGCCTTCGGCGACCAAGCACCTACGTGTGAAAGAATTGATTTCATTTTATCGATCACATTCACCGGACCGAAAGCCCAGCCTACACGAATACCAGTAGCGGCAATCGACTTCGATAATCCATCAACAAAAATGGTATAAGGGCGTAAATCGGGACATAAGGAAACAGGATCATAGTGATTATTATCGCCAAAAGTGAGCGCGCTGTAAATCTGATCATACATCAAATACAACGGTTTTTCATCAGGGCGACGACTATTATTCTCCTCTAAAACCATATCGCAAATCACCTGCAATTGATCCTTTGTAAATACAGTTCCCGTAGGATTCTGAGGAGAGCAAAGCGCGAGTAAAACAGCACCCCTTAAGTGAGGGCGAATAGCATCTGCCGTAGGCATGAAATTATTCTCAGGCAACGCTTCAACAGCAACACCTTTCGCTTGCATTAAATGACAATAGTGATTGTTATTCCAGCTTGGCACAGGATAAATTACTTTATCACCTGGATCGATAAGCGTAGAATAGATTCCATAGATTACAGGACGTGCACCACCTGCGATTAACACCTCATCGGGGCTGTACTTCAATCCTTGGAAACGCTCAATAAACGCAGAAACTTCCTTGCGCAAGTCGAGCATTCCGTTAGCAACGGGATAATTCGTATGACCTTCTTGATAGGCTTTAATGATTTCATCACGCAATACAGTAGGAATCGGGAAAACAGCAGGATCGAAATCGCCAATGGTGAGATTGGCTATTTTTTCACCTTTCTTGATTAATTCGTTAACCTCATTTGCGAGCTTAATAATTTCAGATCCGATTAAATGTTCTGCCATGTGAGAAACAGGAAAAACGGAGGGCTTTTGAAGAGTAGTTGACATTGGTATAAATACTATGTTGCAAACCTACATAAAAGAAGGCGGAAGGCCTCGTTTTTTATGGTATTTTATGAGGAATTTTTATTGTGGATGTTGATAAATTTTACGGTCGCGACAGCCATTCTGCAATTCATGTATTTTGATATCAGTGCTTTAAGTAGTTTGGGTTGATAATTGTTAGAAATATTCAGCTAGGAGGCATCGGATGGGCTGAATAGTATCCTAATTTTGCTGCATGAGATCGAAACCGGTTTATCTGATTTTTTCGTTGCTGATGGCATTATTCTTTACCAATGCTTTGGCGGGTAAAGTTCAAAAAAAGGCAGTGGTAGCAAAAGTGTATCCTGTTATTACCGAACCCGCACTTCAGGACATACTAACGCGTGCAGTTCAGAGCTGGCAAGCAGGTAATGCGTCGGATGCATATGCTACTCTCGATAGCATCAACTACCAAGAGTTGAATGAAACGAATGCCTCCTCGAAAGCGAAGGCAGCACTATGGACAGCCACCTATTTACAAGCTCAATATAAATTTCGTCAAGCGGCTATTTACCTTGATAGTGCAATGATGTTTTCGACGAAATTTTCGAAAGCAGATGAATTGAAACGCACCTACGAAGCTTATTCATCGTACTATTTAGCAACAGGAAATGCAAAAGGAGCTATTGCGTCGATGCAAGCGGCAACTAAAATTAAAGACAGCATTTCACAAGCTGCATCTGCTCAAACCATCGACTCATTACAAAAGGCAGTTGCAAAATATCGTCAAGAATCAGAAAATGCTGTACCTGCAGAAAGTGTTACCGATAATAAAAATGTAAATGCCATTGGCACCACTACCATTATGCTGGGTGTTGTTATCGGCTTATTATTAATTGTGGTTTTAATGCTTTACGGAAAACTACAACGCTTACGCAGCCTTCCTCCTGCTCCTATTACGCGAAAAATTGAAAAGCCTACTCCGACGCCAGCACAAGAAAAGAAACAAGAATCGGCGTCAGGAGAAGAAAACAAAACGAGCAAGCCAGAAACAGGCTTTCCGAAACTAGAACAACAAGTAATAGCTCATGCTCCAAATAACCTAACGGCACGCCTATCCGAAGTTGAATTAGTTTTAATCAGAGCAGATGTTCTAAGTAATTATGGTGATCAAAAATCGATTAAGAGTTTATTAACGGAATACAATACACAGTTACCGTTGATCATGAAAAATCTCGATGATTCAATTACCTTAAACGAAAACGAACCAATTATTAGATCTCTCGAATACTTGAAGCCTTACTTATCGGCTTTCGGAATGCAGAGCACTTTAGTGATGTTAAAAGAAATAGAAGACGAAGCGCCAACATCGAAGCCGACAAAATTATTATCGAGAGTTTTTCAAGTGAGAAATCACTGCCGCCGAGCGCTCGACGAATCGAAATCGCTTCTCGAAAAAATCAACTGATAAAAAAAAGACATTCATTGCTGAATGTCTTTTTATGCTTTATGTATTATTTAAAATACTCTAACATTGAAATTATTTTCTCTTCTACTTCAGGAGTATTCCACTTATTCTCGATATCAGGCATATTCATTACTTGTTGCATAATCGATTCTTGCTTTTGTCCTTCGCGATATGCTTCGCTGTATCTGATATGCGGACTATACGTTACCATAGTGTACAATGGAATCCATTTATCGGGATGTTTTTCACTAAACCAATTCTCGATTTTCTTTTGCAATAAGAAAGAAGGCTTACCTACTCTATCACGCATCTCAACAAAATTATCGAGTGCAAGTTGAGCGATAGCATCAGAATCAGGCTTACGTGACTTCTGGAATTCTTCAAAGATAGTATCCCAATCTTCTCCGTATTTCTCCATCATCTTATCGAGCACCACACAATCTTCAAATCCGCAATTCATACCTTGTCCATAGAAAGGAACAATACCATGTGCTGAATCACCCACCATCAAGAATTTATCTTGATATCTCCATGGATAACAACGAACTGTCATCAATGAAGAAGTAGGATTCGTAAAGAATTCTTTCTCAAGATTCGGAATCATTGGAACGAAATCGGCGAAATTCGTTTTAAAGAATTCCAATGCTTTCTCTTCTGAATTAATTGTTTTAAATGACGTCTCACCATCGAAAGGAAAAAACAATGTACAAGTAAACGATTTATCCATGTTTGGCAAAGCAATCAACATATACGAATCGCGTGGCCAGATATGCAAAGCATTCGGCTCCATAGCAAACTCACCGCTTGCTGTTGGAGGAATGGTTAACTCTTTATAGCCATGTTCGAGATACGTTTGAGAATACGTAAATAAATCGGTAGACAATTGCATTTGCAAACGACCAGCAGAAAACGCACCATCGGTAGAGAACACGCGATCTGCAGATACTTCAACAATTTCTTTAGTGTCGTTATCTTCAAAATGAGCAACGGCAGTTTTCAAATCAATATGCGTACAACGTTTATTGAAATGAATTTTCACACCATGCTTCTCTGCAAGATCCATCAATACACAATTCAATCCTCCTCGAGAAACCGAATTGATAGCTTGACCATCTTTACCATAAGCTTGATACGTCAACTTCCCGTCTTTGCTATGCATCATACGTCCTGCCATTGGAATAGCGACCTTTTTAATTTCGTCGACAATACCGACACCTGCTAGTCCTGCCCAGCCTCTATCACTTAAAGCTAAGTTGATAGATCGTCCGGCGCTGATACGATTTTTACGTAAATCGGGACGACGTTCATAAACAGTAACGTTATAACCTCGCTTTGCGAGATAAATACTTAACAAAGATCCAACGAGTCCGGACCCGATAAGTGTAAAATTCTTCATGAGATTAATTATGAATTTGCGATTGAGTGCCCCAAATTAGTGAAAACCCTTTGAATAAATCCTTAGTTTTGTAAATCCTGATTAATATCAAACAAAATTCTTCATGTCACAGGTACGATTAGTGCTTCTTGCGATACTTATAAGCTGTTTTTCTACCATCTCCTACGCACAAACAAAAATATTATTCGATGCTTCAAAAGCCGAAGCGGCGGGCAATGCCGATTGGGTGATTGATGCTGATGCTCACAATATTGGTTATTTCAACGGACCTGCTCAAATTGGGGGCACCGAATCGAATGCGCAAAAGATTCCTACTCCATTGCAAGCGACAATTACGACGAGTACCGCAGAAACCTATTGGATGGGAGGAATATCTAATTGGGGAATTGATTGCGTTAAGAAAGGATATACAGTAGAATCACTTCCATACAATGGAGCCATCACATACGGACAATCGAGCAATACACAAGACCTTTCAAACTATAAGGTATTTGTTATTTGCGAACCGAATATTTTATTTACTGCGGCTCAAAAAACGGCAATGCTTCAATTCGTTCAAAATGGAGGAGGATTGTTTATGGTATGTGATCATGGAAATAGCGATCGCAACGGAGATGGGTACGATTCGCAAATGATATGGAACGACTTCATGACGAACAATAGTGTGCAAGCTAATCCTTTTGGATTTTCATTCGACTCACTCGACTTCTCACAAACAAGCAACAACATTGCAAGCATTGCAACCGATACTATACTTCATGGGCCTTATGGAAATGTAACATCAATCGATTTCAACGGCGGTACTGCAATGACGTTATATCCATCTGTTAATGCGAATGTAAAAGGACTGATTTATAAAAGTGGTAGCAGCAGTACAGGGAATACGAATGCACTAATGGTTCGCTCGAGATATGGACTCGGAAAAGTTGCTGCCATTGGAGATAGCTCACCTGCTGATGACGGAACAGGAGATGCAAATGATGTTTTATACGACGGATATATTACTGGTGCTAACGGCAACAATCGCAAAGCCATCATGAATGCAACGTATTGGTTAGCGACGAATAATAATGTAACAGGAATATCGGACAATGAAACTACATCATTTAATATTTTTCCGAATCCTGCACAAGAAGAACTTACAATCATTCCATTCAATGAAATTAAGATCGGCACATTTACGTTAGTAAATATTTTAGGAGAAGAAATATTTTCAGAAAGCCTAAACGGCCAAGATCGTATATCCGTTAACGTTAGTTCCTTTAGCAATGGAATATATTTCGCCAGTATTTTATCTGAAGGAAATAAAAGCTCACGGAAAATTATTGTAGCGCATTAATGATCATTATTTATAATGATCATTTAACCCTTTGCGTTGATCAACTAAATCGATTACTTTATCGAGACGCTTTAGTCGTGTTTCATCTCGTTTAGCATCGGTTATCCACATCACCATTTCCTTACGTTTATAATATGCTAACTCGTCGAATGCCTTTGTAAGTTTTAACTTAGCGAGAGCCTTTTTAAGATCGTCGGGAACCACAACTACTTTTTCATCGGGTGCAACTTTTACAACCACTCCAGCTTTATTATTCGCGGCTGCTTCCTTCAGATAGGCTTTTAAAATAGTTGCCTTAATTTCTTTAACATCGGTAAACTTAATATTTCTATTATGTTGGTTACCTGGATTAGTGATTAATATTTTATGCGGATCTTTAAGCATTGCGCCTTGAAAAAAAGCGATGGCCACATGCGATTTAAACGCACCGAAGCCGCATACCATACCATGATAATAAAAATTCGGGCCCCATTTCCAATCTTCGATAACATCAGGAATCGCTGCATGAATTAACTCACGCAACTTAACACAAATTTCGTGAGAGAAAGGAGGCAACGCATCAATATACTCTGTAATAAGTAATGAAGCACCAGGATGATGTTTAGACTTCGCCATACTCCAATTTATTTCAAATTATGGAAATCTTCTAGCGTCATTACCCATTGCTTCACGGGTTGTTCGAAATTGATTGGACCTGGAACAGTAACATACTCTTTCACGAAAGTAAATCCCGCTTTAGGCAATGTTTTATTGGGAGCATCATTTAATGCATAAGGCTCACAAATTAATTTTTTCAAACTAAAATTCTTGAAGAAAAAAGGCAGTGACAATTTCACCAGCTCAGCTCCATATCCCGAGCGGCGCAATAACGGTTCCCACAAATGCAAATGCATATGTGCTTCTTCACCGAATGAAATCATATTGATATTACAATGACCTACGGCTCGATTATTCACATACCAAATTACAGGATATGCTTGTTTCTCAGCATAAGGAAGAGCATATTGATGAGTCAAGCGATCAATCAACACATCGCCAGAAACGCGTTTCGATAAATCGACGCCTAAACTTTCTAAAAAAGAATCGGAAGCCTTATCCCAATACTCCGCAATTAAACGGATATCCTGCAGAGTTGCTTCTTTAACATCGATAGACAGGTCAGCCATGAGATCATCGTTTAAATCGCATCTTTCAGCAATTGTCCGAAGCGATATGCGTCAACATATGAATTGTATAACGGCACTGGAGCTACGCGAATTACTCCACTACCTCTACCCTCTTGATCAGGTTCGCGCCAATCGGCGATAACACCTGCCCTAGTTAAATCATCAAAAATTTGTTTTCCGTCTGTAGCGAATTGCAAAGAAAGTTGGCAACCCTGTTGTTGTTTTTCGAAAGGAGTAATAACTGAGATAAGATTTTCTTTCCCTTTCTCTTTAAGCACTTCTCTAATTACAAATAGCAGGTATGAAGTTAGCTCCAAACTTTTCGAAACAAGTTTATCCATGGTTGCTTCATCGAACAACTCGAGTGATGCACGTAAGGCAGCTAATTCTAATATTGGTGCATTACTTAACTGCCAACTATCGGCAGAAAGAACTGGCGTAAACTGGTGTGGCATTTTAAATCGCGTTTCAGGATCATTACCCCACCAACCTGCAAAGCGAGGGAGGTGTGGATTTTTTGCGTGACGTTCATTGACAAAAATCCCACCCACTGTTCCAGGACCACCATTTAAATATTTATACGAACACCATGCTGCGAAATCGACATTCCAATTATGCAATTCGAGTTTCAAATTTCCTGCAGCGTGAGCTAAATCAAATCCTGCGTAAGCACCTACTTCATGCGCAGCATCCGTTATCAATTTCATATTAAGGACTTGCCCAGTAAAATAATGTACGCCACCAAACATCACTAAGGCTAGTTCATCACCACAATCATCAATCGCTTTAAGAATATCTTCATTCGAAATAAGTTCACTTCCTTTTGAAGGCTCTAATTCAATAATAGCATCATCTGGATCGAAACCATGGAAGCGCGCTTGCGATTGCAAAGCATAACGATCGGAAGGGAAGGCACCTGCTTCACAAATAATTTTATAGCGATCTTTTGTTGGGCGATAGAATGAAACAAGAAGTAAATGGAGATTCACCGTTAAGTGATTCATCACAGCAACTTCTAACGGTGACGCACCTACGACATTTGCAATTGACTCACGCACCAACTCGTGATACTTAAACCAACCTGTTTTAGGTTTAAAGTGGCCTTCAACTCCAAGGCGTGCCCAGTCTTGCAATTCTTCATTCACATAAACAGTAGTATTCTTAGGTTGGAGACCTAAAGAGTTACCACAGAAATAAACACAATCATGACCCTCATGTTGCGGAATAAAAAATTTATTTCTGAAAGAAGACAAAGAATCCTGCTGATCCTTTTTTTGGGCGAAGTCGATTGAATTTTCGAACGAAGAGCTCATTGTATGAATATCGTAATTACGAACAATCAAAGATAGAATTGAAGAATGAATAGTACACGAAATACTTCATAATATTTTCGACACAAAACAAAGAAGGCACTCGAGTGGAGTGCCTTCTTAAATATAAGAATCAGATTAGTGATCGTGTGGTGTATTACTTTCTGGTGTTTCAGAGAAAGGAACAGTTTGACAGATAAAGTCTTCCTTAGCTCCTGGCTTACCGTAATCGTATGGCCAACGATGTACCTCAGGAATTGCACCAGGCCAGTTTCCGTGAAGATGCTCGATTGGAGTTGTCCATTCAAGCGTATTAGATTTCCAAGGATTCTGAGATGACTTCTTGCCATTTTTAATGCTATAGTAGAAGTTAAATAAGAAAATAAACTGAGCAAGACCACCGATGATAGCAAACACAGTAACAACGTGATTGATGTTAATTAGGTTAGCAAAACCATCATAAGCAGTATTAGCATAATAACGACGAGGAACACCAGCAAGTCCCAAGAAGTGCATTGGGAAGAATGTACCATACAATCCGATTATTGTTAACCAGAAGTGTATGAATCCTAATTTCTTGTTCATCAATCGACCATACATTTTAGGGAACCAATGGTAAACTCCGGCAAACATACCGAAGATAGCAGATGACCCCATTACGATGTGGAAGTGAGCAACAACGAAATACGTATCGTGAACATTAATATCTAACGCAGAGTCTCCAAGGATGATACCTGTAAGACCACCTGTAATGAAAGTAGAAACGAGACCGATACCGAACAACATCTGCGGAGTAAACTGAATATTACCTCTCCATAGAGTAGTGATATAGTTAAACACCTTTACAGCGGAAGGAATCGCAACCAATAAAGTAGTGAATACGAATACAGAACCTAAGAAAGGATTCATACCTGTAACGAACATGTGGTGACCCCAAACGATAAACGAAAGGAAAGCGATAACCAACATTGAACCGATCATGGCTTTGTAACCGAAGATAGGTTTACGAGAGTTTACAGAGATAACCTCAGAAGCAAGACCTAAGGCAGGTAATAATACGATATAAACCTCAGGGTGACCTAAGAACCAGAATAAGTGTTGGTATAAAATCGGAGAACCACCGGCATGATCTAATGGTGCGCCATCGATAAAGATATCGCTCAAGTAGAAACTTGTTCCGAAGCTACGGTCGAACACCAATAACAATGCAGCAGCAAGAAGTACAGGGAACGATAATACCCCAAGGATAGCAGTAATGAAGAACGCCCAGATAGTAAGCGGCATTCTAGTCATTGCCATACCTTTCGTACGAAGGTTAATGATTGTAGAGATGTAGTTAATACTTCCTAATAACGAAGAAGCGATGAAGAACACCATCGAAACCAACCATAAAGTCATACCTAATCCAGAACCCGGAATTGCTTGCGGCAATGCACTTAACGGAGGATAAACTGTCCATCCACCAGATGCAGGACCTGTTTCAATTCCCAATGAGAATAACATGATGATACTCGACAAAGCGAAGAACCAGAACGAAAGAGCATTCAAGAAACCTGATGCCATATCTCGTGCTCCGAGTTGAAGAGGAATGAGTAAGTTCGAGAAGGTACCGCTCAAACCTGCAGTTAATACAAAGAATACCATGATAGTACCATGGATTGTAACTAACGCTAAGTAGAAGCCGGGATCTAGTTTACCATCTTTTCCCCATTTACCGATTACGTCCTCTAAGAAAGGAAGTTTTGCATCAGGCCAAGCCAATTGCATACGGAAAATAAGCGACATAAACATCGCGAGGAAGCCCATAAAGATTGCAACATTCAAATACTGTTTTGCAATCATTTTATGGTCGGTAGAGAAGATATACTTCGACCAGAAGTTATCTTCGTGATCATGATCATGATCGTGACCGTGGTGATCGTGTGAATGACCATGTGCATGCTCATCGGCATGAGCTCCATGGGCCATACTGTTATGTGGATTCACTTCCATGTGAATATTGTTTTCTTGCTTTGAAATTTATAACGAACGATTACTTACTTTTTTTTGCGGATTACTTCGCCATTGAAGTAGCTGCAGAATCAGCAGGTGCCGGAGTTGCGGCAGGAGCAGCAGCTTCTTCTTTAGGGAATACAGCAGACTGTGTTTTCAACCACTCTTCATATTCTGCTGGTTCAACAACACGAACAGGCATTTTCATATTATAGTGAGCTACACCGCAAATTTTATTACATAACATGATAAACTCGAACTTCGGATTACCTGTTTCTTTCTGCATTTCTGCAGTCGTTTTTGTAGGCTTGAATGCGAAGCGAGTAGTCATTCCCGGTACCGCGTTCATTTGAACACGGAAGTGAGGAAGGTAAACCGAGTGAATAACATCGCGAGAGTTAATCATCAATTGTACTTCAGCACCTTTAGGCAATACTAATTCTTTAGCGATTAAATCGTCAGCAGTAGCTGCATCAGATGAATCGATACCTAAAGGATTTGTATCGGTGATACTACGGAAGAATGAAGATCCTAACTTATTATCTTTTCCTGCATAGCGAGCAGTAAAATCAAATTGTTTAGCATAGATCTGAATTACAATTCCCTTCATAGAAGCTGACTTCTTAGTGATTTCATTCCACTCACTCATACCTGTAGTAATTAATGCTGCAAGTACAATTGTAGGGATGATCGTCCAAATTGCTTCTAATTTATTGTTATCGTGGAAATAGAATGATCTTCTGTTTTTATTATAACGGTATTTATACGCAAAAAAGAAAAGAAGAATTTGCGTAATAAAGAACGTAATGAATAAAACTGTCCAATTGATTGTCATTAACCCATCAATTGCTTCACCATGTTCAGACGCTGCTTTAGGTAAAGTTAAAGGGAGGTACAGGTTCATGATGTAAACCATCACGGATAACCCGATTATCAAGAACGCGATCATACCGATACTATTCCATCGGTTAGCACTTTCCTGTTCTGCTTCTTCGTTCTCTCCTGAAAGTTTCGATGCAAGAGCCGCTACATTGGCTAAACGCACCAGAACCAAGGTTCCAAAAACGACCGCTAAGATGAGCAAGATGTTCATAGCTTGTTGTTAGTTGTGGAGTATTGAGATAATATTATTTCTTCTACTAATTAAATTGCATGATGCAAGCTTTCTTCCATCATTGGGTGGTTTTTAGCCACTAATGGAGATTTGCTTAAATAATGCTGAACTAAATACATGAATAAACCGATGAATCCGATAGTAGTACCGATTTCCATTAAGCCGATTGATCCGATTGAAATTGCAGCTTCGCCATGTTCTGCAACATGAGCAGCACCTTCTGCTGCATGGTGACCTGCTGTAATCATTGAACCAGGGATGATCATAACGAATGTATCGATCCAGTGACCAATAAAGACTACGATAGACATTCCCATCAATAGATATAATTTACGTTTTGCATCTCTAGTCATTAAAATCACAAACGGAGTAATGAAGTTAATGAAGAAAGAAGCTAACCATAGACCACGGTAGTGATCTTGACGTAACATGAAATAAGTGATTTCCTCAGGGATGTTAGAATACCAGATTAACATAAACTGGCAGAACCATAAGTATGTCCAAAAGATACTGAACGCAAACATAAACTTACCGATATCGTGTAAGTGGTGCTCAGTTACTTCTTGTAAATATCCTTTCGACTTAAGGTAAGTAACAGTAAATACTAATGCAGCGATTGACGTTACAAATATTCCTGAGAACGTATACCAAGCAAACAACGTACTGAACCAGTGAGTATCAACGCTCATTACAAAATCCCATGACATGGTAGATTCAGTAACAGCAAATAATACTAAGAATTTAGCAGCTGCAGCTCTATTTTTTCTCCAGTAACCTACTCCGTCACCTTCGTCGCTTAACATTGAATTTTTACGGAATAACTTCGCGAAGTATGTCCAGATTACGAAATACGCCACCACACGAATCCAGAAGAAAGTTGGATTCAAGAATCCGCTTTTCCCTGCTATGATTTCATCGTATTTAGGTGATTTAGGATCGAACAACTCTGCATCCATCCAATGGTAAAGGTGATGACCACCTAATGCAATAATTACGATCATGATACCACCTGCTACAGGTAATGACTGACCCATTGCTTCCAACGGACGTTTGATTACAGCGCTCCATCCTACTTCAGCCACATACTGTACAGCTAAAAAGAATGTTGCACATAAGGCCATACCCATAAACATGAAATTATTCATGAGGAGGTTAGACCATGTTTGTTCATGATGAGTTGCAAACTGAGCGATAATGGCCAGAAGACCGATTATCATCATGACTCCTGCAATCATCCGATTTTTTCGGGTGAATTCGTAAGGCTTCGTACTTGTTACCTCGATATGATGATGGTGTCCCATAATTGATCGTTGATCGGTAGTTTATTTTGCCAAGGCAGTTACCTTGGATGAATCTTTAGTTGCTGTTGCTGTAGTACTGTCAGAACCAATCGGAGAAGCTCCGTCGTTCTGTAATTGATGGATGTACATTACAATTCTCCAACGATCTTCCGGTGCAATTTGAGCAGCATGTGCGCCCATCAAGTTGATACCGTAAGTAATTGTATGGAAAATTTTTCCATCGGTAAGATCTTTCATCAAACCTCCACGAGAAGAATTACCTTTTGAGTAAGACGGAGGAGGAGGAAACTTACCGATAGCTACGATACTTCCATCACCTTGACCTGTAGAACCATGGCAATGAACACAGAAAATTTCATACTGACGTTTTCCTTCAGCAAGATTTTCTTTGTTTAGCACCAATGGGTTTTTCACGTCGCGACCAGCTGCTTCATAACCTTCGTTAGTTGCAGGGTAGTGAAAGAAAGTATAGTTACGTGGAACAGTTCCGTCAACCGGATGTTGCATCGTTAAACTATCTGAGAAATTCGGGTTCGCTGAATACACCTCATAAGACGGTGAGCGATACATGTCCGGCATATATTCCAGGCCGGGTTTCTTAGGGTCCTTGCTACATGACGTTGCTAGCATCATCACTGACGCTGCTCCGGCACAAAGGATCGCTATGGTATTCTTCATATCCTGGTTGGTATGGATGTGGAAGGTTCGCTAATTATTTATTTATAAATTCTACTGCACCTGCTGATTTCAACTGTGCTTCAACGTTTGCAATTTCAGAGTCATCCTTAATCTGGATTGCCATAACGAAGTGGTCGTCAGCCATGCGTGGATGTATTACATTAGGTTCTACGCCCGGTAATAATTTACTTCTCAATAAGAAAGTAATAACCATACCGTGAGCAGCACATAATACCGTACTTTCAAATGTTACAGGGATAAACGCCGGTAAATTTTTGTAGAAAGCATAACTAGGCTTTCCGCCGATATCCATTGGCCAATCAAAGATGTTCATATACCAGATCATCAATAACGCTAAGCTCATTCCTGTCATCCCATAAAGGAAAGCGCAAATTGAGATACGTGTACGATCTAATCCTAGTTCATGATCTAAACCGTGAATCGGGAACGGAGAAATTACATCTTTCACTTTCAGTCCTTTCTTACGAAGGGAACCGATAGCATTCAGCACTACTTCATCATCGTTGAAGATGCCGTAAACGAATTTTTTTGTTGAAGCGCTCATGCGTGTGATTCTGACTTATTAGAATGTTTAGCAGCTTTTTTCTTTTCGCCTTCTGAAGAAGACTTAATGATTGTCTTCAACTCACTCATTGCAATTACAGGGAATACCCTAGCGAAGAGGAGGAAGCACGTGAAGAATAATCCGATTGATCCGATATAGATACCAGCTTCTACCCAAGTTGGATGATACATCGCCCAGCTTGAAGGAATATAATCACGGTGAAGAGAAGTAACGATAATTACAAAACGCTCGAACCACATACCCACATTTACGAAGATCGAAATGATGAATGTTGCGAATACGTTCTCACGTAATTTAGAAGACCAGAATAACTGAGGAGTAATAACGTTACATGTCATCATACTCCAATATGCCCACCAGTAAGGACCAGTAGCACGGTTGATGAACGCATATTGTTCGTACTCAACTCCTGAATACCAAGCGATGAAGAACTCAGTGATATACGCCACACCTACGATAGATCCCGTGATCAAGATGATACGGTTCATCATATCGATATGGTAGATGGTAATATAATCTTCAAGGTTTAATACTTTACGAACGATAATCAACAACGTTTGCACCATGGCAAAACCAGAGAAGATCGCACCCGCAACGAAGTATGGAGGGAAGATGGTAGTATGCCATCCCGGAATCACCGACGTAGCGAAGTCCATCGATACCACCGAGTGTACAGAAAGTACAAGTGGAGTTGAAAGACCTGCAAGTACTAGAGATACCTCTTCAAAGCGTTGCCAGTTTTTAGCACTACCTACCCAACCGAAGCTTAAGATAGTATAGATGCGTTTCGACATTTTTGTTTTTGCACGATCACGGATTACTGCGAAATCAGGAATAAGTCCTGTATACCAGAATACCAGTGATACAGAGAAATACGTCGAGATCGCGAATACGTCCCATACAAGTGGTGAGTTAAAGTTTACCCATAACGAACCGAATTGGTTAGCTAAAGGTAAAGGCCAGTAACCTACCCAAGGACGTCCCATGTGCGATACGATAAACGTTGCAGCACAGATAACGGCGAAGATGGTCATCGCCTCTGCTGAACGGTTAATCGATAAACGCCATTTCTGACGGAATAATAATAAGATCGCTGAGATGAGGGTTCCGGCGTGACCGATACCTACCCACCATACGAAATTGGTGATATCCCAAGCCCAACCTACAGTTTTGTTAAGTCCCCAAACTCCGAGGCCTGTTCCTAAGGTGTAGGATACTGAGATGATCCACCACAACAAAGCTGCTGATGACACGCTGAATGCGAGCCACCACCATTTGTTTGCTTTTGACTCTACCGGGCGGCAGACATCTTCTGTGATATCGTGCCAGGTTTTATCGCCTAGAATTAGTGGCGGCCTGAGTTCCGATTCTTTATGCATAGGTGACGAATTCTTACTTCGTTTATATTAATTTTATCTATTCTTTAATTAAGCGTGACCTTCTTCTTTGTTACGAACCTTTGTTTGATAGAACACTGAAGGTTGTACATTGATTTCTGCCAATAAGTGGTAACTGCGAGGATCTGCAAGTAATTTGTTTACCTCACTGTTTTTGTCGTTGTAATCTCCGAATACGATTGCATTCGTAGGACAAGACTGTGCACAAGCTGTTTTTATTTCTCCGTCTCCTGGGCGGCGACCTGCTTTCTTCGCTTCCAACTTACCATACTGGATACGTTGAACGCACATTGAGCATTTTTCCATTACCCCACGTGAACGAACTACTACATCTGGGTTAAGTACCATTTTACCTAACTGATCCTGCATGTTATAAGGGAACTGTTCGTTATCACTGTATTTAAACCAGTTGAAACGACGTACTTTATAAGGACAGTTGTTAGCGCAATAACGAGTACCCACACAACGGTTATAAGCCATCATGTTTAATCCTTCAGAGCTATGTGTTGTTGCTGCAACCGGACAAACCGTTTCACACGGAGCGTGGTTACAATGTTGACACATTACTGGTTGGAAGAATACTTCCGGATTATCAGCAGCAGGTTTTTCCATCTCTCCATACATCGAGAGTTTTCCAAGACCTTTTTCTTTTGCGTTTTCTTTTGTTGTATCAGAAGTATAGTAACGATCGATACGGATCCAATGCATTTCACGTGCACGGCCGATTTCATCTTTACCAACTACAGGAACGTTGTTTTCTGCATTACATGCAACCACACAAGCTCCGCAACCGATACAAGCGTTTAAGTCGATTCCTAATCCCCAGTTATGATTTGGTTTTTCATGCTCAGGGTTAGCAGTAGTAGCCCATAAGTCTAATTTCTCAGGAGTTTTAGGTCCGTAAGGAGACTCAATTAACACATCAGGATTTCCTGCTTTAGCATCTTTTAACCAAGATGATAAAGTAGTTTCCTTCACAATCTCACGACCCATCATAGTGTGGTGAGTTTGTGTTGCTGCTAACGTGATATCTTCATCTACTGTTTTTGCTACTGTTGCACCTGCAGCTACATAGCTGAAAGCACCATTTGATACAGAAGCGAAAGGATATGCATTAAACCCTACTCCGTTTCCTGCTTTTCCTACGTTTGTTCTTCCGTAACCAACAGCTACCGCAATTGTGTTATCAGCCATTGCAGGTTGTAATAATACCGGTCCTTTGATCGATACATTTCCTACCTTAACTTCGATAACATTTCCTTGAGTAACTTTTAATTTATCTGCGTATGAAGGAAGGATAGCAAAATAGTTATCCCAACATACTTTAGAGATAGGATCAGGTAACTCTTGTAACCAAGGATTATTCGCTTGATTTCCGTTTCCTAAACCTGTTTTTTGGTAAAGAATTACATCTGTACCTGCACTTGGCTTCATTAATTTAGAAGCTGCATCAGATACATTTCCAACGAATGCTGCTGCACTTGTTCCTGCAACTGCTGCTTCAAAAACTCCGTCTTGTAATGATTTTGTCCAGAATGCATCGAAAGATGTCATTCCGCTTTGCATCGGATAAATTGCCGCTGCCCAGAAATCACGTAAATAAGTATAGTAATCAGCTTGCGCTGCTCCAGCCCACTTCATTAAGCTCTCAGCTCCCTGACGAGTACTGAACAATGGACGGATTGTTGGTTGTGATAATGTAAAGTATCCTTTGTAAGGTTCAACATCTCCCCATGATTCTAACCAGTGGTGATCAGGGCAAACATAATCGCAATTTGAAGCTGTCTCATCTTCGCGATCTGCCAATGAAATTTTACAAGATACTTTTGCTAATGCTGCAGAGAATGCTTTAGCATCAGGCATTGAATAAACCGGATTAGTATTCCAGAAAATTACAGCACCCACTTGACCTGCATTCATCTCGCCAAGTAATTCAACAACTGCTGCATCATTACTTGATTGCAAATTACTAGTTACATCAAGGTTGATAGTAGAACCATAATTACCAAGCATGCTGTTGATAGCATTCACCAACACTTGCTCGTTAGGATCGTTAGATCCGCTGATCACTACACTCTTTCCTTTAGCAGCCCAAAGTTCAGCAGCAATTTTACCTGCTGCAGCATCAATTGGAGAAGCTCCTGACGAAACAGAAGAACCACCTGCTAAAGCAGCTACTTTATTATAAACAGCAGCAACAGAAGCTGACTGCTCACTAGGTTTTACTTTATAACGTGCATCTGCATTTGATCCTGCTAATGATAAAGCAGATTCAACTTGGATGTGACGTGACATTGATTTTTTGCCATCACGTAATTTTCTTCCTACGCCATATTGACGAGAGAATTCGATTGGTGATAACCAAGAAGAAAGGAAGTCAGCTCCAAAGCTTAAGATCACCTCTGCATTATCGAAACGATAAGAAGGAACTACGGCTTTGCCAAACGACATTTCATTTCCTTTTACGATACCGTAAGAAGAAACTGCATCGTAAGTTACCAACTTAGCTGTTGGATATTTAGCGATGAAATCAGCAACGATTTTCTTAGCGGAAGGACTTGCAATTGATGAAGAAACGATTGCAATTTTCTTTCCTGATGCAGAAGCATCTGCTAATTTCTTAGTGATTTCAGCATCGATTGCTGTCCACTCAGCCTTTTTCTTTCCAGCTAAAGGACCTGCTAAACGAGCGCTATCATATAAACTTAAAACGGAAGCTTGAACACGAGCATTCGTACCACCTTTAGTGATTGACGAAAGTTCGTTTCCTTCAATTTTAATAGGGCGACCTTCGCGTGTTTTAACTAAAACACTGCAGTAGTCTGTTCCGTCATAATATGTAGAAGCATAATAATTAGGAATACCTAATGTTACTTCTTCCGGTTTTACTACGTAAGGGATTGCCTTTTTTACAGGAGCTTCGCAAGCTGCTAATGAAGCTGCAGCAACGCTGAATCCTAAAAATTTAAGGAAGTCCCTGCGGGTAGTTGACGAATCTGATGCAGCCTTTCTATTCAGGACTTCATCAACGGGTAAGTGCTCAAAAAACTCATTGTCGCGCAGGCGAACAAACTCAGGAGTGTTATTGAGTTCTTCTACACCTTTCCAATATCGTTTTTCCATATCAGTGATGGGAGGATTATCTGTGGTAAAGTATTCTTAATTATAAATTATTAGTAGTGACAACGCGCACATTCAAGTCCGCCGATTTTCTCTACTGTAAGTTTGGCATCAGGACCATACTGTTTTTTCAATTTCTCATGAAGTTCAGTATAATATCCATTACCTTCCATTTTTACTTCAGTTTCACGGTGACAGTTGATACACCATCCCATTGTTAATGGAGATGCTTGTTTCATTACTTCCATCTTCTCAACTTCTCCATGGCAAGTTTGACAAGCAACTTGTCCAACTTTCACGTGTTGAGCGTGATTAAAGTATGCCAAATCAGGAAGGTTGTGAATTCTAACCCACTGGATAGCTTCTGTTTTACCTGTGTATTGTTGTTTGTCTTTATCCCAACCTACAGCCTTGTAAATCTTAGCGATTTCTTCAGTACCATATTTAGGTCCTTGTTGAACATACTTATGGCAGTTCATACAAAGTGATGGCGAAGGGATACTTGCATTCTTCGACTTTTCAGCACCTGAATGGCAATAACGACAATCAATTTTATTTTGTCCTACGTGCAAAGCATGCGAGAACTTAATCGGTTGATCAGGCTCGTAACCTTGAGAAACTCCGATTTCTTTTAAAGCATACCAGCCTTTCACGCTACCGAAAACTAAACCTAAGATTAGGATCACGGCAACAAGTTTCTTGTGCTCTCGAATCCAAGCCTTTCCTCTGTAAACAGCAGGCTCAGGTAATCCTTCACGTTGACGGATAACTTTTTCGAGGCTCTTCTTTGCTCTGTTCAAGACAAAGTATAAAGCCACCAATAAAGCTGTCACCAACAAAAGAACGATTGGGCTATTGTCGTCTTCCTCAGCTGTTGCACCGGCAGTACCAGCAGCAGCACCAGGAGCAGCGGCAGCAGGAGCCTTTTCGCTTTCCGTTTTGATGTAAGCAATTAGTGCTTTAATCTCATCGTCTTTGAGATTAAATGCAGGCATGGCAATTTTGTTGTTCTCTTCGAACAACTTAACTGCATCAGCATCACCTGATTTAATTAGGGCTGATGAATTTTTAATCCATTTCAGCAACCATTCTTCACTTCTTCTTTGATGCACATTTTTCAATCCCGGCCCTACAACTTTATTTTCACCCACCACGTGGCATGAAGTACAGTTGGCTTTGAAGATAGACTCTCCGTTGGCCTGCGCTTTCGCTTGGAATTGAGAAATTACGCTCAGGAAGACTGCTAACAGCGTGATTGTCAAATACCTGGATACGTAACGAGACATATGTAGTCGATTAAATTGTTTAAGATTAGGAGGCTTTTTTTACCAAATGTTGACAATAAAGCCCATTTTTCCAGCCGCCAAATTTATAACAAAAGTCAATTCATAGGAGAAAAAAAATCACAATAAATTGAAAATTTAAATTCAATCTAAGTTGTTTATAAAGATTCTAAAAAAGGAGGTCAAAAGTTAAACAGCCATAAAGTCAGGTTTATTTGTACTTTTGACCCATGAAGAACACCTCTGCCGTATTAATTACTTGCCTGATTATTAGCCTCTTTTCTTCAAAATCATGGGCTCAAACATCTAATTCGGATACCAAATCCGACAGTTTAGCGCGTGAATTAGTGGAACGTCATAAAAAGGCAAATGCCACCAAAATGAGCATGACGGGGTTCAGAATTCAGATCTATTTTGGGTCAGAAAGAGCAAAAGCGACCGAAATTCGCGCCGATTTCACCAAAAACTTTCCTGAAATCGCTTCATATTTGATCTACCAACAGCCATATTTCAAAATTCGCGTTGGAGATTTCAAAACCAGAATCGAAGCTTCGGGGTTCCTAAAAAAGCTCGAAGATCATTACACGACCGCTTTTATTGTTCCGGATGAGGTTAAATTGCCAAGCTCTGAACAAGATCATTAATTCATTATTCTTTCCGCACAATCTTATGTGGCCTGCGTTTGCGGCTGCTTCTTTGCTGATAGTTGTCGGACAGAATACTGATATTCCCATCAGCTTCCAACACAGCCAAATCGACTTTTCGGATGCTATTGACTCCGTGCTCACGCATGGCAGCTAAAAGTTCTTCTTCGGTTAAACGGACTTTTTCAAGGTGATTCTTTAAAATCACTCCATCGTGCACCAACATAATAGGCTCTCCTTGCAGAAACTTGCTGATCGACTTACTTTTATAGGTAATACGCTTAATTATAAAATTGAGGAGGAACAATCCTCCGGCAGCTGTTAGGCCGCCTGCCAAAGACGTATCAGGACCTACCATGGCATTTTGCACCGAGTTACTGATCAATAAAATAAAAACAAGGTCGGTAACCGACAACTGAGCTAATTCTGTTTTGCCAAATAACCGAATGGCTAGTATGATAAATAGGTAAACACTGATCGTTCTTAAAACGATTTCAAAATAGCTTTCCATTTTCGATGAATATTTACCTCAAAGAAAACAGAATTAAATGAAGATTTACTTTCGCTTCGATATTTTGTTTGATGTAATAGTACGCTGACGGCTACATTTAAACCGCGTAACATCATCTGTTCGTTTCATGGCATGTTTAGTGGCCCTGCCTCCTACTCTTCGCCTCCATCGCTTAAAAGCAGGTTCACTAATGTTTCTGCGCATTAGTTTTATTACTCCCGACTCGTCTATTCCAAATTGACTTTTTATAGCGTCGAATGGAGTCCGATCTTCCCATGCCATTTCAATAACACGGTTTATGTTTTCGTCTGAGAGTTCCGTTTGCAATTTCATTTATATAGCTTGATGATTAAAAGGCTGTATGACCATTTCTGAAACAACGGCATTTGTAGGCTGCTGACACAAAAACCATATTGCTTTGCCTGCTTCTTCTGAAATAATCATTTTGTCGCGTTGTACTCTTAAATCGATTGTATCCCAAAAAGGAGAATCTACGCCACCTAAAAACAATTGTGTAATTCTGATTTCAGTTCGCTTAAGTTCTTCACGAAGTGATTTCATCATTCCGTTGAGACCGTATTTAGAAGCAGAATATGCTGCGGCTCCCGCCATTGGAGTTTTTCCCAATACTCCAGGGATATTTATAATTAATCCTTTTTTCTGTTCTTTCATCGAAGGAAGTACTGCTTGTAAAAGCATAAACGGCCCTAATAAATTCACTTGCATTGTTCTTCTCATATCCTCCACCGTTAGTTGTTCGAAGTTTTTAATAATCCCAACACCTACTGCATTTATTAGAATATCGATTTTCGATTCTTTGGATAGGATAGTTTCAACAACCGATGAAATACTTGATTCGTTTTCGAAATCAAGCATAAAACTTCTTCCTTCTACTAAACCCAATTCAGCTGTTAAACCGTTTAACTTTTCTACTGAACGGGAAGTGATATAGACCTTTGCTCCAGATCTATGCAACTGTTTAGCGGCAGCGGCTCCAATTCCACCCGTAGCACCAACAATAAAAACAACTTTATCTGTTAACTTTTCCATAATTTGATTTTGAGGATAAACAATATTGTGATCCATTTGTTTTAACAAACTATGTCCTCTGTTAGCCTAATATTTCCTCATCAGCTATTTAAAGACCATCCTTCTCTGCACAAGAGCAGAGCGATTTTTATTATAGAAGATCCTCTTTTTTTTAGGCAATTTGCATTCCACAAACAAAAGCTAGTTTTTCATAGAGCAACAATGAAGCAATATGCCGAGGATTTAGCACACCAAGGTTTTGAAGTGACATACATAGATAGCCAGGAACCTTTGTCAGCAACCGAAAAACTTTTCGATCATTTAAAGAGATCCAGAATACAATCTATCTATTTATGTGATCCTGTCGATTACCTTCTTGATCGTAGAATAAGGCGATATGCAACTAGAAACAAAATTCAGCTACACATTGAAGAAAGTCCGAATTTCTTAAGTTCGAACAAATCCAACATAGCGTTTTTTTCGGAACGCAAGCGTTACTTCATGAATGATTATTATATCCATCAACGCAAAGAATTGCAGATATTAATCAGCGATAACAAACCTGAAGGAGGCAAATGGACTTATGACACTGAAAACAGAAATAAAATTCCGAAAGGCACTGCTATTCCCGAATATAGAATCCCTAACGTTAATAGATATACGAAAGAAGCTATTGATTATGTTGAAAAGAACTTCTCCAGAAATCCCGGTAATTCATTTCCGTTTTATTATCCAATTTCTCATGATAGCGCACTTCAGCAACTCGACAATTTCTTAAGAGAGCGTTTTAACAAATACGGAACCTATCAAGATGCTATTGTCCCCTCAGAGACTTTTCTGTTTCATAGTATCATTTCACCATTGTTGAATATTGGATTACTAGATCCAACTGCAATTGTTGATCGAACTATTGAATTTGCCAATAAGAATAACATACCATTAAACTCATTAGAAGGATTTATCCGACAAATTATAGGTTGGCGTGAGTTCATACGAGCAGTTTACAACGACAAAGGAACTTTTCAACGAAAAAATAATTTCTTAAATCATCATAGAAAACTTCCTGCTTCTTTTTACAATGGAACTACCGGAATTACACCTGTTGATGACGCTATAAAAAAAGCACTTGCCACAGGTTATGTACATCACATAGAACGACTCATGGTACTTGGCAATTTTATGCTTCTCTGCGAGGTAGATCCTAATGATATTTACCAATGGTTTATGGAAATGTTTATCGACTCTTACGATTGGGTAATGGTTCCGAACGTTTACGGAATGAGTCAATATGCCGACGGAGGATTGATGAGCACGAAGCCTTACATTTCGGGTTCGAATTACATTTTAAAAATGAGTAATTACAAGAAAGATGATTGGTGTGAAATTTGGGATGCCCTTTATTGGAATTTCATTATTAAGCATCGAGAGTTGTTTTCAAAAAATCCAAGAATGAGTATGATGGTAATGCAAGTAAACAAAATGAGTGAAGAAAAAATTCACAACATTAAAAGCACATCGGAAAAATTTCTTTTAAAGCTAAAATAAAAAAGGGAGTCGCAGTTAAACCACGACTCCCTTTTCAAATTGGAATATCAATTATTCAATAATCTTCATTTCTTTTAAGAGATTTCCTGCACCACCAAATTTATCAACGATAAATAAAGTATAGCGGATATCAACGCAAATAGTTCTTTGCAATTCAGGTTCGAATGCGAAGTCACTAGCAATTGCTTCCCAGTTACCATCGAATGCTGTTCCGATTAATTCACCTTTTGCATTTAACACAGGCGAACCTGAGTTACCACCTGTAATATCGTTATCAGTTAAGAAGCAAGCATGTAAATCGCCATCTTTATCAGCATAGCGACCAAAGTCTTTTGCTTTCATCATATCGATTAACTTTTTAGGAGCATCGAATTCGATATCACCCGGTGTATATTTCTCAAGGATACCTTTAGCAGTAGTAAATTCACGGAAGTGTTCTGCATCTTTTCCATCATAAGGAAGGATACGTCCGTAAGTTAAACGCATAGTACCATTTGCATCAGGAGAATACAATTTATTAGGATCCATTTCAAGCATACCTGATTGGAACAAACGATTTGCGCGACCTAACTTGAAGTTGATATCAGTATAGATTGGTTTAAGATCAACAGAAATTTTATTTACATAATTACTTGTAATTACATAAATCATATCCTTTTGCATTGCTTTGTACGAAGGCTTAGCAAGGAATTTAGCCATTTTCTCTTTCGAAGTTAAGAACGACTTTTCATATAATACAGTCGCCATCTTCGTATAATCTTTCTTGTATTTAGCAGAAAGATCTATTAATTGCTGAGGAAGATTTGCATGATCTAAATCTTCAGTAATGTGCATTAACACAGAAGCAAGAACTTTAACTTCGATAGGATCGAAATATTCTTTGTATTGCTCATCAAGATCTTTTGATAACTCTTCTGCCATTTTCTTAGCATCTTCAGCTTTGGTTTTATCTTTCAATAATGCTTCCATTTTCGAAAGTCCCATAGCGAATACCATTGGCTGAGAATTGCTTACTCCATCTTGTAAATATGTGCTATACAAACCGTAAGTATTTAATTGGCTGTAAGACTTGTTATATAAGTCAAACACTTCACCATACTTCGCTGATTTATTATTGTCTTTAATCCATTGTGCAAAGCGATCTTCTTCTGCTTTACGGCGCTCGTAGATATGAAGTTTAGTCAATGAAGTAGACTCACCCATATACTTTTTCCAGTAGTTACTTAAGCCTGCAAATTTATCGGCATACATCAATTTAATTTTCGGATCAGCATGCATGAATTCTTCGTAGATATCGAGGATATCGCGACGAACTTTCACACGCATTGGGCGTTCCTTAGAAACATAATATTTAATTCCTTCGCTGTATGTATAACGTTGCGTTCTTCCAGGATAACCCATGATCATAGCAAAGTCTTCTGGCTTTTTACCTTGAAGATTGATAGGGAAATAGTGACCTGGTTTATACGGCTTATTGCTTGCATTAAATTCAGCAGGTTTATTTTCACCATTTGCATAAATACGGAACATACTAAAATCGCAAGTGTGACGAGGCCACATCCAGTTATCAGTTTCTCCTCCGAATTTTCCGATATTTTCAGGAGGTGTTCCTACTAAACGGATATCGCGGTAAACCATATAGTACATTGCTAAATAACGATTCCCTGAAAAGAAAGGAACGATATCTACCACGTAATTGTCTTTATCAGCACCTAATTCTTCTTTTAACTTTGAAGTCATCTTTGTTAAACGATCTGCAAGTGCTTTTGATCGTACTGCTTCTTCATCAGTAATGTTGATGCTATCTAAAACACGATCAGTAATATCTTCAACACGCGTTAACAAACCGATGTTAAAGTTTGCTTTACGTTCTTCGCTTTGATTTTTAGCCCAAAATCCGTTTGCAAGAATATTATCTTCGTTGGTACTTAATTCTTGAATAGAACCATATCCGCAGTGGTGGTTCGTTAAGAATAATCCTTGCTCACTAATGATTTCACCTGTACAGAACATACGGTTTTGTTTTGTCATCAAACGAACAACGGCATCTTTAGCACATTCTTTGTTGATGCTGTAGATGTCTTCAGCGGTTAGTTTTAATCCGCGAGCTTGCATGTTATCCTGTAATTTTTGAATCAGGATTAAAGGCCACATGCCTTCATCGGCGCGCAACTGACCGAAAATGATAAGGAACCCGAGTACGAGTCCAAGTATTCTTTTCTTCATGGTATTTTTAAATATGACTGCAAAGTAAATAGAAAACCACGTTTGTTCCTATGCGATTGGTCGAGGAAACTCGGGTTTTGGTCTAAAAAAAAGCCCGAAACCTCATTTTCAGAGATTTCGGGCCAATTATGGTTTGAATCTTAACTACTTTTTGATGACTAACTTCTTGGTGATTTTTTCAGTTCCAGAAGATAAAGTTACAACATAAATTCCTGCACTGAATTTCGACAAATCGATCTGCATTGAACCAGCGGTTGTCATTGAAGTGTTTTTATCATAAATCTTTTCTCCAACCATATCGAAGATTTCGATTACTGCATCACTTCTTGATTTAAGATTATAGTCGATGTTTACCAATCCTTCAGTAGGATTAGGGAATACATTTAATTCGTTTTTATCGGTGAGGATGTAATCTTGTACTCCCACTGTTGTTAAACCTACAACAAATTGCTTGTATACTTGTCCGCCGAAATCTGAATTCCAATTATAAATCGGAACTCCATTCACATCTTTAAAGCGAATTAACCCTGCACCTTGCGCTGTATTTGCCCACCATGATAATCCATCTTCACCAGCATCCAATAATTCGAATTTATAACAACCATCAGTAAGTACTACTGTATCACGATAAATTGTATTTGCGCTTAATCCACTTTTAGATAAAATAATATTCCCTGATCCGTCTTTTAACGTGTAGCTATTTTCAGACGGAGCATTGTTTGTTTGCAATTCGATTACAAATGAAGTAGGCATTACTGAAGGATAACTATACACCGATTTCATTGTATCGTTGTATGCGTATTGATCTGTTGCACCATTTGGATTACTGATGTAGGCATAGAATTGAGTAGCACCTCCAATCCAATTGAAATTCGGTAATGTTATTGTAGACGATTGCATAAACGCAAGGCTACCTGTCCATGTATAAGTTGTAGGTGTTCCACCTGTTAATCCGTAAGTAATAGTTGCCGATGTCATTGTAGTAGCACCAGTATTTTTAATTACGATAATTGGGCTTCCGCACACCGCATTTTTTCTCGACCACATTTGATTATCTGATGGAGCGATGATATCTTCAATTGCTGCATCATTTGTAAAATTAGCAGGACCGTAGCTCACTAATTGATCTTCGATTTGATAGTAATCCCAACCTGTAGTATGATTGTATGCTTGCACATCGTGATCGAGTGAAAAGCTTGTTCCTGGAGTTACCCAGTTGCTAATTTCCCAATCATACGTCCACACTTCAGCTCCAGGACACCAGTTCGAGCGATCGTATACCCAAGTACCACCTTGAGGATATAAAGGATTGTAATCGCAATTATCTCTCCATACTTGCTTTGTATAACGATTCACTCCATTCACTTTATAGTAATGTGATTTAGGACAAAATTCTGCACAGTTTGAAGGAGTATCCATTCCGTGACCAGTTACACGCGACTTCCAACGCGCCATTGCTGCATTTGCGGGTATGCTTACCGTTAGTGCTTGCAAATGATTATCGATTGGATCAGAAGGAATACCATAATCGAAATTACCATTCCATAAATTTTGAATGCTGAGAATATTACGCGGAGGCGTTCCTTTGATCATCACAAATTTCAGATCCAATAATTCTTGCCAGTTACCTGCTGATAAATGAACGCTATCTGCAAGTAATGTTCTATAATCACTAACATCGAAAGTCCATGTCCAACCATTACCTAACGAGAGCCCATTACCATAAGGAGTAATATAACGCGCCAACTCATAACGAATTACATTAGGAGCGTAAGTATAGTACATATGTGTTGCTTGATTATATGTTCCATCAGGAGTAACCAAACTTGAATCAGTGGCTTGACCTTGTGCGTTGAAAATATAATTCGAATAATACAATGGCCATACCATCGTAGTATCAAGAGGTGTTCCTACTTGATTTAAAGTATCGTAAGTAATTACTTGAACTGGAGGAATCATGGTTGAATCAACCACCAATGCTGAATCCATATACGAAGTATAAATTCCTTTTTCAAAAATTACATTCGGACGTAAATTAGTTTCAGTAAATCCGAAGTTCACTTCTGTAGCAGGCTTCAAAGGATTATCGGCACCCAAATTAAATGTTGCAGGAGCATGAACAACCGGAGCACCATCTGCTGCAGTAACATAATTACCATCATTAAAATTATAGTATGCGACCAAATTATTGTAATAAGGATTTGATGCATCTATTTTACTCTTCATATTATTTTGAATAGCTGTTAAAGGCAAATCAATATTAAATACAGCAAACTCATCCATTCTTCCATCGTAAGAAAGTGATCCATTCCAATGACCTCTACCAATTCTAAAGCTTGAAATACCACTCATCAATTTTGTTTTCCCTGCAGTAGTAAAGAAGGTAGTGCCATTCACATAAATTTTCATTGCACCTGTTTGGCAATTCTTAGTAAATGTCCAATAGTTCCATTGACCTTTAATTTGCGCAGCTGTTGCCAACTTAGAAATACGATCATAAGTAGAACCTGTAGCACCTGCATCCCAATACACTTTACTATCAGACCAAGGGCAATGAGAATTTAATATTCTATTTCCTGAAGCATCAACAGCTTCGAACGCTGTTCCATCCATTGGTTGATATAGCGGATCGCCATACGACCAAAAACAAACAGTAACGAAAGAATCTATTGCTGCGATATCCGGATTTACAGGAACATCCACAAAAGAATTATAGTGGAATGCTGCAGTACGATCATTAGCGGCTGTAGTAACGCCTGATTTAAATGAAGTCGATGTAGACTGAATAACATTATCAGCACCTGCAACTGAATTATCGTAAGTTATTTCGATAATAATATTTGAAGTGCCATCCCAGTTAAACGGAGTTGTTAATTGAATAGAATTCCAACCCGAACCTGTTGAAGCGAAAGAAGTGTTTTTCGAATATACCGTAGTGAATCCTGCCGAAGTTGTTGTTGCTGCAGTTAAAGTATCTACAGTAACCAATTTCATTCTGATTGCCAACTTATGCATATCGGCTCCTACATTTTGAAGATAGAAACGTAATCCGGAAATATCTCCTGCACTCATACCCGCAGCCGTTAGTTCCGACGCTCGCCATAAATATTGCGATTTAGAAACAGTAGCTGATGTTCCGAAAGGATGATTCGCTGTTGTTGTTGCATTACCTACTTGATAAGTGGAAAGCGATGTTGTTGCAGTATGAACTAAAAAATGATCCCAATAACGAATATAATTATACGCTGGATGAGTGATGTATTGATATGTTGGAATATCGGCACCATTGAACGAATATAAATTCTGAGCGTGCAAAGTACTATCGATCAGTCCTGTGTTCTTATAGATATAAGTGTTTGTTAAATAATCCCACTCTCCACAATTCGGGAATTGATTCGGATTACATTTCAGTGTATACAACATCTGAATTTTTTCGAAGCTTACAGTATCCGAAGGGAATACAAACCAAGCATCTTGAGGAGACCCGAATGTAAAAGTCTGCACCACTACGGTGTCGCCATTAGAGGCTGATGCTCTATAGCTAAATGCAATTAACAACAGTGTTAAACCGAGTATAATTTTCTTCATGATAGGGTATAAGGAATTGGGAAATAAAGATAGGAAACGAAACTATACTGAACAACTGAAAATTTCAAGATTAACTGCCACAAAATCTAGTTTTTTTTTCAAAATTTATGCGCAAAAAAAATCCCGATTCTTTCGAACCGGGATTTTCTATTATATAGTTGTTATTATGCCAACGTACGTTTAACCGCCACGTTTTCATATCCTTCAACTACGTCGCCTTCGCGAATATCGTTGAAGTTGTTGATGTTCAATCCGCATTCCATTCCTGCTTGTACATCTTTCGCATCATCTTTGAATCGTTTCAAGGAAGCTAATTCACCGCTATGAACTACGATACCATCGCGTACTACGCGGATTTTCGTATTACGGCTGATTTTTCCTTCGAGTACCATACAACCTGCAATTGTTCCGACTTTCGGTATTTTGAATACCTCACGCACTTGAACGTTACAGATAATTTTCTCTTCGAATTCAGGAGCCAACATACCTTCCATCGCTGCTTTCACTTCATTGATTGCATCGTAGATGATAGAGTAAAGTCGGATATCGATTTGTTCATTTTCAGCTAGCTTACGCGCACTTACTGAAGGACGCACCTGGAATCCGATAATGATTGCATTTGATGCAGAAGCAAGGTTCACATCCGATTCGGAAATTTGACCTACTCCTTTCATAATAACATTCACCTGAATCTCTTGGTTCGACAACTTCAATAATGAATCTGCCAATGCCTCCACTGAACCATCCACGTCACCTTTTACAATTACGTTCAACTCTTTGAAGTTACCGACAGCCAAACGACGACCGATTTCATCTAATGTAATATGCTTATGTGTACGTATTCCTTGTTCACGTTGTAATTGTAAACGTTTGTTAGCGATTTCACGTGCTTCACGTTCATCTTCCATTACATTGAATTGATCACCGGCTTGTGGCGCACCACTCATACCGAGAATCATTGCTGGTGCCGAAGGACCTGCTTCCGTGATACGCGCACCACGTTCGTTAAACATCGCTTTTACACGACCGCTATAACATCCTGCAAGTACAACATCTCCAATTTTCAATGTTCCGCTTTGAACAAGAATTGTTGTTACATATCCACGACCTTTATCAAGAGACGATTCAATTACTGCCCCTTTTGCAAGACGATCTGGATTCGCTTTTAAGTCGAGTAATTCAGCTTCTAATAAAACGCGGTCTAATAATTTATCTACGTTCAATCCTTTCTTCGCTGAAATATCCTGACTCTGATATTTACCACCCCAATCTTCCACGAGTAAATTCATAGCAGCAAGTTGCTCCTTGATTTTCTCTGGATTAGCATCGGGCTTATCAATTTTATTAATTGCAAATACGATAGGTACTCCTGCTGCTTGCGCGTGATTAATTGCTTCACGTGTTTGCGGCATCACACTATCATCGGCAGAAACTACGATGATGGCAACGTCGGTAATTTTCGCTCCACGGGCACGCATTGCGGTAAACGCCTCGTGACCTGGAGTATCGAGGAAGGTGATTTTTCTTCCGTCTTCCAATTTCACTTCATATGCTCCGATATGCTGTGTGATACCTCCGGCTTCACCGGCGATAACGTTTGCTTTTCGGATATAATCGAGTAATGATGTTTTACCATGATCGACGTGACCCATTACGGTAACAATTGGTGCACGAGATGTTAAATCATTCGGATCATCAACATCATCAGAGATTGCTTCTTGTACGTCGGCCGATACGAATTCAACTGTATAACCGAACTCTTCTGCTACAACCGAAATAGTTTCAGCATCGAGACGTTGATTAATCGAAACGAACAATCCTAAACTCATACAAGTAGCGATGATCTGATTCACCTGCACGTTCATCATCTTCGCTAACTCATTCGCCGAAACGAATTCAGTTACCTTAATGATTTTCTCTGCCGATTGATCATCCATTTGCTCCTGGCGCTTCGCGTGAAGATCACGTTTCTCTTTGCGGAACTTAGAAGCCTTCGACTTACCTGTTCCGCTCAGACGAGCTAGAGTTGCTTTAATTTGATCTTGAATTTCCTTTTCAGTAGGTTCAACTTTAGGACCTTGGTTAGGACCTCCTGGACGGCGATTGCCTCCTGGAC
This sequence comes from Bacteroidota bacterium, assembly GCA_023251535.1. Classification (GTDB taxonomy): domain Bacteria; phylum Bacteroidota; class Bacteroidia; order AKYH767-A; family OLB10; genus CAINEC01. The sequence goes on from JAHEYP010000001.1 coordinate 342,697, forward strand.
CTCCCGGACCACGGTTAGGACCTCCTGGACCGCGGTTAGGACCACCTTGTCCGGGACCACGATTAGGGCCTCCTGGACCACGGTTTGGACCACCTTGTCCTGGACCACGGTTTGGACCGCCTTGTCCTGGACCACGATTTTGTCCACCTTGACCCTGGCCTTGACCTGGACCACGGTTTTGACCACCTTGGTTATTTCCGCCTTGTGGATTTCCACCTGGCTTATCTTTACGCTTACGTTTACGCTGACCACCTTCAAAATCAGAAGAAGAAGCCACAGGCTTTTTCTTTGGAGGATCGACAGGTAGAATAATCTTACCAATAATATTCGGTCCCGTTAGTTTATCAACTCGGATACCGATATGTTCAGGACCTGATGGTGCTGCATCAGCAGGTGGCGTTGGAGGAGGAACATCATCGCTCTTAGGCTTTTCAGCCACAGGAGCGGCAGGTTTCTCAGCAACAGGAGCTTTCTTCTCTTCAGCTTTAGGAGCAGCAGGTGCCGGTTTTTCGGCAACAGGCTCAGCAGGCTTAGCTTTTGGCTCTTCTACTTTCGCTTTAGGAGCAGCAGGTTTCTCTGCTACCGGCTCAACAGGCGCAGCCTTTGGAGCTTCGTCTTCAGCCTTCTTAGCTTTCACTACAGGCTTTTTAGGCGCAGGAACTTCCTCAACGGCAGGTGCAGCAGGCGCAGCAGCTACTGGAGTTTCTGCCACAGGAGCAACTGGTTCAACAGCAGGAGTTTCCTCCTTCTTCTTACCTTTCTTCTTTCCTGCGTCAAGATCTATTTTTCCGAGAATTTTCGGAGATTCAACACCAGCCTTAGCCTTGATAACTTCAGGCTCTTCCGGTTTCTCTTCTACTTTTTTAGCTTTTGCAGCCGGTTTCTTCTCCACAGGAGCTGATGCTGACATCTTAATCTCATCGAGACTTTTCTTCAGCGAATCATCATTATCCTGATCGGTGTCCACCTTCTTTACTTCCCCCTGACCCGGCTTAGCTTCGATCACGATATTATCGCGCTTTAACTTCTCACGGGTTACTTCTTGAGCATCCAGCTTCGCTAGACGATCCGGTTGATATTTATCTTGTAAAAGGGAATAGATTTCCTGCGAAACTTTAGCGTTCGGGTTACTATCAACCTTCACACCTTTCGATTCGAGGAATTCTACCACGTGAGTAAGTCCCACGTTGAACTCTTTGGCTACCTTACTCAGGCGTATCGCTTTGTCTTCTGCCATTCGTGTTCTGTTCAGTTCTTTAATTTAGATCGACTATGGAATTACAGTCGGTCGGGGTTGTCCGTATCTTTTACATCTTTCCGGAACGATGTGTATTCATATTCAATATATAGCATTAAGCTATTACTCAAACTCAGAGCTCAAGATGCGTACTACCTCGCGAATTGTTTCTTCTTCAAGGTCGGTACGGCTTACTAATTCTTCAACAGGAATTGCTAATACGCTCTTCGCAGTATCGCAACCGATTGCTTTCAATTCATCGATAATCCATGAATCGATTTCATCGCTGAATTCTTCAAGATCAACATCCTCCTCTTCATCTTCGCTATCGCGATAAACGTCGATTTCGTATCCTGATAAACGTCCTGCTAATTTAATATTATGTCCGCCTTTACCAATAGCCAACGACACTTGATCAGGCTTCATATAAACTGCTGCGCGACGGTTCTCGTCGTCGAGTTTAATAGAAGTGATTTTCGCCGGACTCAAAGCGCGGGTAATATATAATTGGATGTTGTTCGTATAATTAATAACGTCGATATTCTCGTTACGTAACTCACGAACAATACCGTGGATACGAGAACCTTTCATCCCAACGCAAGCACCTACAGGATCGATACGATCGTCGTAAGACTCAACAGCAACCTTAGCACGCTCACCCGGCTCACGAACAATATTTTTGATCGTAATTAAACCATCGAATACCTCTGGAACTTCTTGCTCGAATAAACGCTCAAGGAAAACAGGAGAAGTACGTGATAAGATAATTTTAGGATTACTATTAACCATTTCAACACGTTGGATTACCGAACGAACGGCATCACCTTTCTTGAAGAAATCGGCAGGAATAGTTTCGTTTTTAGGAAGTACTAATTCATTTCCTTCGTCATCGAGAACAAGGATTTCCTTCTTCCAAATTTGATATACTTCACCGGTAAGAATTTCACCTACACGATCTTTGTATTTACGATAGATACCGTCTTTCTCTAATTCACTGATACGTGATACCAGATTTTGGCGTAATGCCAAAACTGAACGACGACCGAAATCTTCCAATTTAACAGACTCAGTTAAATCTTCGCCAACTTCGAAGTCAGGTTCAATTTTAATGGCTTCTGAGTACGCGATCTGCGTCACAGGATCTTCCACCATACCGTCTTCAACGATAACACGATTACGGTATAATTCAAGGTCACCCTTGTCAATGTTGATAATCACGTCGAAGTTATCGGCAGTACCATAGCGCTTGCGTAACATTCCACGAATCACATCTTCTAAGATGCTCATCATTGTTGCGCGGTCAATGTTTTTTACCTCTTTAAACTCCGAGAAGGATTCTATCAATACGTGATGGTCCATTTCTACTCTATTTAAATTTGAAGTTAATTACAAGTTTTGCTTCGCGAATCTCACCAAAGGTTAATTGGTGGGTAACTTCGCTAATTATTTTCTTTTTGTTCTCTTTTCTGGAAGTAGTTTCTTTCAGCTGAATACCGTTGTCATCGGCGCTTTCAAGAATTCCTTTGATCTCACGGCCTTCGGTAGTAACCACCTTTAGCTCTCTTCCCAAGCGACGCAAATACTGCTGCGGCACCATTAACGGACTGTCCATACCCGGACTGCCCACTTCTACTTCATGCGTTTCGAGGAAACCAGAAGGCTCCAACTGATCGATAATAAAGCGACTTAAAGAAGTGCACTCTTCCAAGGTAATTCCTGTGGGCTTATCGATTGAAACACCTAATCTATTGACAGACAGTTTAATATCGACGAGAAACTGATCGGTTCCCGCGATATGCTCCTGCACTAACTCTTGTATTTTAGCCTTATCAATCATAATTTTAAGCAAAGAGGGGACTGTGGGTCCCCTCTCGATCTTAGTATTCTCACTGCAAATATACGTTTTATTTTCTTCCATATTGAAAAGTATTGAATTATGATTCTTATTAGTGCCTGATTTATCACAGGATAGCACTTTCATGGGGGTTTCATAGCATATTTGTAACTTCGCGGCCTTATGTTTCATCCCGGGTTACCCGACAAAATCGTTAATATTTCATCTATTCTGTTATCTAAACTGATAAACGGAGGGAAGGATATGCGGACAATGGATTTTTCGAATATCCTGTGTATTCGTCAGGATGAAATCGGTGATATGTGCTATTCCCTCCACATTTTCAAGCTGTTACGTGAGCGATACCCTTTAGCGAAAATTACGGTTTTATGTAAACCTGCAGCTTCGGGCATCATCAAAAACGACCCCAACATTAACCTGATTGTTACCGATGTTAAGCAACTGAAGGGTAAATTTGACCTTACGGTGGACTTACGCGGGCGCTGGACTGGTGTCTTATATTCTTTGTTTCATCCTTCAAAAATTCGTTTGGAGCGAGGTTCGGTACGTTTAAAAAACAAGCTTGCCAAAGGTCAACCTCACGAAGCAGTTACCAATTTCGAGATCATTCAGCCCTTGTTGAGGAATCCTGAGATGAAGATGCCTCTTCCTGTTATCACTTCTTCGCAAGATGAAATTGCTGCTGCCGAGAAATACTTATCCGACCACGGATTAAAGCGTTTTGCCATTATGCATACGCAAGTAAAACGAGAACTTCGTCAGTGGCCAGGTGAGCGCTTTGCGGCAACGGCTGCTTTGTTGAAAAATGAATACGGATTAGATATCGTTTTCTGCGGTGATAAAACAGAAGTTGAAGGAATCGCTTCAATTCAGAAACAAATCGATTTCCCTACTTACTCAGTAGCAGGAGTATTAAACTTAGGTGCATTTGCAGCACTATCTCGCAAAGCAACCTTCTTTATTGGCAACGATAGTTCCCCATTGCATATAGCTACTTTAAGTGGTGTTCCATCATTAGGATTATTTGGACCCGGGCAATCGGATACCTTCTTCCCTATCACTGAAAATTCGGGTTATTTACATCATTTATTGCCATGCAATCCTTGTCACCAAATCAAATGTGTGCATCCCGACAATCCGTGCATTAAGCGTATAACGATTGACGAAGTGAAAGCGAAAATCGCAACCTTATTGGTGTAAATAAAAATTTCTTTTTTTACACAGAGGTCTCAAAGAAGCAGAAAGATTTTTCTTTGAAATACTAAACTATGCGTTTGAATTCTCCTCTGAAGAAGTGATTTCAGCAGGATTAACTTCTTGCTCTTTTTGATCGTGCATATTTCCGAATACTCGCTTTTGAAACACGATCATTAATATAACACCCATAGAGATACTAGCATCTGCCACATTAAACACGGGACGGAAAAACAAGAATTCGTCGCCACCCCACAATGGGAACCACTCAGGATATTGCCCTTGCAAAACAGGGAAGTAAAACATATCGACCACTTTCCCATGCAGCAATGAAGAATAACCACCATTTGCTGGCAAGAACGAAGCTAATTGAAAATCACTTCCACTAAACCAAACACCATAGAAAGTACTATCGATAATATTCCCTGCAGCACCAGCGATAACCATTGCAATACAAGTAATATAAAATGAATTCGCTTTTTCTTTTACTAGCTGAGTGAGGTACCAAAATATTCCGGCAACAAAGAAAATTCTGAAAATACTTAACGCAAGTTTCCCGTAAGCTCCTCCGAATTCCATTCCGAAAGCCATTCCGTTATTCTCGGTAAAATGAATGATAGCCCAGTCGGCGAAACGGAATTCCTGACCGAGGTACATATGAGTCTTCACCCAGAATTTAACTGCCTGATCGATTAATAAAATCAGGAATATTAACAGCAGCGGACGTTTCAATTGAAATGGATAGATTAAGAAATGGACTAGAATATAAAAAAGTAACCTGCAATTTTCAAATCAGAACTTGCAGGTTACCTTTCTCAATAAAGAATTATTAGTCTTTGTATTGTTGAAGTTTGGCTTCCATACTTTGAGTAGTATGAGGCACTGCACGTAAGCGTTCCTTTGGGATCAGTTTACCTGTTACTCGGCAAATTCCGTATGTTTTGTTTTCAATACGAACTAAAGCCGCTTCAAGTTGTTCGATAAATTTCTTCTGACGAGCAGCAAGATTTGCTGCTTCTTCTTTCGCTAAAGTATCAGATCCATCTTCTAACATTTTAAAAGAAGAGCCTGTATCATCAGTTCCGTTTTCGTTAGCATTCACGATTTGCGCTTGTAAATTGATTAATTCAGCGCGGGCATCCGTAAGTTTATTTACTATAAGCTCTTTGAACTCTTTAAGTTCAGTGTCGCTATATCGCGTTTTATCATTCGGTGTATTCGAAGTCTTCTGCACGTTACTCATCGTTGATTTTACTGGTATTGAATATTCTGGTTTTTTAAATAATGGTCTTTGCGCCTCCGGTTTAGGAGCAGGAGCTGCCGGTTTAACGGGCGCAGCTTTTTTCACCGCTACTGCTTTCACAGGAGCTTTAGGAGCAGGAGCCGCCTTTTTAACAGGGGCTGCTTTTTTCACAACTACTTTCTTGGCAGGAGCTGCTTTTTTTACTGGAGCTGCCTTCTCTGCCGCTTTCTTTGATACGACTTTTTTAGGAGCCGGTTTCTTAGCAACGGCTTTTTTTGCAGAAGATTTTACGGGAGCTGCTTTTTTTGCAGGTGCTTTCTTAGCAGGAGCTTTTTTTGCTACTGCCTTTTTCGCAGGCGCATTTTTAGCGGGTGCTTTTTTAGCAGGTGCTGCTTTCTTAACTACCTTTTTAGCTGCAGGTTTAGCCGCAACTTTTTTAGCTGCTTTTTTTGCCGTTGGTTTCTTCGACTTTGGAAGAGGTTTTTTAGTGGCCATTGCTGTACTTATTTACTTCAGTTAAAATATTGAGGTTCTCATCCACCTCCACAGAAATTGCATCAGCACTATCAAGTTTGTCAACCAAATCGAACGAGGTTGCCAAAATTTCGCTGCGAATATAGTCGAAATTGTTCATTATTGAGCGGCGCACTTGATCAGGGGCTTCCATTTTTACTGTAATCCGATCGGTGATTTCGAACCCTTTATCCTTACGGATATTCTGGATTCTGTTGATCACTTCACGAGCTAACCCTTTCTCTTTCAGCTCATCAGAGATTGTAATATCTAATGCAACCGTTAATCTTCCTTGGTTTGCAACCTGCCATCCCGGAATATCTTCGCTCATCACTTCCACATCGGATAGCAATAAGTCGAACATCACGTCGCCAAATTTTAACGGAAGGATACCTTCCATCTCCAAATGCGCAATTTGCTCTTGGTTCAATTCGGCTACTTTAGCTGTTAGCTGTTTCATCAACCCTCCGATCTTAGGACCTAAGGCTTTGAAATTTGGCTTCACTTTCTTCACCAAAATTCCGGCAGTCTCCGACATAAACTCTACTTCTTCAACATTCACCTCACTCAACACTAAGTCGCGGATTGCTTCGATACGTGCTCTGAACTTTTCGTCACTAGCAGGGATTAATATCTTCTGCAACGGCTGACGAACTTTGATATTTACCTTCTTACGAAGCGACAATACCATTGAAGAAATATCTTGCGCCAACTGCATTCTTTCTTCGAGATCTTTATCGATAGAAGAAGCATCGCTCTCTGGGAATGAAGCTAAGTGAACGCTATCGTTTTTATCGCGACCCGACGATGCATTTAAATCATTAAATAAATGATCGGCAAAGAACGGAGCTACTGGAGCCATCAAGCGAGAAATCACATCCAAACAAGTATAAAGTGTTTGGTAAGCTGCAATTTTATCGTCTGAATATTCTCCTTTCCAGAAACGGCGGCGACTTAAGCGTACATACCAATTACTTAAATGTTCAGAGACAAAATCAGTAATCAATCGTGTAGCTTTGGTAGGCTCATAATCTGCGTAGCAAGCATCTACATCTCTTATCAACGAATTCAAGAGAGAGATAACCCAACGATCGAGTTCGGTGCGGTCAGCAAGCGGAATTTCTTTCTCAGAGAAAGTAAATCCGTCGATGTTCGCATACACCGCAAAGAAATTATAAGTATTGTAAAGTGTACCGAAGAACTTACGTTGAACTTCACCGATACCTTCGGTATTAAATTTCAAGTTATCCCAAGGCTGTGCATTGCTGATCATATACCAGCGAGTAGCATCGGGACCAAATGTCTCAAGTGTTTCAAAAGGATCGGCTGCGTTACCCAAACGTTTCGACATTTTATTGCCGTTTTTATCGAGTACTAGTCCGTTCGAAACAACATTTTTAAACGCCACGCTATCAAACAACATTACTGCGATAGCATGCAAAGTAAAGAACCATCCACGAGTTTGGTCAACTCCCTCAGCGATGAAATCCGCAGGGAAAGCACCTTTAAATTGCTCTACATTCTCGAAAGGATAATGCCACTGCGCATAAGGCATAGCACCACTATCGAACCAAACATCAATCAAATCTGTTTCACGAGTCATCGGTTTCCCTGTAGGAGAAACTAAAACAACATGATCGACATACGGGCGATGTAAATCGAAATCAGGTTTCGAAGGATCGATATGTTCCATCTTCGCTGCATCCATCACACCGGCTTTAACAGCAGCTTCAATTTCCAAACGTAACTCTTCAACAGATCCGATACACTTCTCTTCTCCATCTTCACTTCTCCAGATTGGAAGAGGAATTCCCCAATAACGAGAGCGAGAAAGATTCCAATCCACTAAGTTATCGAGCCAATTACCAAATCGTCCGGTACCCGTACTTTCAGGTTTCCAGTTGATGGTTTTATTCAACTCAATCATTCGCTCTTTGCAAGCAGTAGTTTTGATAAACCACGAATCGAGCGGATAATATAAAACGGGCTTATCTGTTCTCCAGCAATGCGGGTAAGTATGTTCATACTTCTCCACTTTGAAAGCCTTATTTTCTTGTTTTAATTTGATAGAGATACGCTCATCCACCGATAAATATTTATCGCGGCCTTGCTTCACTCTAGCCTCTTCTTTTTCTGTTTCGTTGAGGTATTCTTCCTTCACATATTCGAGAGGGAAATCGGTTACCTCTTTCACAAATCGTCCTTGCTTATCAACTAACGGCATCGGCTTACCGCTATCGTCATTTATCATGATAGCAGGCACGTTGTGCTGTTTCGCTACGCGGAAGTCATCGGCACCGAAAGTAGGAGCGATATGCACGATACCAGTACCATCTTCGGTAGATACAAAATCGCCTGTGATCACTCTAAAAGCATCACCTTCAGGTTGCACATAAGGCAATAACTGTTCGAAGCGGATATCCTGCAACTCGCGGCCTTTAAACTCAGCGATTACCTTGTAAGGGATATTCTTATTTCCATCTTGATAATCTTCTATCAAGAGTTCAGCATTCTTTGTGTTAAAATGTTTACCAACGAGGTCTTTTGCAAGCACCACGCACATTGGCTTGAAGGTATACTGATTAAAAGTACGTACCAACACATAAGTGATATCGGCACCAACAGCGAGCGCTGCATTCGAAGGCAATGTCCACGGTGTGGTTGTCCAAGCCAAGAAGTACAAAGGCGCATCTGCTTTAGCGAACAAGAACTCACTTTTATCGTCGCGAATAGCAGTAAACTGAGCCACGATAGTAGTATCCTTCACAAGCTTATACGTTCCGGGTTGATTAAGCTCATGGGAACTTAATCCGGTACCTGCAGCAGGAGAATACGGTTGGATAGTATAACCTTTGTAAAGTAGGCCTTTTTTATAAAGCTGTTGGAGCAAATTCCAGCAAGTCTCGATATAATTATTCTCGAAAGTGATATAAGGGTTCTCGAGGTCGACCCAATAGCCCATTTTACGGGTAAGATCATCCCATACCGACTTATACTTCATCACCTCCTTACGGCAAGCTTTGTTATAATCCTCGATAGAGATCTTAATACCGATATCCTCTTTGGTGATACCTAAGGTCTTCTCGACACTAATTTCGATAGGTAGTCCGTGAGTATCCCAGCCGCCCTTACGTTTTACTTGGAATCCTTTTTGGGTTTTATAGCGACAAAAAATGTCTTTGATACTCCTCGCCATCACGTGGTGGATGCCTGGGAGACCGTTTGCTGAAGGCGGGCCTTCGTAGAAAGTATAAGAAGGATTTCCCTCACGTTCAGAGATGGAACGTTCGAAAACCTTTTTGTCTTGCCAGTTGCGGAGCACCTGCTCAGCGAGATTCGGCAAATTCAATTGTTTATATTCGGGATACTTAGCCATGATAAAGAAGGTGCAAAATTACGGAAAAAAATAAAGCGGCCTTAGGGAGCCGCTTTTTGCCACGCTTTGAAAAGCCTCTGACTTTTCGGTATAAAGAACGATCTTATTTCATGGGGGGCGGGACAACCACCGGATTGACCCTTATTTTATTGATGAAGCAAAGAAACATCGGGGAAGGGGTGATTTCAAAAGAGATGAGGTGAATAGGGTAAAATGGGGGTTGAATGGGAAATTGATTTTGGATTTTGGATTAGGCTCCCTTTGGTTTCTTTAACTTTACACGAAATCCTCTTTTTAAACGCGGCGGATGCAATGGAAAGGCTTGGACGAGAGTTAAGCTACGGATGCTTTTTACGGGAGCAGCGATTGCTTCGCAATTTTGTCTCCCATTAGTTTATTGTTACAATTTAAAGATTGAATATAGAACACGGATACGCTCCAACTGTGCAAGCACGTCGGAGCTAAAAGGATTTGAAGGGGATTTAAAAGGATGCTGGCGCATATTAGGGCTGGCGCATACAGGATCGCCTGGCGGCGAGATGGATTTACGGCTGCGACGTGGATTTATCTCCCATTGGGTTCTTCACTGGAAAGGAGATTCATTTAACCGCGGCGAGCGCTACGGCGCATTGCTTGATGGGCCGCAGATTTTTATGGTTTATATGGCTTGTTATGATTTAATACTACTATCCCATGAGTAGCTTTTTATTTTTAGAGATTAAAGTAAAACACGGATACGCTCCAACTGCGCAAGCACGTCGGAGCTAAAAGGATTTGAAGGGGATTTAAAAGGATTGGTTCACCCAAAAGTGTGTCGTGGGTATTTGTTTATTGAATAGGATTATATCAGCTCTACTTCAGGGGATTTTGAATTTTGGATGGCGAAGCCTTGACATTTATCGTCAGGGTGAGATATTATTGCGATAGGCTACACCCATCGCATTTGGGTGGGAGGGCATTATGTCATTCAATCATTGATTTTATCATTCGCCCTTTATAAAAATCCTCCATTAGCCAAAACAGCCTTGCTTGGCGGCAATTTCAAAGAGTTTAGCAAAATATAACTTTTGCATTATTTTATTAGTATATTTGATTAAAGTTTTTCGAGTTTTATTAAGCTTTGTATCAGTTTTACTAACTATAAATCTCTTTTAGTATGAAAGAATTAACCAGTACACCAGTACACCATTACACCAGTAAAAAATTCTGCGAATTTTTTACTTTAATTATTTTAACTTGCATGTTGATTGGAAGCGCCAAGGCTCAGAACTGTAAGCCTATATTGAGGGGAAGCATAGTATGTGTAATATACCAACAACTGTCCCTATAGAATATGAAATTATAAATTTCAATAATTCATTTACTTACCAAGCTACCATCATTTTATACCCTAGCGGAACATCAAATTCTTTTAATGTATCCACAAGTATATTCAATGCTTTTACTATTCCTCTTTCAAATAGCACCAGCAATATACTCATAATTGTTAACTCATTTGATCCATCTTCAAATTGCACTGGCTCAGACACAATATTTGTACAAAGTTGTTGTGATGAGGCCAATGCAACAAATATTTCGGATTTTATTACTGATAAAATTCCAAATACAATAATAAATGGCACGACAATAACATATGATCCATTACAAGTACCTGGAGCTCCTGTTAGGGTTGCCATTCATGGCGAGTTAACAATTGATCAAGATTTGGTCTTTGCAAATACACAATTAATAATGGATCAAGGTGCCAGCATAAGAGTTTTAAGCGGTAAAGAGTTAGCCTTAAATAATTCTACAATAACAGCTGGGCGGTGTAATTATATGTGGAAAGGAATTATTCTTGAAAACAATGCTATATTAAAAACTTCGAACGGAGCATCTATTTCTGATGCACATTACGCAATTAATTTATTAGGAAATGCCAAATTTGCATTTAGTGAATTAAGCTCCCTTACTACAAACTTTTCTAGGAACTATATTTCATTTTACGCCGGACATAATGCAAATGGGCATACAATTGAAATGTCAGGAGGGAATAATCCGGGAATAAATATTAATGGGTTGCCAAACCTTTTAACCCCATACTGGGGACAACCCTCTGTGCCACTTTCTAATAGCTTTGCAGGAATTTATTTAAGAGACGTTCAAAATTTTACAAATAAGCAATTAGGTACTATTACACCTATAAATATCAACAACATCAACTTAGGTATCGCCTCATTCAATAGTTCATTAGATTTACCTTCAAATGTTTCACTAAATTCTATATCGCCGGTACAAATCAGCAATCAAGATGTTTTTACAACAACAAAGAATTTTAACGGAAGTGCTGTGTACTGCGAAGGATCATTAAGTAATCCACAAACAATTACATTTGGAAACCTAAATAATTCAGGCCCAGCAATAAATATCATAAATGGATGTAAATATGGCATCAATGCCTATAAAAATGTGAATGTAAACTGTTTAAACAATAATATTGACAATGTATCCGGCCTAGGCGGGGTTCACGTTAACAATGACAATAGAATTGGGAATTCAACAATAATAAAAAACAATCGTTTTGACACTCGATTTTATTGTGCGATTTTTTGTTCGAGATTTAATTCAGCTCACTTAGAAATTGATAATAATACATTCAATACAGGTCTGTACTACTCTATAAATTCTTTAGCAGGCCAAGATTTGACTAATGTTGGCATTCGATTAGCTTTTGTCTCTCCAACAACTTTAACCGGCCATATAAGTTACAATACTTTTACTTCAGCAAGAATTGGTATTTATGCCTCTCTAATCCGTGGCGAAGGCAGCGATCCTGATCATATGTTTTCGATTGACAATAATTTAGTTAATTTTAATAAACCATATAATGATTATTTTGATGCCAATAATCCATCCTTAATTCACATTCACACGGGAGTATGGCTTCAAAATTCAATTAATGTACATATTAATTTAAATACTATAATCAGAAATGCTGGCCTAACCGGAGCACCTGCGGGATTTGAAAACTTTTTAACAGGTATACATATTGATGAATGCAATGGAATAGCAACCTTAGTGGAAGACAACATTTTAACTCATATGGGCACAGGAATTTTGGTCAATAGAAACTCTATAGGTTCTAATTATTATTGCAATACTTTAGTAGGAGATATATCAGCAGGAACCCAAACTTTTCCAAGAGGGATCCATTTTAGGAATGCCAAATTAGCTGATCAGGGTGACCCAACGTCCCCATTCAACAATACGTTTACGAATTTCGCTACAATCACAAGAAAATTTAGTGGTGTAATGAGCGCTCCTATGAAATGGTTCTATTCAACGAACTTTGCCATAACACCGTTTAGTGTAACACCAACCGGAAATTTTTCACCCCAAATGGCTAATGTTCCAATTTCGGGAACCTGCGGGATCAATAATCCAAGTTTAACAGATATAATATACGAAAGAGTTAGACAAATTATTTATAACGAATTACAGTATGATACTGAAATTGAAGAAAATCAGTATCTTGACAAAGTTTTTGCATACAACGCAATAATAAATGATACGATATTACAAGGTATTGATCAAAACTACGTAAATTTCATAAATGAACACAGCCAAGATAATATTGGCCAATATGTTGATGCCTTATCTTTGATAAACGAATCTTCTACAATAGAAGCGCTTCAAAAACTAAACGATCTTATATCCATCAATCAAATTGAAGAAAATAATATTACTGTTGATCGAATTGCATTAACGATTGAAGCAGAAGACAGAGAATTATCGGAAACTGAAATTGAAACATTAAATGCTATTGCCGAATCTAACGCGGATATTGGAGGAGAAGGTGTTTTAAAATCTAGGACACTCTTAAATAGAGAAATTTATGAGGAACCATCTTATATGCGAATTCACAGCACAAATAGTTCTAATTCACAATCAAATATTATAACGTTAGATCAAATTCATTATTTATCATTAAAGCAAAAAGAAAATATTAATGTGCAAGTTTATAATGTAGTAGGCCAACTTGAATATATGGGTACTCTTAAGGCATGGGAAAGCAATCAAAAATTACTCTCGAATAAATTTTTTATCATTAAATATTACAACCTAACTGAATATTTAGGATGCGAAAAAATGGTCACACTGAAATAACACACATGGCAAATGAATAATTTAAAATTCTTTATAGGGTGTGTATTTGTATTAATCAGTATAAATGTATCAGCACAAATAATTACTAATAAGACAGAATTAAGGGATTGCTCCCTTAATTCTGTCCCTTGTAATCCAAACTGTTTCTGGATGATTCATGTTGACCAATCCAATGCTTCAATATATAATATAAGAGAATACAATTTAGCTAACAACACAATTACTCAAACAGGTAATAATATTTATAATGTCCCTAATGCTAATTTGGCATATTGCAACGACTTTAACAATCCGAGTTCAAGAACCTTTTATAATATTGATTCATACCAAAGCAATAATATCTTGAAATATGATAATGGAATGTGGTCTCCTATTACTTCAAACTCCTTAAACTTAAGTTTTTTTAACCCAGGTGGCAACGGAAATGTTTTAGCGTTTCAAGGTAGAGACAATTCGATTTGGCCCAAATTCATATGTACTTTTAATGGAACTACTATTGACAGTATTTACTATTGTGGTCCAAATTATTCTCTAATAGGTGCAGATATTGCAGTAGATTCATTAGGGCAAATTTGGTTTTTCGAGTCGAATGACACCTCTTATTTTAATCCAGTTTGTTTAAAAGTAATAAGTAGTACTGGTGTGGTAATAAAGTCATATCCTATTACTACAACCATTGATTTTTCGGATTGCTATGGCGTTATGATTCTCAACAATACTTTGTATGTTGGAATTAGCTACCTTAACAGTACATATTCAAATAAATTATTACCATTCACAATTATAAATGATTCGATTTTTTTAAATACACCTATTCCATTTATTGCGCCTCCACAAAAAAAAGACCTCGAATCCTGCAACCAAGGCACTCTAACAAGCATCTCAGAAGTACCGGAGAGTTTAAAAGAATTGGCGGTGTATCCGAATCCGGCGCAGGAGCAGTTTATGCTGCATTTGCCTTATCGCACATCTTCAAACGCCATTATTCAAATTTATAATTTACATGGAGAGATAGTGAAAACCATTAAAGGATCTGACACCTCCCCAATTAATTGCAGCACTTGGCCACGAGGGATTTATTTTGTGTCGTTGGTTGAAGAAGGGAAAGCGAGGGTAACAAGGAAGGTTGTGGTGATTTGAAAATTTTAAAATGTTTAATTTGAAAATGGATTTTAAGATCCTTTATTTCCAAAAATCGAATGTCTATCAACTATTATCTATTGCCAATAGCCTATTCATCTTAAACCACCACCTCTTTCTTCCTCGACGTAACATAAATATTCAATACTACTCCGGCAATTACGCAGAGCATACCGAGGAAGGTATAACCGTCGTGGATCTCCTTGAATAGAGCCCAACCGAAGAATAGTGCGTAAATAATTCCGAGGTAATTGAGGATAGAAACTTTCGCGATGTTTTCTGACTGTAAACTACGGGTTAAGTTTAATTGTCCGAGTTGAGTAACTACGCCTATTAGGACGATATACAACCAATCGATACCCTGAGGCATTTCAAAATTAAAGACAGTAAAGGCCCCTCCTACTATTGCTCCAAATAATTGAAAATGCAGCACTAC
>JAHEYP010000012.1:0-85658 GCA_023251535.1 Bacteroidota bacterium
TGCAATGCAGAATCCGAGCGATGGAGTATAAACAAATCGTTCAGCCATTGTGGCTTCTAATAAGAAGAAAATATTCGAGAGTAAGCTAATGGTTCCTAAGAAGAACAGAATTCCATACGCCAACAAATTTCTTTTCGGTAGTTCTTTGATAGCATAAATGAATAATGAAACGTAAATCAATAATGGCAAGAAAGCTTTGATATTGCTGAAGGGCACATTCGGAATGGTGTTGTAAGAGTAATCGAAAATTAAAGTGATAGGAAGAAATAGTAATCCGAGGTATTTTCCTAGTACAGAGAATGCTGTAGCGATTTGCATCATTTTATCATTCGTACCTACTAATGAATTGTTGATCAACAAAATTTCGGTTTCGCCCGTTACTGTTCCTAAAATGGAAGTACGTATGGCCATAAATATTCCGAAGATGACAAGGAATGGCACAGTACTAATTATTGTTTTCTTTAAATCAGCATTTGTTGCACACCAAATTGATAACGGAAAAACTCCGAGCCATGTTACGCTACTTTCTTTACTTAGTAAGCTTAAGAAAAGGCAAAGATTGGCAAGAATAAAGAATTGAATTTTCTCTTTATCAAAATAATAAAGCAAGCAACGTAGGGATAATAATCCGAAAAAGAAACTCATTAATTCATCTCGACTTTTTATGTTCGCTACTACTTCGGTATGGATGGGATGAGTAATGAATAATAATGTAGCGAAGAGTGGGATGATCGGATGTAATGTACTCAGCAAACGATTTAGTACCGACAATACAATGACTCCTGTTAATGCATAAAATAAAACGTTGATTAAATGTCCTAGGAATGGTTTTCCTCCGCCAAGTTGCCATTCAACAGCAAACATGGCTACTGACAATGGACGATACAATCCTTCTTTCCGCTCCCAGAATCCGGCGCGGTAAGAAGAAGTAAAAATTTTACCAATAGCGCTTATGCCTTCTTTGGTAATTTTATTGTTGGCCATTACAGTGCCATCGTCAACCGTAAAATCGTGGCTGAGCGTATTTGCGTATAAAAGAAATCCTAGAATAGCTACAAACAGATACAGCCATTTCTTATCGACTGATTTTAGTTCAGCCGTCGGAGCTTTTACCGGCGCGGGAGATTTAGTAGTTCGTTTCTGCACAGATCAAAGATAAGAGTTGGCGGTGAAAAATGGAGGGAGTGAGAAATTTTGTCTCGACTCCGCTCGACAACCGTGTCTCTACTCATTTCGTCTAGCTCAATATTTCGATAAGCTAAATAACCTTGATCGCCGCTCGATTCCGCTCCGATTTTAAACAGAATCGAGTTATCGAGCGGCGGTAATAGTGCTGTGGTTACTATGTGGAGTCTGGTTATCGAGCGGAGTCGAGATAATAAACGCAAAAAGGCCATCAAATTAATGATGACCTTTTCTGTTATTCTCTTTAAGAATTATTTCTTCTTGCAGCAATCTTTTTTCTCGGCTCCGGCTTCACCTGAACAGCTTTTCATTTCGCCGCTGCACTCGTGTCCTTCACCTTTCATTTCGCATTTGCCGGCTGCCATATGTGGACAAGATCCCGGTTGGCAATCCATGCCCATACCTTTACATTTTTCCATGCAAGGCTCATCGCATGAAGCTTTAGTAGCATTCATACAAGCATCCATTTTGATATGGCATTTTCCGTTCTCGCAAGAAACGCATGCTGTGCTGTCGATTTTACCTTCAGCCATCCATTGAGCGCAAGTAGCAGAATCGATAACACAGTTACCTTCAGCATCTTTCTCGCATGGCATCATTTTGCAATGAGCAGCGTTCATCATTTCACTAGAACACTCCATTTTATCTCCTGTGCAAGCACCGCCATCTTGTTCACCATTTACCGCGATGTAAGGAGCGATAACTAATGATACAATCGACATTAACTTGATGAGGATATTCATTGAAGGTCCAGAAGTATCTTTAAACGGATCACCAACAGTATCACCTGTTACTGATGCTTTATGTGGTTCTGATTTTTTGTAGAACATTTCGCCGTTGATCATCACTCCTTTTTCGAATGATTTCTTAGCGTTATCCCATGCACCACCTGCATTCGATTGGAAAATTCCCATCAATACACCGCTTACTGTTACACCTGCTAATAATCCACCTAATACTTCAGGTCCGAATGTAAATCCAACGATTAATGGAGTAATTAAGGCAATTGCTCCCGGCATAATCATTTCACGAATAGAAGCTTTAGTAGAAATCTCAACACACTTCTCGTATTCTGGTTTCGCTTTGTATTCCATAATACCCGGAATGTCGCGGAACTGACGACGAACTTCTTGAACCATGTCCATAGCAGCTTTACCCACTGCTTGAATACATAATGCAGAGAAGATGAAAGGAATCATACCGCCAATAAATAATCCTGCTAATACGTTCGCTTTGTAAATATCGATATGAGAAATTCCTGCGATACCTACGAACGCAGCAAATAATGCTAATGATGTTAATGCCGCAGAAGCGATAGCAAATCCTTTTCCTGTTGCAGCAGTTGTATTACCTACAGCATCTAAGTTATCAGTACGCTCACGAACTTCAGGAGGTAATTGACTCATCTCAGCGATACCACCTGCGTTATCTGCAATTGGTCCGAAAGCATCGATTGCTAATTGCATAGCAGTAGTTGCCATCATACCTGCAGCAGCGATAGCTACTCCATATAATCCTGCAAAATGATAAGAAGCCATGATACCACCCGCTAACGTTAAAATAGGAATAACGGTAGATTTCATACCTACTGATAATCCGCCGATGATGTTAGTAGCATGTCCTGTAGACGACTGTTGAATAATTGAGTTAACCGGACCTTTACCCATTGCTGTGTAATATTCAGTTACGATACTCATGATAGCTCCTACAACTGTTCCAACTACGATAGCCATAAATACGCCCATCTTAGTGAAAGTAGCAGTACGTAAAACGATATCACCTTCAGGTAACATCATGTCTACAACAAAATAAGAAGCGATTACAGTTAAGATCATTGAAGCCCAGTTACCAAGGTTCAATGCATTTTGTACGTTTGATTTTTCATCTTTAATCGTTACGAACATTGTTCCAACGATAGAGAAAATAATTCCTAATCCGCAAATTACCATTGGTAATAAAATCGGCGACATTCCACCGTAGTTATCAGTAACTACAACTTCTTGTCCAAGTACCATGGTAGCAAGGATAGTAGCAACATAAGAACCGAATAAATCGGCACCCATACCCGCTACGTCACCTACGTTATCACCTACGTTATCGGCAATAGTTGCAGGGTTACGAACGTCATCTTCAGGAATACCTGCTTCAACTTTTCCTACAAGGTCAGCACCAACGTCGGCAGCTTTAGTATAAATACCACCACCAACACGTGCAAACAATGCGATTGATTCAGCACCTAAAGAGAAACCTGTTAAAACTTCGATTGCAGTTTTAACGGTATCAGCTCCAAGTCCTGCAAATATGTTTAGGAATGCAATGAATAAACCACCTAAACCTAGGATCGCTAAACCTGCAACACCTAATCCCATTACCGTACCACCGGTAAATGAAACTTTTAATGCTTGCTTTAAACTTGTACGTGCAGCTTGTGTTGTACGTACGTTAGCTTTAGTAGCTACTTTCATTCCGATGTATCCTGCTGTTGCAGAGAATACAGCTCCGATGATAAATGAAATGGCAATGATCCAACTAGAGTGGATAGGCTTACCATTCACCTCATGGATTGTTCCGGAATACGCTAATAAAACGGCAGCAATTGTTACGAAAATACTGAGTACTTTCCATTCTGCTTTAAGGAACGCCATTGCACCGTCGGCAATGTATCCGGCTAATTCTTGCATTTTAGCGTCACCGGCATCCTGTTTTGTTACCCAAGCGGATTTAATAGCCATAACGATTAGGCCAACAATACCGAGTAGGGGAATCAGATAAATTATATTTTGCATAAGTTCAAATTAAGGGACGCGAAGTTACCCTTTTTTACTTTTAAGGGCAAATCTGACATGCTATCTTGCTATTAATTAGTGAATTATCCTTCATTTCAACCTTCGTAAAGGCCATAAATGCAAAAAGCCCCGAAGAATCTTCAGGGCTTTTTTGCATAAATTATAATCGATTATTTTGTGAAACGTATTGATAATGAGCCTTCAATACCTTCAAGTGTGATCATATATGATCCTTCAATTAAGTCGGAAGTATTGATAATTGCTTCATTTACAATTGTTTGACGAGATTTTTCGATCAATCTGCCATCTACTCCATATATACTGATCGTGTAAAGTCCAGCCGAAGCATCTGTTTTTATATGCAATTGATCGCGTACTGGATTCGGATAAACACTCCAGCTTGTATTGTTTAACTGATTTAATCCGCTGCAAATAGTAACCGTTATAGTATCTGATACTGTAGCACTACATCCGTTAACATCGAAATAGGTATAAAGGATTTCATAGCTTCCTACTCCGATTGACGAAGGATCAAATTGATTTCCGCTAACACCGGCTCCGCTCCAAGTTCCTCCTGTTGGTGATTCTCCATAAAGAGTAATCGGGCTTTGTGTTGAGCATACCGTAGTGTCCATTGAAAGAGTTACTAACGGTGATGGATTAACGAATAAGTTCAATACATAAGTGCTATCACATCCGTTGATGGTTTGATGTACATCATAATATGTTCCTGATGCAGTTAAGAAGTTACCTCCGAAGAATAATGATGATCCATCACAAATTGTACTTGTTTGGGTAAACAAGTAAGCAGGATTTACAGATAGTGTTGATACTACAGCAGAGTCACAGCCACTAACATTCGTAAAATGGTCGATAAATATTCCATCAGATAACTGCCAATTTCCTTCTAAGAAAATACTATCGCCAGCACAAATATTTAATGATTGATTAAGCTGATTTGAGAATCCAATTGTCACAGTTGTTTCTATGAGGGAATCACAACCAAATGCAGAGGTAAATGAATCATTGTAAATACCTGCAGTAGTTTGCCATGCTCCTCCTAAAAATGCGCTGTCACCTGAACATAGTGTTACATTAACATGTAAGCCGTATGAAGGCACTTCAATTACTTCTGTTACATAATTACTATCACAACCGAAGATTGTTGAATTCGCTTCAGTTAATGTTGTTGCCGATGTATACCATGTGCCGTTAATTTCTGCACTGTCTCCCGGACAAATATGCACCGGAGTATAGAAATGATAAGCAGGATTCACTACAACATTAATTGCCGCATTTGCACTTGTTCCACATTGATTTGATGCGTTTACAGTGATGATGGCAGATGTTGCGTTTGCACCAAAGTTAACAGTTGCAGTTGTATCGCTTGCCGATGATGTAATGTCATTACCGGTAATTGCCCAATTATAAGTGTCGACTCCTTGCTCAGAAGAAATCGTATATGCCTCACCGTTAGTAGCACTACAAATTACTGATGATCCTGATGTGAATGTTGGTACTGATGGGGTAGCTTTTACATTTAATGTTACAGTATCTGTTATTGCAACAGGGGTACACGTTCCTGTTGCTAAACAACGATAGCGCGTGCCATCGAGATTTACTCCCGGGTTGGTGATTGTAAGTGTTTTTCCACCTGTTCCACTATAAATTGTATTCGAAACTAAATTGGTAAATACTCCTGCATTCTCAATTTGCCATTGGAAGTTAACAAAGCTTCCTGTTGCATTTGTTGAGAATGTTGTATTGCTTCCTAAACAAATTGTTGATGAAGTAGGTTGTAAAGTTAGCACCGGACGAATATTCACTTGCATTGATACAGGTGTTGATATTGTTGATGGCCCGCATGGCCCTGTAATAATACAACGGAAGAAGTTTAAGTTCATAGCAGGAGTTACATTGGTAATCACTACCGTTTTCGTTAATACTCCTGAATAAGCACCACCATTTGTTAAATTCACAAATCCAGATCCAGTATCAATTTGCCATTGGTATGTATATGTTCCATTTCCTCCTGGAGCTTGTACGTTGAATGAACAATTATCTCCTTCACAAACCGCTCTGCTTGGAGTAAATGATGTAATGGCAGGTAATTTTGTTAATGATAAGAATGCTAAATCCGAGATCGCATCAGGTAACGCATTTCCTGTTACAACACAACGTAATGTCATTCCATTATAACTGTAAGGAACATTACTAAATACAATTGTTGTGTCGGTGCTTCCCGAAACAGCTCCTGTATCGAGCATATTAATCCAATTGCTTCCATCGTAATATTGCCATTGAACGGAAGTGTAATCTATTGCAGAAATACTAAAACTCACTGTATCACTTTCGCATGCATTTACACTAACCGGTTGAGAAGTGATAGTAGGTGCATTTGCGATCGCACAAGGAGTAAATGTTGCAGTTAATGGTAAATTATTAGCTGAAGGAATAGGCAATGATGTTGAAAGATCAGTAGTCCAATTTGCAACATCTAATATTGCTGTAGCCAATGCTGTTCCTGAAGTAGTGCTTCCACTGTAAACTGCATTTACTGCATCTGGGAATATCGCAACATTGTTGTTTACTAAATCACCCGGTAATGTTGAGAGTGATGAAGTATGTGTACAAGGATCAAGGTTTGGTTCCCATAAATTATTCATGGCCATTCCTGCAATAAATGCCGGACTACCTGTTGAACCTTGATAAGCAAATAACTGATCACCATTCACTGTAGGTAAGTCGATGAAATAAAAAATGTTATTCGCTGTTGACTGCTCACCACTTACTGTTCCTGATGTTGCTGTCAATAATGACTTACATTGAATGGTGATTT
This sequence comes from Bacteroidota bacterium, assembly GCA_023251535.1. Classification (GTDB taxonomy): domain Bacteria; phylum Bacteroidota; class Bacteroidia; order AKYH767-A; family OLB10; genus CAINEC01. Next base: position 6,811 of record JAHEYP010000012.1, read on the forward strand.
GTGTTCCGCAAGTTAAATCGGTCGCTGCTGTCCATTTTATAATTCCGTCGTCGAAAGTTCCTGTGCCTAACCCACAAGGATCTACTTCTTGAAATGCGTTGTTGTCTGTCCAGCCTAAATCGGTGAAATAGATTTCAGTATTTGCCTGAATGTCTTTCATCAGAATGAAGGAGAATGCGTCGTCTTGCGTTGCTCCAGCATCATCTGTTGAAATGTACCCAGCAAAAACAATGTCTCCCGGGTTTAAACTTGTTTGCGCTTTCACGCTGAAGCCACTCAACAAGCAAACTAGCATGAAAATGCTGGTTTTTAATCTGCACAATGTGGTTTTGTAATAGTGTATCATAAAGTGGTTAAATTGATAGTGCAAAGTAAAGAATACTAAAATTTTTATAGGGGCTGATCAGCAAATTTTTTTGAAAAAAAATATGATTTTTGGTAATAGTTCTGTTCTTTTATGCAAACGTCACGTTTTGCACGGCAAGAATCTTCACAAATAGATGAAATTGTTTGAATGGCATGATGCTGTTTCGTATTTTTGATACAAATGAAATTCCTACGCCCATATTTTATTGCTTTACTGCTTCTTTTCGGAAGTAGTATTGTTGTAGAAGCGGCGTCATTAATTATTCCTGTACAGCTAACGATAGAAAATGGCACATTTGAAAATTCATTTGTGTATGTAAAGAAAAACGGCGAGTCGATTTATTCTTTGCCTGGCGAAAAAAATCTTCGTTTAAAGTTGGAGCTCAATTCAGATTATGTTCTTTCATTTTCTAAAAATGGCTATATCACAAAACAAATTCATGTTCGAACCGATATTCCTGAGGAGCGCGTTCGTGGTGGTTTAGATCCTTACAAAATTGGAGTGCGATTGTTTAAGCAGTATGAAGGCGTGAACATTGTGGTTTATAATCAGCCTGTTGCCTTTATTCGTTATTTAGTGGATACTGATGAAATGGGCTATGATGTCGATTACACTAAGTCTATTATGTCGGACCTCCAAGTGGCAGAGACTAAGCTCGAGCAGAAAGCAAAAGAAGAACGTGAACAATTGGCGGTAGCCGAAAAAGAACAAAAGAAAAAGACGATTCCTTCTCCTGAAATAAAGAATACGAATCAAGTTCCTTCCTCGCCTCAAGTTATGTCGGAAACTCAGAATAGTAGCATTGTAACTACTCCAGTAAATGTTAGTCGTGGAGAAGATAAAATGTCCACTCCAAGTCAACCGAAGGTAAATGCAGGAGAAGATCTGAATAAATCAAAAACCTCTCCTGCTGTTGGTGAAGACGAAGGACATACTTTAAAAATGGAATCAGGTAGCGATAAATTGAAACCTGCATTGGCTATCGACAGAGGTGAAGATAAATCGGCTACTCAAAACAAGGTACTTGTAGAAACTACAAAATCTGTTTCTATTTCCGATGAACCAAATCGCAAAGTAACAACTGTTTTAATCGGTAGCCCCGAACATGTTTGTACATATAAAAAGATCGAGTACAAGTGGGGAGGGAAGTTTTATTTTAAAGACGATAAAACTTCTATCAGCGACCAAATGTTTTTTCTTTTTACAGGAATTAATTAACCTTCGTGATTTACATTCATTGTCAATGTAAGTGCTTTCGCTTTGTCGGATTTTTTTTTGAATTTCCTTACAGTCATTACTAAGAAAGGTACCAACACAGCACTTGGGACTAACCAAGGCACCCAACTCGGATTCATATGAATATTCTGTACAGTAAATGCTGTAAAGGTTGCTATGTATCCGCCAATCATTCCACTAATGTGGCTAAACAACCAATGATTCTTTTCGGTAGGAGGTACTGTAAATCGTTTATAATCGTTTCGAACACCCCTCAACATGAAAAATCCGAATGTGATGGCTACAATTCCAAAGCTGTTTTGATAGTAAAAACTTGCGGCTCCCCAAGTCAATAGTGCTACGGCGGTAATTCCTGAACCGTAAAGCAAAATCCAATCTATCAAATAAGGTTTTTGTCCTTTGTGGAGGTTCTTCAAATATAAAGCTCTGTATCCTGTTCCAACTAAATACAAACTAAAAATACCTACCATAAAAAGGAACCACTTTCCTGAATATACCGAAAGAATGATAGAGCTAAGCACGATAAAGAACATGCTAAACAGATAAGCTTTTCCGCTAATACGATGTGTCTTTCCGCCGTTTTGGTTGGCCATGGCGATAGGTCCTGCTATTAATGCAATGCTTCCTGCGGCTACATGTAAGTACCTTAAAATGGTGATGATGGTTTCCATAGAATTGTTTTTTGCAAATAAACAGCGACTTGTAACCCTGTCAAAATTTAAGGGACAAACATCAAATTTTTGGGATAAATAACAGAAAAAGGGGCGAATTGCAGCTTATTTCGACAAACGGTTGGTGATTTCGACGTTTAAATTCCGTGAAACTGGGATGGTAACATCGGTATGGTTCAAGATTAATCGGTACCCTTGAGCATTTCCGGTGATTGATTCTACCTGATCGAGGTTTACAATCCATCCACGATGACAACGGTAAAAAGCAGTAAAAGATCTTAAGTCATCACGAGCCGATTTTAATGTCGCCCTGATGAGCTTACTTTTAATACTGCCATTTTCCACATAAAAAATCTCAATATAGTTATCGGCTGATGAGATGTAAAGTAAATCGCCTGCTGGTATCGTGAATTTCTCGTTTTTGTTTTCTGAATTTATCGTAAGTGTGGCATCCGGAGTAGCCGTCAATCGCTTTTTATGGTGCATCCCTTCCGAAATATGTTGCGCCTCTTTCAAATTGCGTTTTAGCAAAATCATGTTTTTTATAAGTACATGAATACTTACCGGCAAAATAGAAATAGCAAGGGTTGAAGAAATGTAAAACAGAAGTCTGGTAGCACTAAATCCTGAACCTAAGTAAAATGATGAATATAAGGTGTTAACTGCCGCAATGGTTAAAATATTCCATAGGGTGTTTGAAATTTCTTTCGATACATTCCAGTTAAGATCATCGGTAAGAACCGGGATGAATTGAGGTAATACAAAGAAATTAAATAGGAGCGAAGCGGTGCAAATGATCCCGAAGTGAGTAGTGATTTTTACAAGCTCATCCTGTTGTAGAGCATACAATCCAAACGGACGAAAGAAAAATAAAAAAGCAAATACAAACATCCCGAAAGCAAGTGCTACCACTACCTTACGTGATTGCCTTTGCTCTAAAGGATAGGGCTGCGACAAAAATTTTCTGATCACTGCTAAAATTAGGTGATTAGATTATTGCAAATAATTTTTCTGGAAGAACAACGCATAAGCAGGAATATTTTTACTCCTTGCCAATTGCGTTAAGTTGTCTTGCGATATTACAAAGAATTGAACTTTTGAAGGATCGAATTCATCAAGCACACCTTGTTCATTCATCACAGATACATAATAGTTCATCGCTTCATTCTTGTTGTCGAATGGTGATACCAAAATGTATTGATAGGTCAAATCAATATTTCCATTCTTTACCAATAAACTATCTGAGTTGAAGTTTACATTGTTATACCCTTTTAATCGCGAAATTAAATCAGGAGTATTTACCGATCCTGCTTTATAAAGGATTAAGAAATACTGAACCGATTCAGGAGTAAATGTATATTTCGTTGTAGAGTCAATGAAGTTCTGTAAATTTTTCGCTTCTATAGCACTGTCGCGAGGCACTTCCGCAACATTTTTTCCGTGAATATAATCGAGAATTTCTTTGGCGCGAGTTGCTACAGTATCCTTAGGGAATGTTCTAATAACATCTTCTAATGCTAACTCAAATTCTTGAATTGGTTTTGTTTTTCCAACTGCCATAGCTTTCAATAATGAAAACTTGCCTGCTAACTTATTGTTAGGGAATAGTCCGTCGGCATCAGCCTTTCTAGAAATTACATCTTCGTATTGGCGATTTAAAAATGCACGGTATGTGTTTTCATAGTACACTTCTAATACTTGTGTCTTCTTTTGAAGTTCTTTGAAGTAATTCGGATTTGTAATCAATTTAGAATACTCCGATTCAGGATAATTGGTCAGCAAAAAATCTTTATAAGTTATCGCTTTCGCTGAATCACCTAAAGCCATTAAAGTACGATACAAGTTATAATAGCTTGGTTGCTTGTATTTGCTCTCAGGGAATCTTCTGTTTAACTCCTCAAAGCTTTTTACACTCTCAGGAAAATTATTTAATTGCTCGCGATAAATAACTCCGCAATTGTAAAGTGCTTCTGCAATTTTTGTATTTGATTCTTTTATCTGTTGTGGTGTTCCCGGAATCAAGGCCATATAAGCCGTTTTTCTGGCAGCAGCATCTAACTTACTAATAGAATCATTCATCGCTTCTTGAGAATCTCCGAGGCTGTCCATAGATGAAATGCCTGTTTCTCCTTCGGGATTTTCAATCGCTATTTCTTTTTCACTTCTTCTCCAGTTGTCTTCGATTTTTCGAGTTCCCCATTTCTTTAAGAATTCGTTATATCCGAAACTAATGGCCGATTGATTATAAAAATACCAAGCTCCTTGTTGCGTTAATCCCGGTTGGCTGATTCCTTTCGGTTGACTTGTTAATGTTTTTTCTTCCAGAATTTGTTGCTCTTCGAGTTTCTTCTTCTCTTCTGCTTCTTTTTTCTTTAACTCTTTTAATTCGTTTTCTGCGTTGATCTGCGCTTCGATTTTTGCTGCGCGTTCTTCAGGAGAAAGTTGCGATAATGACTGAAGACTATCTTCTGTAGAAATAACTTTCAAATTTTTCACTAATCGATCTAAGCTGTTTCGCTTTGATTGAATATCGTAGTAGTCTGGATGATCATTCGATAAATTGGAAAGGCAACTGTCATAGTAAGCACTTGCTGGAATATACTCTGGACGTTTGTAAAAAACGTTTCCTAATTCAAGATAACTCTGCGCAAGTTGTGTTTGATTACTTGTATTTGCTCTAACCGATTTGTTTAAATAGTCGATCGCTAATGCTTCGTTGTTTTCTTGACGAGCGATTCCTGCAAGGGCGTAATAAATTTGATCTTTGTAATCAATATTTTTTTCGTCCTTCAACATTTTATTTAATTCCTTCTTCACAATTTCTCCAGTTCCGCTATTGATGTCGTAACATCTCGCACGATTGATACGAGCATTAAACGACATTTCATAAACAGGATTCATGCGAATTACTTTTTCATAATTTGAGAATGCTTCTTGTAAGCTATCTTCTTTCTGAAGTAATTGTGCAAGGATAAACGTATAACGCGCTCTGTCGTCTTTTTTACGAGCTGTTGCCGATGCTTTTCTCAATGCTTCAATAGCACGTGGAACATCTCTTTTCATAAGATGATATTGCGCCACTACTGCATTGTAATCACCTTTTAAATTAGCAGGGAATTTCTTGTCGTTCTTTAAGTAATCGATGAGGTATTCTGCATCTACTGTTTTCCCTAACTCAAGGTATGATTTAACTAACCATAATAATGCCTCAGGACGAATATCAGTTTCTTTATATTCAGATGATGTATATTGAAAAGTTTCGATCGATGTCCAGTAATCGTGTTTGTAGAATTGAGCTTTACCAATCAACAAATAACAATCGTCGATCCATTTATTTCGCTCAGCTACTTTGTTGTCTTTCTTACCTTTTACATAAATCGAGTGACGCTGAATGGCAATCGAAGCTTTTTTAATGGCTTCGTCCATATCAGGGAAAACAGCTTTCGCTTTCGTTAAATCCGCATACTTGAAAATAGAAAGTACACGATCGTATTTATCTTCATGCGCAGTGGCTAATGTTTGCGCACCTTGTTTTACCCTTTCACGGGCGTTGAAGTAAAAATTGTAATGGGTGGTGGTGCCGTGGTAATTACGACTGATCACATTGTTTTTATGTACGCTGCAGGATGTCCAAGTAATGGCCAATACCAGCAGGGTAAGTATATAACGCAAATTTTTCACGGATGCTCGCTTAATGCTTAATGACGGATTTTGATATACTATAACTGAAAACCGCGGGTTTTAGTGTTAACCTACAAATATCGTAAAAAATCGTTCGTTCCCGCATTCATACCGAACACATGCAAAGGTTATTATCTTTGTAGCGATGCCTATTTTAAAAGCATATCGCCGCAAGTTAGCCAGGAACTTAAAAAGTAAGTTCCGTTTGGTGGTATTGAACGACCAAACCTTGGAGGAGAAATTCGCCCTCCGTTTAACACCAATGAATTTGTTGGTTTTTGGCGGAACGTTTGCTTTAAGCCTGATAACCATTACTTTATACTTAATTGCCTTTACGCCGATTCGTGAATATATTCCCGGTTATGCTGATGTAAATATGCGCAGAAGCATGGTGAATATGACCTTGAAAACCGATACCCTTTTGGGGAAAGTGGCGGCTCAAGAGCATTTCATCGAAAACATGATGCGGGTGATTAATGGTCAGGCTGATTCTACCAAACCGACTAGAAAGCAGGTGGCAGAGCAACTTTACGATAGTATTCATCATCTCGAAAAATCTGAAGCCGATTCTCAATTACGATTGCAAATTGAAGGGGGCGATCGCTATGCACTCGATGGCGGTACCGAAAAGGCCTTCTCTTCAGGAATTGGAAGTTATAGCTTTTTTACGCCTTTAAAGGGAAGTGTTACCACTAAGTTTAATACTGCCCAAAAGCATTACGGAATCGATATCGTTTCAGGTCCGAATGAGGTGATTAAATCAGCTCTTGACGGTACGGTTGTTATTGCCAATTTTACCTCTGAAACAGGATACGTTATTGGGGTTCAACATAGCAATAATCTATTTACTTTGTATAAGCACAATTCGGCACTGTTGAAAAACGTTGGAGATTATGTGAAGGCAGGCGAAGTTATTGCTGTAATTGGAAATACTGGTGAGTATAGCTCAGGTCCTCATCTTCACTTTGAATTATGGTTTAACGGAAGCCCTGTGAATCCTCTCGATTATATCAGCTTCTAAGTCCTAATAAGCACCTAATAATGGAGCAATCCGGTAAAAAGTCGGCCAATAGGTTCACAATTCCTACGGTTTTAGGCCTTGTAGGGGCTTTTTTTATGTATTATTTTTTTATTAATGGGAACAATATGGGCACATCTTCATCCGTTAGTTCAAATACTCATTCCTTAGAGAGCATTGAAGTGCCAAAGACCGAATCAACGCCTATCCGAAAAGAGGGCGTTTTAAGTCGAGATTCTGTCAATAAAGAAGAAATACTTAAAAAAAACGAACAAAAATTTCACGGTTTAAAAAAATATACTACTTTTAACACCGCGAATACAAAACCATTTTTTAAGGTTGGCCCGGGATCTGTAAAGAAATTATCTACAGAAAAGCCAGAACAGAGTAACCCCTTTATTACTGGAGTTGAGCCCTCCTCTTCAGATAGGTTACCGACCATCACTGTTGATGACGAATCAGACCCGGCCATTTTTTTTTCTTCGCAAAATCCCAATGATTGCGAGAGCCAATCTCCAATTGATACCCTCCCCGAAATAGATCTTCTCACAGGTAAATTAATGATTTCTCCCTTGTCAGCTGACGATTCTACGAAGAGTATTAAGCCTTAGTTTAAGAATGATCATTTCTACATACAATCAGATTAATTCTTATTCCTCCTCGATATTTAAGCAGTATTTGTAATTTCGTTTTTTATTCGACAGCACCTTAGTAAATTATCATCATTTGAAACGCAGAATTGCCATTCTAGGATCTACAGGATCTATTGGGACACAAGCATTGGAAGTAATAGCCTCAAATCCCGATTTATTCGAGGCAGAAGTTTTAACAGCTCACTCAAATGCCGCCTTGTTAATTGAACAAGCAAAGAAATTTAAGCCCAATGCAGTGGCTATCGCCGATGAAAGTAAATATGCTGAGGTGAAGGAAGCACTTAAGGATGAGCCGATTAAGGTCTTTGGCGGATATAATTCTATCGTTCAGCTCATGAGCCTCGATAGTATCGATATGGTGCTCACTGCCATGGTCGGATTTTCAGGTCTCGAACCAACTATCGCCGCTATCAAGAATAAAAAGAATATCGCCCTCGCTAATAAGGAGACCTTAGTAGTGGCAGGCGATATCGTTACAAAACTGGCTTTAGAGAATAATGTTTCTGTTTATCCTGTTGATTCTGAGCATTCTGCAATATTTCAATGTTTGTTTGGAGAACATCATAATCCGATTGAAAAAATCATCCTTACAGCTAGCGGAGGTCCTTTTAGAGGTCGAAAACGTACTGATTTAGAGTCTGTTACACGCGATCAAGCATTGAAACATCCTAACTGGACAATGGGGGCCAAAATTACCATCGATTCAGCCAGTTTGATGAATAAAGGCCTCGAAATTATTGAGGCTAAATGGCTTTTCGATCTCATGCCAAACCAAATTGAGGTGGTTGTTCATCCTCAATCAATCATTCATAGTTTGGTGCAGTTTACCGATGGATCAATGAAAGCGCAAATGGGATTGCCCGATATGAAACTGCCTATCCAGGTGGCAATGGCTTTCCCAAACAGAATAAAAAGCGATTTTCCGAGGTTTAACTTCATGGATTATCCTCAACTAACATTCGAACAACCCGATACTGAAACTTTCCGCTGCCTCGGATTGGCTCAATATGCAATGAAAGAAGGCGGCAATTTGCCATGTATCATGAATGCAGCTAATGAAGTAGCAGTTGCGGCTTTCCTTAATAATGAATTAAGATTCCTTGAGATTGCCGAAGTGATTGAACAAGTAATGCAAACAATGTCGTTTGTTGCAAAACCTACCCTCGACGACTATCGCCAATGCGATTTGGAAGCCAGAGCCTTAACAAAAGAAGCCGTGGGGGTAAAAAGTTTGTAACTTCGCCGCTGAATTAAATTGAATAAAACCAGTAAAACGGAATAACTAAAGTGCGCCTTGCCCGTAGCAGTGCGATAAGACAAAAAAATTGATGAACGGATTAATAATGGCTGCCCAGCTGATCATGGGCCTTGCAATACTAGTTACTCTTCATGAGTTAGGACATTTTCTTGCAGCCCGTGCCTTTGGCATTAAAGTAGAAAAATTCTTTTTATTCTTCGATGCTTGGGGAGTGAAATTATTTAGCATTAAAAGAGGTGAAACAGAATACGGTATCGGTTGGTTGCCGTTAGGCGGCTATGTGAAAATTGCAGGTATGATCGACGAAAGTTTAGATACCGATCAATTATCAACCGAACCCGAGCCTTGGGAATTTAGAGCAAAGCCAGCTTGGCAACGCTTGATCGTGATGATTGCAGGAGTAACAATGAATGTTATTCTGGGAATTGTCATCTTCTCATTTTCATTGCTTCATTACAAGCAAGATTATTTACCGGTAAGTGAAGTAAATAAAGGGGAAGGGATTTATGCTTATCGCCTCGGACAAGAACTCGGATTTAAAAACGGTGATAAAATTCTTGCTATCGACGGAAAAAAATTCGATCGCTTTGATGATGTACTTTCTTCTCGTGTAATGTTCGGTGCGAATGTAACTATTGAGCGAAATGGCCAGACGATGGAAATTGCGATTCCTGATAATTTTTACAGAACTGTAAGTAAAACAGGAAGGTTAAATTTCATCGGAACAGGCTATCAACAGTTTCACATTAATACTATAGCCGATAATGCTCCAGCTAAAAAAGCAGGAATTAAAGAAGGCGATATTATTGTTGGAGTAGGAGGCGCGAAAGTCCTCGACTCAGATGATTTGAAAAATAAAATTGCTGCATTTTGCAATCAACAAGTAACGTTAAATATTAAACGTAATTCGGCAACCATGGATATGCAATGCCTTGTTCGTGCCGATAGTACAATCGGTATCGGATATTTGCCAGAAGCAATTCCTAATCCAAATTATAAGAACACTCCATTTACTTTATCAAGTGCTTTTGCATACGGAAGTTCTGATGCCATGGAAGCACTAGTGTCGAATGTTAAAGGTTTAAGAAAGATATTTACAGGAGAAGAAAAAGCAACTGACTCTGTTCAAGGCCCAATCGGTATTGCACAGATTTATGGTGGCACTTGGGAGTGGCCTAAGTTCTGGGCAATTACAGGATTGTTATCAATGGTACTTGCATTCATGAATATTCTTCCTATTCCTGCATTAGATGGAGGACATGTTATTTTCTTATTGATAGAAAGTATCACTAGAAAGAAATTCAGCGATAAATTCATGGAGCGTGCTCAAGTAGTAGGAATGGTATTACTGCTAGCATTGATGGTCTTCTCAATCGCCAACGATCTTTGGAAGCATGTAATCAATTAATGATACTTTAAAAAGTTTAAGGGCGTTTGAATAAATCAAACGCTCTTTTTAATTCAATCAAAAAACGCAGATAAAAAATATTCAATGTTTATGAATTCGAAACTCACGATCATCATTGTTTTCGCAATTGCATTTTTAGGATGCGCAAAATATTCATCAGCACAAACAACAGCTGAAGTAAAAAATAAGATTTTGATTGCTCCGTTTAATCCCGATTTGTATTTAAGCGATGCAGAGCAAGATATCATGCGACAAACAAATAAAACGCCAGATCAATATCGTGAGTTCTTCAGAAAAACAATCGACTTAAAAGTACTTGGTCAATTACAAACTGTTATGCCTGCATATAGTTTAGGACAAGATACTTCTCAAAAAGCTAAGCGTGAGCTTGCAATTTTTTATCGTCAATGCGGATATAAATATGATGATGCAGTAGGGAAAGGAATTAAAAAAGAAGATGGCAAGAAAAAAGGATTCAGCTTTTCAAAGAAAAAAGAAAATGATATTCCCGGATATATCACAACACGTGGTGATTCTAAATTTATGAATGCAGAAATAAGTGATACCGCATTTTATCATCATCTATTAAATGAATACGAAAGCAATTACATGCTCTCAATTAATCAGATGGAAATAAAAACGAATTACAGTTCATGTATCGATATCGCGAATAAAGTGTATCGACGCGAAGTGATTTTACATTACTCTATTTACAATGAAAAAGGCACGGTAATTGATGGGAATTTTTTAGTAGCATACTTTCCTTCGAACTCTAATAAAGATACCGATATCGCTGAAAGAACTTTTCCTGAATTGGCAGAAATGCTGAAATCGCAATTGCAATCGATCGTAAAGTAAGATTAAGAGGGGCTTATTAACGGTGATGATTTACCGAAAATCGCTGTTTTTCTTCAAAAATGGCCTGAAATGGGGGTTTGAGATGCATCGCAATGCACTTATAAACAGTGACTTGTTGGTTATTGTTCCAAAATCCTTGGTTGTTTAAGTCTTTTACGTATAAATTTGGCACACCTTAAAACATAAAACAAAATGAAAAAAGGATTACTAATTGTTGCAATGATGATCGGCGTTACCGCATCTGCACAGGACTTCAACTCTAAAAAAGGAACTCCTATTCTTCCTGAATCAGGTGACTGGAGCATCGGAATCGGCGCTTCTTCAACGCTAAACTATTTCGGAAACATTCTAAATGGAACAACAGACAATTCTGCTCCTTCATTTAGCTGGCAAAGCACTTCAAACGTTATTTCCGGAAAGATGATGAAAGACGCTAACACAGCTTACCGTGCTAACGTTCGTTTAGGATTTGGTTCAACGAAACAAGAAAACGTTGGTATCGACGTTGATGGTGATGGTGTAGCAGATATCGATTCAGCTACTTACAAAACTTCAGGACACAACATTAACTTAGGTGCAGGAATTCAAATGTACCGTGGTAAAGGTCGTCTTCGTGGGTACTATGGTGGAGAAGCTAACATCGGATTAGGTGGAAGCAAAGTAACTGTAGATGCTACAAACTACTCTTCTGAAGACAAATCAGGATCTACTTTCAGCTTTGAAGTACGTGGATTCATCGGAGCTGAATATTTCTTCGCTCCTAAGATGTCTTTAAGTGGTGAGTTCGGATGGGGATTAGGTCTATCTTCAACAGGTGCAAGTGAGTCTACAACTACTGTAGGTGGAACTTCTACAACTGTAAAAGGTGGAAAATCATCTTCTTTCGGTGTTGACACTGACAATGCTGGTGGTTCTATCAACTTAAACTTCTACTTCTAAGAAGCTCTTAGTTAAAAGAATTTAGTAAGCGATCTCGGCATATGTCGGGATCGCTTCTTTTTTACCCATGTAGTAGAGGCCTACCGGCCACACTACATGGCTTCGCCCAAAGTAGTAGAGGCCTACCGGCCAGACTGTAAAGATGCAGGGCTCAAGATGCAGGGCTTAAGACGTAGGGCTCAAGACGTAGGGCTCAAGAGATAAGGCTCAAGATACAAGACGCAAGGCTCAGGACTCAAGGCTCAAGACGCAGGGCTCAAGATACAAGGCTCAAAATGCCTGTCAAGGCAAGCCGGCTTCGCCTTTGATGCGTTAACCCAAATCCACATCGCGAAACCCTAAAACAGTGTTGAAAAAGCACACTTTAAGGAAAGCCATAAATCCTATTTTAGCAACCCAATAATTGTTAAGTAGAATCTCGCCTATCGCATTGCGAAACTTAGAACTTCGAACCTCGAACCCTTTTATCGAAACTTCGAACTTTGAACCTTGATCTTCGAACTTTTTCATTTTCTTTGTATATCGACAATACCCCCATCACCCCGTGAGTGAAAGTTTTGAAATAAAATTACCCCAGTTTGAAGGTCCTTTCGACTTACTCTTGTTCTTTATTGAGCGAGATGAGCTCGATATTCATGATATTCCTATCGCTACCATCACCAATGACTTCATGGACTATATGCATCAAATGCAGTCTATGAATATTGAATTGGCCAGCGAGTTTATATTGGTTGCTGCTACTTTGATGCGTATTAAGGCGAAAATGTTGTTGCCTCGCTATGAAAAGGATGAAGAAGGTAATGAAATTGACCCTCGCCAGGATTTAGTACGTCAGCTTCTCGATTATAAGCAGTTTAAAGCCGCTTCGGAGGACTTACGCGCTATGGAGGACGAGCGTATGATGCGTTTCTCTAGAGGGAATATTCAGCAGGAATTATCGAAAATGGCTACGTCGAACGATGCAGGCTATTCAGGAGAGTTAAATCAGCTTACCCTTTATAAACTGATAGCCACTTTCGAGAAGGTAATGGCCCGCTTCGAGGATAACCAAAATCGAGTAGTACATACCATCGTTCAGTCGAAATATACTATCGATACTCAAAAGGACTATATCAGATCTCGTTTCTCGAAAAAGCCTCACCAAAACTTCGCCGATCTCTTCGAAGATTGTACAAATAAATTGCATGCCGTTTATACTTTCTTGGCATTGCTTGAATTATTACAAAATCGCGTGTACTTGATTTTCTTGAACGAAGGGTTCAATAATTTCGTGGTATGTACGCCGGAATCGGCACCTGAACAGCCCGCTACTGAAGAGAATGCAGACTGATCCGCGTGAACTACTCAAGCATTTTTCAACGGGAAGAATTATCCTTCCGGTCTTGCTTGGAATTGGTGCCGCGTTGTGGTTGTTCTTGCGTGAGTTTGATCCTTCGGCATTTGATGCTATCACCTGGACATTTAACTCTTCTTGCTGGTTAGCATTAGCTATCGTTTCGATTATTATTCGAGATTTCTCTTATATGGTACGAATTCGAGTGCTTACCGATAATGCTATTAATTGGTATCGCTCGTTTATTGTAATTATGTTATGGGAATTTAGTTCGGCACTTGCTCCAGGTATGTTGGGAGGAGGATTTATATTCGCCATATTTATATTAAATAAAGAAGGTATTAATATGGGCAAAAGTATTACCGCTATTATGAATTCTTCTTTTTTAGATGGAGTGTTTTTAGCAGTAATGGCTCCTGTGGTGTATTGGATAGCAGGAAAAAATGCTTTGTTCTCGGGAGTGCACCTAAATACTTTTTTAGGGAATAGTATTTTTTATACCTTCTGGACAGTCTACTTTTTAATTCTCGCATATAAAATATTTGTTGCGTATGCACTATTCGTAAATCCGAAAGTTATTCGCACATTATTGATCGCTTTATTCTCTGTTCCACTCTTGAAAAGATGGCTCGACAAAGCAAAAGATACCGGAGATCAACTCTTAATTGCCAGCGAAGGACTGAAAAATAAAGGAACGAAATATTGGATGTGGTCGCTCGGTGCAACCTTCGCATCATGGACTGCACGATACTCAATTGTGAACTGTATATTACATGCCTTCCACGGACAAAAACCTGTTGAAGATTTTGTTGTGTACGGAAAACAAGTAGTAATGGGAATTATTATTTTGTTAAGTCCAACACCCGGCGGCAGCGGCCTCGCCGAATTTATGTTCAACGATTTTCTCGGCGAATTTATGGCGAAAGGCTTAGCACCAACCCTCGGATTATTGTGGAGGATTTTAAGCTATTATCCTTATATATTCGTTGGCGCCATCATCTTACCACGCTGGTTCCGATTGCATTTTAAGTTGGAGAAACTGAAATTATAGTTCGTGTCGGTGCTTTAGCCAGCACAAAATACTACGAACTTTAAATTTCAAAAAAATTATCGACTTGATGATCGATAATAGATATTCGACAATCGACAAAGTCTCCCTAATTTTCACCAAAAGAAAAAGAGTGTAAAGTTTTTTTGTTTTCTATAAATCTGAAATCAAAAAAATCTATCATCTATTACCTAACTTCTATCGCCAATTACAACCCCAAATGCGGAGCGTAGTATCGAATGTTTTTTTATAGCTCAAACAGTTCCCCAATTACTTCGGCGGCTCCATCACCGAACCACATTTCTTACAAGTGCGTAAATCGAGGTTGGCATAGAATTTATTCATTACAATAGGAAGTTGCCCTACTATATCTTCTAAACTGAAAAATTCTTCGTACAATTTGTTGCTGCAATTTTCGCAGAACCACATGCAAGCATCTTTTTCTGTTGATGCTCTGTATCGTTCAATTACTAATCCAATAGTATTTGGTCCGCGTTGTGGTGAATGCGGTGTGCATCGCGGAAGTAAAAACATTTCTCCTTCTTTTATGTGAATATCGCGTTGCTTTCCTTCTTCAATAATTTTCACAACGATATCGCCTTCTAATTGATAAAACAACTCTTCAGCTTCCTCCCAATGATAGTCCTTGCGCGAATTTGGTCCGCCTACTACCATTACTATAAAATCGTCGTTCATCTTATAAACTTGTTGGTTTCCAACGGGTGGTTTAAGTAGATGTCTGTTTTCATCAACCCATTTTTTTAGGTTGAACGCGGGAGCAATTGCCATAGCTGTTATTTTTGATGCTTCAAAGCAAAGTAACAGAATCGATTCGTCAATTCAAAGTTGCTTGCATTTACCTCTTATAACTATATCATTTTATGAATCTTAATCTTCAATCATATACTGCGCTGGTGTGCGGAAGTACCCAAGGAATCGGACGAGCAGCGGCTCAAGAGCTGGCTTTGTTGGGTGCAAAAGTGGTATTGATGGCACGTAATGAAGCTTCTTTGAAGGAAGTTTGCGCAGCTTTACCAACCCCTGCTAACCAACAACATTCGTATTTAGCTGCCGACTTCTCGAATCCTGAACAAGTGGCTTCGGTAATCAATGCATATGTTGGGCAGGGAAATCCGATTCATATTTTGGTAAACAATACTGGTGGCCCTCCCGGCGGACCAATTACTGATGCAACTACTGCTGCTTTCTCTTCTGCTTTTTCACAGCATTTATTGTGTAATCATATTCTTGCGCAAGCCGTTATTCCAGGAATGAAAGCTGCTAAATATGGTCGCATCATTAACGTGATTTC
This sequence comes from Bacteroidota bacterium, assembly GCA_023251535.1. GTDB lineage: Bacteria > Bacteroidota > Bacteroidia > AKYH767-A > OLB10 > CAINEC01. The sequence goes on from JAHEYP010000012.1 coordinate 22,593, forward strand.
TACGAGTGTAAAACAGCCTTTAAAAGGATTAGGAGTGTCGAATACGATTCGCGCAGCAGTGGCAAATTGGTCGAAGACTATGTCGCTCGAATTAGCTCCTTTCGCAATTACTGTGAATAATGTGTTGCCTGGAGCTACAGCTACTCAGCGCTTAGCAACGATTATCGAGACAAAATCGCAGAAAACGAATCACGAAATTTCAGAAGTAGAAAAAGAAATGATCGCAGAAATTCCTGCGGGACGATTCGCTCAACCAGAAGAAATTGCTGCTGCTATCGCTTTCTTGGCTTCGCCAGCTGCAGCGTATATCAACGGAATTAACGTGCCGGTAGATGGTGGCCGCACAGGCTGCTTATAAACCATGAATCCAAAGCAAAAAAAGAATAGAGCATCACTCATTTTGTTAGTGGTGATGCTAGTGCTGTACTTCGCATTCTTTCGCAAGAAAGAGGGTGCGAATAATGTATCGCGCGATGATCGTTCCGTAGTTTCTAATAAGTCGGATAAACGTCAAAAGAAATTCAGGCAACATGCGGTGTATTATACTAAACATGCTTTGTGTCGCATGGACTGCCGACAAATTGATAGCAGCGAAGTACAGGAGATTTTAGCAGATGGCGAAATTAACTATGCTAAAAGCGATTTAAAAAGTAGCCCTTGTCCTAAATATGCTTTAGAAGGCCTCACACATGACCATCAAAGGGTGAGAGTTATTGTAGGCGATTGCGATAGCCGAGCCAGCATTGTAACCGTGATCGATTTGGATCATGAATTTGAATGCGATTGTAAATAGCTGATTATTAATCAGTAGCGAAAGTCTGAATGATGCTTTTCTGAAGATTCAAATTAAACGTTTGTTTAAGTTAAACAATTGTTTAATTTTGCATCCCCATTTCATCATGATCGACAAAAGAGAGCATATTCTAATTACTGCCGAGGCATTGTTTGCCGAGAAGGGCTTCGAAGGGACTTCGGTGCGTGAGCTCTGTGCCAAAGCCGGAGTGAATGTGGCGATGGTTTCGTATTATTTCGGTTCGAAAGAACAGTTGATGGAAGCATTGATTGAATTTCGTTCGGGATTCATGCGTGAGAAGTTAGATGAAATCAGGAAGCAATCGATTTCTGCTTCCGAAAAAATGGAGTTGATCATTGATCACTATGTATCACGAATTTTTTCGAATAGTCAGTATCATCGCATACTTCATCGAGAATTAAGTTTACAACAACGTTCACAATTCAATTCGATCATCAGTAAATTATTGATGGTAAATTTCTCTGTGATACGAGATATCATCAATGATGGAATTGAATCGAAAGAGTTTAAAAATGTTGATGTAGAACTCACCATCGTTTCTATGATCGGTACAATTACTCAAGTAGTTGTTTCTTCTTTTTTAACGTGTAAGTTGTTAAATGAAAAACATAATGAGTTAATGGTTGTTACTGACAAGTCGCATCAGCAAAGAGTAAGTAAACATTTAAAAGAAATGCTTCTGGCATATCTAAAGAAATAAAACCCAACACAGCCCAACCTTTTTTAAAACAAATGGAACATATCACTCCTCCCGCAAAAAAGAAAAACAAAGTCCTGCCAATAGTTCTTGTATTAGTTATTGGTTCTTCTTTGATTTTCGGCTTTAATAAATATCGTTATGCATTGCATCACGAAGATACCGACGATGCTCAAATAGATGCCGACATCAGTCCTGTTTACAGTCGTATTTCAGGTTATGTTAGCGATATCCGTTTCGAAGACAATCAGAAGGTGAAAAAAGGCGATACGCTTATCATTATCGATGGACGAGATTTGCAAATTAAAGTGGAACAATCAGAAGCTGCAATTGCTAATGCTCTAGCTGCCGTTAAAGTTGCTGAAGCTGCTGTTGAAACTGCAAGAGGGAATGCTGTTGTTGCTCAAAGCGGAATTGAAGCTGCCAATGTTCGTTTGTGGAAAGCCGATCAAGATTATAATCGCTTCAGCTCACTAATGACTTTAGATGCAACAACAAAACAAAAGTTTGATGCAGCGAAAGCAGAGAAAGATGGTGCTCAAGCTTCAGTGAATTCAGCAAAAAGTCAATTGATAGTTGCTAATAAACAAATAGCTGCTGCTCAAGAACAAATTGCTGTAGCGAATGCTCAGCTAAAACAACGTCAGGCTGATCTCGATTTTTCGAAATTGCAATTAACATATAGCGTTATTACAGCGCCTGCCAATGGATTAGCATCGAAGAAAAATGTACAAAACGGACAATTAGTAAATGTAGGTTCTCCGCTATGTGCTATTGTTGGAAATGAAGGTGTTTATGTGATTGCTAACTTTAAAGAAACACAACTATCAAAGATGAAAGAAGGTCAGCCAGTAAAGGTTGTTATTGATGCCTTCCCTGATGATAAAATAGATGCGAAAGTTTATCGCTTCTCTGCAGCTACAGGAGCTAAGTTTAGTTTACTTCCTCCCGATAATGCTTCAGGAAATTATGTAAAAGTAATTCAACGTGTGCCGGTGAAAATTAAGTTTGATGATGTAACTAAAGTAAAAGATATGTTGCGTCCCGGTATGAGTGTGAAAGTATCTGTTGAGTTAAACTAATTTTCTTTCCATCATCGTCATGCCTGAACAAGGTTTTCAAAAGTGGATTATTACCATCACGGTAATTCTCGCTTCTTTACTCGAGCTTATCGATACTACGGTGGTGAATGTATCACTTCCGCAGATCATGGGAAATCTCGGTGCTACATTAGAAGATGTGGGTTGGGTTATAACAGCATATTCAATTGCAAACGTTGTAATTCTACCGATGTCGGGTTGGCTTTCTTCTCGTTTCGGACGACGTTCTTATTTTACTTTTTCAATTGTTCTATTTACCATCGCTTCGTTTTTCTGTGGAAATGCAGAAAATATTTGGGAGCTCGTTTTCTTTCGTTTTCTTCAAGGAATAGGAGGTGGCGCATTGCTCGCAACGGCGCAAGCAATTCTTATGGAAACATGGCCGAAAGAACAACATGGCATGGCGCAAGCTTTATTTGGATTAGGTGTCGTTGTTGGTCCTACAATCGGACCTACTTTAGGAGGCTATATCACTGATCATTTTACATGGCCTTGGGTGTTTTATATTAATCTTCCATTAGGTGTGATAGCAATGTTATTAACGCTTCAATATATCAAGGATAGTAAGTTGCAATCGCGGCCCGGCTCCGTCGACTGGATTGGAATTATCTTACTCGTAGCTACCGTTGGCAGTTTACAATTCGTATTAGAACGAGGTGAAAGCGAAGATTGGTTTGATACAAATTATATCACCGCATTAACTTTGACATCTATCATCTGTGGATGTTTGTTTATATGGCATGAGCTTCGAGTCGAATCGCCCGTCGTGAATTTGCGCATCATGAAAAACCGATCGCTAGCCATAGGTATGTTCACTACGTTTATCCTTGGCTTCGGATTATTTGGTTCGGTATTTATTTTCCCAGTATTCTGTCAGAATTTATTGGGCTTCTCCGCACAACAAACCGGTATGTTAATGATTCCCGGAGGTGTTTCTACAATCTTAATGATGCCGATAGTTGGGAAATTATTACAGAATAAAACTTCTCCGCGATTGATGGCAACTTTCGGGTTCACGTTGTTCTTCTTGTTTACATTCTTTCTCTCAAAATCAAATTTGAATTCGGGTGAAGGCGACTTCTATCTTCCGCTAATTCTTCGCGGTATCGGATTAAGTTTCTTGTTTGTGCCGCTTACTTCATTAGCGCTAGGAGCTCTCGAGCCTAAAGATTTTGCACAGGGAACAGGATTAAATAATATGATGCGTCAGCTAGGTGGATCGTTTGGAATTGCAATTATTACTACACTGCTTCATTATCGCCAGGGATTTCATCGCGATCATTTAGTAGCGCATATGGATATCTTTAATCACGCTATGACGTCGAAGTATAATGATATGCTCAACGGATTTATCGGCAAAGGATTCTCGATGGAACAAGCTCAGCAAATGGCAGCCAAAGCACTCGATGGTTCAATCATACGCCAAACTTATATGCTTAGCTATTTAGATGCCTTCTGGGCAGTGGGAATATTCTTGATTTTAAGTATTCCGCTCATCTGGATGCAACGCCCTAAGCGAGTAGTAGTCCCTGTAGATTCACATTAAAAGGTCTTCTGAAGAAAATCATAGATCATTTCGCAGAAATGGCGTATCTTTATTCTTCAGAAATTCCGAAAATGAAGAATTGTCTTGCCTTATTCCTTTCGCTGTTTATTTGTCAATCGTTATTCGCTCAGATAACTACTCCCGAAACTGAAGCTATTGCAAAGTCGGAACAGCGAAAAATGCGAAGCAGCATCGCTAATAGAACACAAACTGCTAATAGTGATTATGATGTTGTTTATTATCGTTGCAATTGGACAGTAGATCCTGCTGTGAATGCAATATCGGGAGCAATAACTACTTTCTTTATACCACTTTCAAACGACTTAGATACTGTTCTTTTTGATATGTCGAATTCGTTAAGCGTTTCGTACGTGAGCTATCATGGAACAGCAATTACATTTAATCATATTGGCGATGTTTTAACTTGCATACTTCCTGGAATTAGTGCAGCACAACAACTCGATTCAATTACTGTTTCTTATGCTGGAACTCCTGCAAATACAGGATTTGGTTCCTTCGAGCAATCAACTCATAATGGTGCTCCAATCATTTGGACATTATCTGAACCTTATGGATCTTCTGATTGGTGGCCGTGTAAAAATGGGTTAACAGATAAAGCCGATTCAATTGATGTTACATTGATTGTTCCTACAGGAAATACAGGAGTGAGTAATGGAGTTTTAACTGAACATTTATCGACAGGATTACAAGATATTTATGTTTGGAAACACCGCTATCCTATTGCAACTTATTTAATTTGTTTTGCGGTTACTAACTACGCTCAATTTGATTTAAACGTTCCTTTCGGTACTACGAATACGTTAGTAGAAAATTATGTTTATCCCGAAGATTCAGTTACTGCCGCAGGTGCATTACCTGATATCGTTTCAACTATGCAAGTGTATGATTCATTATTTGGTGTTTATCCTTTTGTGAATGAAAAATACGGACATGCACAGTTCGGATGGGGTGGAGGAATGGAACATCAAACGATTACTTTTATCACCGGCTTCGGACATGAACTAATTGCGCACGAATTGGGTCATCATTGGTTTGGCGATAAAATTACTTGCGCCAGCTGGGAAGATATATGGTTGAATGAAGGTTTTGCTACTTATCTTTCGGGATTATCATACGAACATTTATTCCCTATTAATTATTGGCAACAGTTTAAGATTGGAAGAGTAAACAGTATTACTAGCTTGCCGTGGGGATCGGTATTTTGTGATGATACAACAAACGTTGGAAGAATATTTAATAGCCGACTGACATACAATAAAGGAGCTATGATTCTTCATCAATTAAGATGGATAATTGGCGACGTCGCTTTCTTTACCGCCCTCTCGAATTATTTAAATGATCCCCAATTGTCGTACGGCTTTGCCCACACAAGCAATTTAAAGACACATTTCGAAAATGCAACAGGACAAAATCTTTCTTGGTATTTCGATGATTGGTATTACGGACAAGGTTATCCTTCTTATACAATCGTGTGGAACCAAATTGGATCTTCAGTGAATTTTACCGTTTCTCAAACGCAATCAGATCCATCAGTAAGTTTCTTTGAACTACCATTACCGATCAAGTTCAGTGGTCAAGGTCAAGATACCATTATACGTTTCGATAACTCGAGCAATGCACAATCGTATTCGGTAAACCTTCCATTTATTGTTGATACTGTTACACTAGATCCAGATACTTGGTTAATTACTGCACATAATACCATATTGACATCCTTACAGCAAAATATCGCCAACACTTATTTCTCAATAATCCCTAACCCGACTACCGATAAAATTAACATTGCTTTAAACCGCATTAACGATAATTTAAAGGTTGAGATTGTTGATATGCAAGGTAAACTTGTGTTTAGCCAAGATTTTGATAATTCGAAAGGAGAATCAATCGATGTACGAGCTTTGGCAGCAGGAATGTACTTTGTTCACCTAACCGGTCCAGGGTATTCCACGGGACAGCAAGTGATGATTCAAAAATAATTTACAGACGTAGAAAAATTCTGTATTTTTGCCGCAGATTGAACACTGACTCGATGGGTTAGTATGAAAATTTAAAAATCAGCGCAAATGCAGCATATACAGAATCTGATAAATGGTCAGTTGGTACCACCAGTATCCGGCACCTATATCGATAATTATAATCCGGCGAACGGAAAGGTTTACAGCAAAATTCCTGATAGCGATGAACGTGATGTTGAAGCTGCTGTTGAAGCTGCGCGAAAAGCTTTTCCTGCATGGAGCGTAATGGCGAAAGAAAAACGATCTGCTATCCTTATTAAATTAAGCGAATTAATAGAAAAAAATCTCGAACGTTTTGCTATCGCAGAATCAATTGATAACGGTAAGCCGCTTTGGTTGTCGAGATCTGTAGATATTCCTCGTGCTGTTTCTAATTTCCATTTTTATGCTACTGCTGCTTTGCATCTTCACGATGAATCGCATTCAATGGGAGCATTAGCAATTAACTATACTACTCGCACACCAATTGGAGTAGCAGGATGTATATCGCCATGGAATCTCCCGCTTTATTTATTTACATGGAAAATTGCACCTGCACTTGCTTCAGGTAACTGCGTAGTTGCGAAGCCATCTGAAATTACTCCGATGACAGCTTATTTGTTAGCTGAATTGTCGATTGAAGCAGGCATGCCGGCAGGAGTATTGAATATTGTGCATGGCCTCGGACATAAAGTTGGTAAAGCAATTGTCTCGCATCCGTTAATTCCAGCGGTTTCATTTACAGGAGGAACGAAAACAGGAGAAGAAATTTCAAGAATTGCTGCTCCGATGTTTAAGAAATTATCACTCGAATTAGGAGGTAAAAATCCGAATATCATATTTGCCGATTGCGATTTCGATAAAGCAGTGCAAACTACTGTGCGCTCCTCATTCTCTAACCAAGGAGAAATTTGTTTATGTGGATCACGCATATTCGTTGAACGCTCTATCTATGATAAATTCAAAGTAGCATTTGTTGAGCAAGTTAAAGCTTTGAAAGTTGGTGATCCAATGAAAGACGAAAACTGGCTTGGAGCGATTGTAAGTAAACCGCATATGGAGAAAATTCTCTCTTATATTGCCTTGGCACAAAAGGAAGGCGGAACAATACTCACCGGAGGAAAACAAGTGAAGCCTGAAGGAGAACTGTCGGAAGGATATTATATTCAACCAACCGTGATTGAAGGATTAGCTTATGATTGTAGAACAAATCAAGAAGAGATTTTTGGTCCTGTTGTTACAATCCAACCATTCGATACCGAAGAAGAAGTGTTGACGTATGCTAACAGTACAACTTATGGATTGGCCGCAACTGTATGGACACAACATCTTACTCGTGCTCATCGCGTAGCTGCAAGTCTTCATAGCGGGATCGTTTGGATTAACACTTGGTTGTTACGTGATCTAAGAACGCCATTCGGCGGAGTGAAAAATTCAGGAGTAGGCCGCGAAGGCGGATTCGAAGCATTAAAATTCTTTACAGAAGAAAAAAATATTTGCATTAAATTATGAGTAAGGTTTACAGTATAGAAAACGAAAAACTAAAGGTTGCGGTAAAATCAGCAGGAGCGGAATTATCTTCAATCATCAACAAAGAGAATAATCTTGAATACTTATGGCAAGCTGGAGCTGAATGGCCAAAGCATGCACCTGTCTTATTTCCGATTGTCGGGCAGTTAAAAGATAATAAGTACAAGTATAACGGTAACGAATATACCCTATCACGACATGGTTTTGCTCGTGATAATGAATTCGAAGTTTTTGATCAGAGCGAATCTTCAATCACTTTTGTATTAAGCAGTAATGCTAAAACAGAAGCAGTTTATCCTTTTCAGTTCAACTTTTATGTGATTTATGAGTTAGAAGGAAGTAAATTGCATATTCATCATAAAGTAGAAAATGATGGAGAAAATACAATGTATTATTCTGTTGGAGGACATCCAGCTTTTAATATTCCTTTAGTAAAGGGAACATCTTACAACGATTATAAATTGCGTTTCGATCAACCGGTTACGGCAAATCGATGGCTTTTGGACAATGGACTAATAAGTACTGAATCGGTTCCGTTCTTCGAAGATCAAACCATGATGGAGTTAAGCAAGGAAATGTTTATGGATGACGCCCTGGTCTTTAAAACAGTAAAAGCAGGATCGGTTACATTAAAAGTTCCGGGTAGTCGCAATGGATTCACAATGGAACTGAATGGTTGTCCGTATTTAGGCATTTGGGCCGCTAAGAACGCCGATTTTGTATGTATCGAACCTTGGTGGGGAATTGCGGATAGCGTAAATGCTAGCGGCGATATCAGCCAAAAAGAGGGGATTTGTGTTTTGGCAGGTGAGGAAGATGCCATGCATTCATACTCAATTCGCTTTTTTTAGATAAAATCAGAATTTTTTTAGGTTTCGGATAGGGGTAACCCGCTTTTGGGTTGTCATATTCTTAAATAACGAGCCACATTTATTAATGTTGGGTAAATTCGTAAAGTGGAATATACAAACCGCGAAATAGAAACGGCATTCAGCAACGGCGATCAGAAGGTCTACGAAGTAATCTTTCGTGCCTACTATAAAGCCCTATGTCACTATTCGAACGGAATTGTAAATGACCCTGACGATGCTGAAGAGTTAGTCCAACAAGTATTTGTGGCAATTTGGGAAAAACGATCCGAATTCAGAATAGAGGTTTCAATAAAATCGTATCTCTATCGAGCAGTTCATAATCGTTGTCTCAATTTCATTGCGCAGTCAAAAGTCAGGACAATGTATGCAAACGAAAAAATGAATGATGGAGTTCCTGTAGAACATCCAGTTGCAAATTTGCGACAAAAGGAATTACAAGAACGTATTCGCTTGGCATTATTGAAGCTCCCTGAGCAATGCAGAATCGTATTTAAATTAAGTCGCTTCGAAGAATTGAAATATGCTGAGATAGCATCTCATTTAGGCATATCAATAAAAACGGTAGAGAATCAAATGGGCAAAGCACTACGCATTATGCGTGAGGAGCTTAAAGAATACTTACCCTTCATTATTGTATTAATCGATTTCCTTCTAAAACAAAAATAAATTGTCGAACAATTCCGAACATATCGATGTCTTAATTGCACTGGTGCTTTCCGGTGAGGCCAATGCTGAGCAGGTTCGTGAAGTGGAACTTTGGAAGCAAGCTTCAGAGGGAAATCGTGCCTATTTTGAGGAGATGCAACAAGTATTTGTTTCGGTGCAGTCTACAGACACAAATGAATATGAAGTTGATGCCGCTTGGGAGAAAGTTAAACTAAATTTAAATGATTCACGGGTTGTGAAATTAAAGTCGAAACATTTCTATGAATCAACTTGGTTCCGAATTGCAGCAGTACTTTTAGTCGTTGTTGGAGTGTCGTGGATGTTGTTTGTGAATCAATCGGTAAATATGTTGGCTTTAAATTCAAGCGAAAAAGTGCTTCAAGATACAATGCCCGATGGATCTATCATTACATTGAATAAACATTCAATCATTCACTACTCCGATGATTTTGGGAAGAAAAATCGACGCGTTGTATTAAAAGGTGAAGCCTATTTCAATGTTGTTCATGATGAACAAATTCCTTTTGTCGTTGAGACGAATGGAGTTTTTATAAAAGATATCGGTACTGCTTTTAATGTATCAACGAATAATGATAGTAGTGAGGTAACGGTAATTGTAGAAGAGGGTGAAGTGTATTTCTATCGAAGTACAGGCGAAGGCATTTACCTTAAGAAAGGAGAATCGGCTATTTATAATCGAAGAAACGGAAGTATTTCTAAGCTCGATAAATTACCAATGAATGTAACTGCGTATCGAGATGGAATTTTAAATTTCAATAATACTCCAATGTCGGATGTGGCAATTGCAATAAGTAAGTTGTATGGAGTAAATGTTATTGCTGATGAAAAAATAGCAAACTGTAAATTAACAGTTCGCTTCGAGAATGAATCACTAGAAACGGTGTTGTCGATTATCAGTGAAACATTGGGTTTAGAAGTTAAGCATCAAGATGCGAATATTGTTTTTTCAGGAAACACTTGCAATTAATGTTATGAGAAATAGCGCACTTTTATTGTTGTGGTTTTTGGTGGTTACTACTACAAATTTATTCGGTCAATCGTCAGTTCCGGTACTTGAAAGAGAGGTTACAGTTTCATTTAATGGTGAACCGGTAAAATCGGCTCTAGACAGAATTGCCGCCCAAGGTAAATTCGTGTTTTCTTATCCTTCGAATCTCTTTGATGCAGATAAAAAAGTAACATTAACAGTAGCTAAGAAGCGAGTGCGTGAAGTTTTATTTCTTTTGTTCGGAAATAAAGTGAAGTATAAAGCTAAAGGCAACTATTTGATTTTGTCTGCAGCCCCAAAAGCTGAAATAGAGCAAGGAAATAAGGAATATTATATTATCAATGGTTATGTTACCGATGGAGTCACAGGAGATAAAATTCCTTCGGTTTCGATTTTTGAGGGAACTAAAATGCTCTCGACTGTTACTAACAAATATGGTTACTTTAAGATTAAAATCGATGAGACGAAAGTTCAGTTGAATTTGAAAGTGAGTAAACAAAATTATCGAGATACTTTAATCACTGTTCGAAATACAGGAACACAAAACTTGATGATCGTTTTGCATCCTGAAAGAAATGAAGTCAGTATAGATACAGTTCAAACAGAGGAGAGTCCTGTAACATTTTTAATTCCCGATGAATCAATTATCAATACTGAGAATATTAAAGATACCATTTATCGTAAGTATCAAGTTTCGTTTTTGCCAAAACTCGGAACGAATTATTTATTGAGTGGGAATGTCATTAATGATTACTCTTTTAATGTGATAGGTGGTTATTCACGCGGAACACGAAAATTTGAATTAGCGGGAATGTTTAATCTCGATAGAGGAGATGTATCAAAAGCACAAATAGCAGGTTTCTTAAATGCGAATGGAGGAACTACTAATGGATTTCAATTGGCTGGATTTTTAAATTTAGATAAACGTTCGGTTAACGGAATTCAAATTGGAGGCTTCGGAAATATCAATGGTGATTCAACAACTGGATTTCAACTCGGTGGATTCTTTAATGTGAATAAAGGGAAATCGAATGCTTGCAACATAGCTGGATTCACGAATGTAATGTTTGATACATCTTCCGGTGTACAACTTGCAGGATTTGTCAATTCAGCACATCGTTCTTTCGATGGAGTTCAGATGGCAGGCTTCGGAAATCATGTAATAGGAAATATGAAAGGAGTACAACTTTCGGGATTTTATAACTTCACTTCAGGAGAGATGTCGGGCGTTCAAGTGGCAGGGTTCGTAAATTATGCACGAAAAATTACAGGAACTCAAATTGGATTTATAAATATTTCTGATTCCTGCAACGGATTGCCGATTGGTTTTTTGAGCTTTGTAAGAACCGGCTATCATCGATTCGAAATTTTTACAGATGAAGTATTTGCGGTTAATGCATCACTGCGATCAGGAATTGAATCCTTTCATACGATGTTATTTGCTTCCATGGGTCCCGATAAGCGTGATTCAATGCTTTGGTCGTTTGGATATGGAATTGGATCATCTGTAAGATTAGGTAAAAGATGGCTAATGGATTTTGATCTCTCTGCTCAACAAATTAACAAAGGCTCGGTTGGATCGAAAATTAATTTGTTAAATAAATTTTATGTTGGTGCCGAATATAGAATCAGTAAAGGTTTTTATATTGCTGGCGGCCCTGTGCTAAATGCTCAACTAACGAACACTAATTATTCGCATTATCCTTCGATTTTCAATTCGATGCATCCACAAATATTCTATAGTGATGATATTGATAAATCAACGCATGTTGACATGTGGGTTGGTGGAAAAGTAGCACTTCGATTTTTTTAACTGAAAGCATAGGGGTAACTGCTGAATGAATGGTCATAACAGTATATATGACTATTATGAAACGATTTCTTTTTTCACTACTACTGCTTTTTGCTTCTAGCTTACAAGCCCAAGTCCTAACGCAAACTATAAGAGGTACAATTGCTGATAAGATTTCTCAGCAACCTCTTCCAGGTGTAACTGTAATTCTTGTTGGATCAAATCCGATTATTGGAGTTAGTACCGATATAGACGGACAATTTCGTTTAAGTAATATTCCCGTAGGGAAAATTAATCTTCGATTTTCTTTTATGGGATACGAAGAACAAACATTGAATAACTTAAGTGTTATTTCTGGAAAGGAATTGGTGCTTAAAGTGGAAATGGTTGAAAAAATAATTCAAAGTAAAGAGGTAACTGTTGTTGCGAATCTTGAAAAGAATAAACCAATGAACGAAATGGCTTTGGTAAGTACCAGAACATTTTCTGTTGAGGAAACGCAAAAGTATGCAGCAGCCGTTAATGATCCTGCTCGCATGGCAAGCTCTTTTGCAGGAGTGGTTTCCGCCGATGATGGCAATAATAACATTTCAATTCGTGGTAATGCCCCCAATGCTTTGCAATGGAGAATGGAAGGAGTAGAAATTCCTAATCCGAATCATTTTTCTGCTCCGGGAACTTCAGGAGGAGGAATTTCGATTTTAAGTTCTCAGTTGTTGTATAATTCTGATTTTTTAACGGGAGCTTTCCCCGCTGAATATGGAAATGTATTGTCAGGTGTATTTGATCTTCGTTTGCGTAAGGGAAATAACGAGAAGAATGAATACACAGTACAAGCAGGCTTCTTAGGATTAGATGCTGCAATGGAGGGGCCATTTAAAAAGAATTACAATGGTTCTTATTTAATCAATTATCGTTACTCAACACTAGCAGCTATCGGTAAAATGGTTGATTTAGGAGTAGGTAATACAATTTTTCAAGATTTATCATTTAATGTTTATTTACCAACGAAAAGATTGGGAACGTTTACTGTCTTTGGTTTCGGCGGATTAAGTTCTCAGAAGTTTGATGCAAAGAAAGATTCAACAGAATGGGAAGATGATTATTCTCGTTACGGAGAAACTTTTAAGTCGGGAACTGGTGCTGCAGGAATTACGCATACAATAATGCTGGGTTCTAATACTTACTTGAAATCGATTGTTTTATTAAGTCGTAAAGATGTAAGTGATCTTACTACGAGATTAAATGATGAAATAAAACCGGAAACTCGTTTCGATGGATATGCTATAGAAAACAAGGCTACTATTTCTACTGTACTCACGCATAAATTGAATTCACGACATAGCATTCGCACGGGAATTATTTTAAATAAGTTAGGATATGATATCAAGTACCACGATTTTAATATGGATACAAAAACACTAGTAGAAACCATTAACTCAAATGGTAGTTCATATTTAGCACAAGCATTTGCCGGTTATACTTTCCGAGTGACAGAAAAACTTTCACTACAGGCGGGATTTCATGCAATGAACTTTTATTATAATCACTCTACCTCTTTCGAAGAAAGAGCATCATTGCGATATGAATTAAGTAATATTCAAAGTTTAACATTCGGTTATGGTCGACATAGTCAAATGCAACCGGTGGGCATTTATTTCTCTTCGTATACTGATTCTACCGGTGAAAAGATATTTCCTAATCGCGATTTGAGTTTTAGTAAATCATCACATTACGTTTTGTCATATGATAGGATGTTGAATGAAAATATTCACTTTAAAACAGAAGTGTACTATCAACAATTATCTAACATTCCTGTGAGCGCTGATTCTTTAAAAACATATTCAATGATTAATGAGTCGGGAAGTTTTGTGACTGATCCATTAGTAAATAAAGGGAAGGGAAGAAATATAGGAGCGGAAATAACCTTTGAGCAAAGTCTATATCATAATTTGTATTATTTGCTGTCAGCATCGCTCTACAATGCCGAATACAAAGCACTTGATAATAAATGGAGGAATTCGAGATACAATGGAAATTTTGTATTGACATTTACATCAGGTAAGGAAATAAAAACAGGCGAGCGATTTAAGAATAGAATTTTAGGTGTGAATGTAAAAGTTGTGTATACCGGAGGATTTAGATCAACTCCGATAAATGTTGATGCTTCTAAGGAGAAAGGAGAGACGGTTTACTACGAACAACAAGCATTCACGAATAAATACCCGAATTATTTTCGAACCGATTTAAGAATAAGTTTGAAGCGAAATAGAGCACACTCAACACATACAATGTCTATTGATTTGCAAAATGCAACTAACAGAAAAAATATCTATGGCGAATTTTTTGACCCTCAATCAGCACGAATTAAAACCTATTATCAAACTCCGCTTTTGCCAATCTTTAATTATAAGATAGAATTCTAAAACTATTTGATAATGCTTACTCTTCCCGTTACAGTGTGAATCTGCTTTAATACGTCGGTTACTTCAATTAAGTAAACATAAGTTTCTTCTTGTGCAATCTTACCATCATCAGTACCATTCCAAGGTTCATCAATATTGTATAATGTACAAACATGATTTCCCCAGCGACTGAAGATCTTCATTTTAAATTGGCTTATACCTGTTCCTTGACATAAGAAAACATCATTCTTGCCATCGTTATTCGGACTGAATGCATTTGGTACATATAATGTAAATGAAGGGTTAATAATTACTTCTCCCAATACAGTGTCTTTACATCCGTCATCATTCGTTGCAATCAACTCTACCGTATAAGTTCCGGCTGCGTTGTATTGGTGTACAGGGTCTGATTCATTTGTGAATGTACTGTCGCCTAAATCCCAAAGATAATTATCTGCTAATGTTGTTTGATTAGTAAAGTACACTACCGGAGATAACATGTCGGCAGGAGCTGGATCATGGATGAAATCGGCTATCGGTTTGGGATAAACTTCAATATAGTCAGCATAGGTTGAGTCATTAACGCAACCATAGGATGATATTGCAGTCATTGAAACATCAAACAATCCGGAAGACAAATATGTATGAAGAGGTTGATCAATATTTGATGAGTCATCATCACCGAAATTCCAAGTTATACTATTGATTGGTCCATCAATGTTTGTTGAGTTATTATCAAATAAAACATCTAGTGGTTGACAGCCGTTTCGAGGTAATCCAGTAATATCTATTGATGGAAGACTATGAACTATTGCTGTTTTATACGCCGTATCACGGCAGCCAAAATCGCTTTCTGTTACTAACATAGTTGGATAACTTCCGTAACCATTGAACGTGTAATCGATAACACTATCAATTCCTATTATTGAATTGTTATAAAAGAAATATCGATGATCGATAGTTCCGCTAGCAATTGTTGTGCTATCTATAAATGTACTAGCGACCCCTGCACAAACTGAATCTATGCTATATTGACTTATTGGATTATCATGAATTGTTAAGTTAAGTGCAAACGTATCCTTACAAAGTTTGTCGCTTAGTGTTGTTAAGACAATTGTATAATCACCACTTGATGAGTATGTATGTGAGCCGGGTTGCACCAAAGTTGATAATTGAGAATCGCCGAAGTTCCAATTGTTTGAATTAATGCTGCCGTTACTAATCGAACTGTTATTTTGAATAGTTACTGGTACTCCGTCGCAAACATCATTAGCACTAAAGTCGGCTAACGGTAATGGATTAACGAGAATGGTATCGGATAGGCTATCTCGACATCCGGAATTATTTATCGAAATAGATACCACATGGTTTCCGGGTGTAGTAAGCAAAGTTGTGATTTGAGAAAGTGAAGCGGAAGTTACAGGAGAACCGCCACTAACATTCCAATTTAAACTTGATGAAGAAGCACTGTTACCTACAAATAAAATTGTTGCAGAATCGCCTGCACAGATTTGCGAAGGAGCAGATAAAAGTGCAATTGGTTGTTCAATGATCTCTATTGTTTTGTAAATCGAGTCGTAACAACCTGATTCGTTTATGTAAAGCAAAATAGTATCTATGCCAATGGAGTTTGGCATAATGTTCAATGGGCCTATGCCGCTTCCAGAAATCAGTTTTGATTTATTAAATTGCCAATTATAGGTAGAAGTAATTCCGGCATTACCTGTAAAAACTATTTGAGTAGTGTCATTTGAACAGATGCTTTGAACTAAGGTAAAATCTGCAATCGGTGTGTGTTTTACAGTGATTGAATCAGTTTTTACATCAATACACCCGGCATTATTTATTTCTAAAGTTATCGGATGTACCCCTACAGTATTGAATGCAGATGTTATTGGGCCTGTACCAACAACGAAATTTGGTGATCCAGTAGATAGGAACCATTTTACTGATAGAGCGCCTCCGGTATTTCCAGTGAAATTTAGTGTAATCGAATCACCAGAACATATTTGTGGAACAGCAGTAAAATTCGCTGTTGGTTGTTGTGTAACATTTATGATGTTTTCAATTGTATCTCTACATCCAAGATCGTTTACTACAAGTCGAATAGTGTCTTTACCACCTATTTGAGGCGAAATAAATAATGGTCCTGGTCCTGATCCTGCTATCAAATTGGCATTGCCAAAATTCCATGAGTATGTAGCCGAATTCGTAGCACTTCCGTTAAATTGAATTTGTGTAGTATCAAGTGAACAGAGAGTGTTTGGCGAAGTAAATGATGCAATTGGATTCGTCCTGACGAAAATTGAATCTGTTGTAGTTGAAGAACAAACTTGATTAGAAACATTTAATGTAACTAAGTGTTTCCCCGGTGTATTCCAACTAACATTGTATGGTCCGTAGGTCGAACCTGTTATTACATTTCCAGAATTCCAATTCCATGAATAGGTAAAAGCATTGTTTATAGACCCCGTATTAATTATTTGAGCAGTTTCTCCTGGACAAATAGTATCGGGCACTACTATTGATGCTAATGGTTTGTTTACAACAGTTAATGTATCATATGCAGTGTCACCAGGACAAGCCAAGTATTTTACCAAAAGCGAATTGGTGTAATTTCCAGCAGCCGGGTATGAAATTTGATAAGGACCTTGACCACTACCAGAAATAACAGTACCTCCTCCAAAATTCCAGTTATAGGTAGCTGATGCATTTGCATTTCCAGTATACTGAATTGTTATCGTATCAGCAGAACAAACTTTTGTTAACGGAGTTATTGCTGCAGTAGGAGTAGGATACGTAGTTAAATTAATTGTGTCAGTTAAATTGCATGTCCCGTTGGTAGCAGAAAGTACATAAGTTGTTGTAATAGGGATGCCTGAATTATTTACTAAAGTTACATTAGGATTAGATGTTAAAGGGTTGTCAATACCTGTAGATGGGCTCCATGAATAATTCCATCCAGAAACTGGTAACATTCCTAATTGATGTACAGTTCCAGAGCAAAATAATCCATCGGAACCTCCATAGGCAATAGGAGTTGAACTTAATCCGCCTGCTTCAAGAAATACACCTGAATCGTAATCTGCATCTCCAGCATCTGTAATCACTATTTTTAAATGATAAACTTGACAAGGGGTAACTAATGCAATAGCGGTTAACAATGTAGTAAACCCATCATATTGAATACTTGTCCCTCCAGTATTGTCAACGTAGAAATTCGGATATGATAAATTACATGGTGAGTTTGGGTTAGAATTAGAACCCGGTGTTCCACTATTAACAGCGTTTATGGCAACCGGAATATTTGTACCAGGAATAATAGCAATATTTTGTACTCCTATTATACCGGGACCAGAAATGAAAAACCCGAAAAGATCGTTATAGGTAGAACAGACATATTCAGGATATTCTTCACTTGCGAAAATATACCTGAATCTAATAGTGTCATTTTGAGGAATAAAATCGAACTCTAAGACTGCCGCATCATAGGTGTTTACTCCGGCAATTGCTTGTAGGGTTGGGTCCCCCGGATTATTATCGATTGTTGCTGCCCCGTTTTGATTATTTGGTCCTGTAGCAATTGAATAATCGCCAGTAGTAAGCAAAATCCCACTTGCTAAGCCGAGGTTCGTGCCGTTAGCGGTAAATGAGCTGTAATAATTTGAAGGACTAGTAATGACTGGGTTGATTATTTGCACACCTGGTCCTGCTAACATCGAAGCTAGTTGATATGCACTTAGTCCGGGTGTAAGAGTAAGTTGAGCCTCTACAGCTACGGGAAATACAATTAAGAAGAATAAAAAAGCCCTTACGGTGCTTTTTATCTTTAGCATGACTGATTGGTTTGGACTCGAAATTTACTTCAAAAATTCATAATTAGGAAGATTTTAACCTTGAATAGGTAAAAAATGTTGTTAAATGAGATAATTTTCATACGAGTGAGTAATCGACAGTGTAAATCAGTTCAAATAACTAAGGATTTGCTCTAATATGAACCTAGACAGAAAAGAATATTGAACAACTTTTTTTAACCAAATTTCTTAATTCATGAAAGAAATTACACCTTTTAAAATTAACCTAGGTAAACGATTCGTAACATTTATTAAAAGCAATGGTTTCTATCGAATTAATGTAATGGTTCCTTCGTATTCATGAGGATGAGTGTTAATGCCTTCGCGTAATTTTATTGTGTAAACATAAACTCCTTCTGGTTGTAAATTTCCGTGGCTGTCTTTTCCATCCCATAATGGATTTTTATTTGATTCATTCAGCAATTGCCCCATACGATTATATATTTTCATTTCGAAATCGTTGAAATTAAATCCATACATCTCTAATACATCATTCGTTCCATCTTCGTTCGGGCTAAAGGCCTTAGGGATAAAAAATGAAAAGTCGTTTTTTACTGAAATTGTTTTTACAATCGTATCACTACAGAGATAATGGTTACTTACAATTAGTACAATATCATAGTCTGCTTCAACCATAAACGAATGAACCGGATTGATGTCTGATGATGTTATTAACGAATCTCCTAATGTCCAATTCCAATGGTCAATAACACCAACTGAATGATCCACGAAGTAAACTGGGTTTAACATAATTGTGGGAGTTAGCGGGGAATATGAAAAATCGGCCACCGGAGTAGAATATGATGTTATTGCGTTTAAAACTGTATCAGATGAAGTACATCCTTCCGATGTTGTAATTGTTAATGATACATCGAAATAACCTGAATCAGTGAAAACTTCAACAGGATTTTCTATTGACGATTCATTACCATTTCCGAAATCCCAATTGTATGTTGATCCAGTTGTTGTTTGTGAATGATCACTGAATGTAACTTCCAACGGCATACAGCCTTTATCGGGTGAATAATCAAAATCTACAATCGGCACAAAGAATGATTTTACAGCATTTAAAATTGTGTCAGCTGAGGTACATCCTTGAGGCGTTGTGATAGAAAGTGAAATGTCATAATGCCCGGAGTCACTATATGTTTCTATCGGATTAATACTATTTGATAAAGTTCCATTCCCTAAGTCCCAATTGTAAGTTGATCCCGAAGCTATTGTAGCATTATTGCCGAACGTAACTTCAAGAGGCATACACCCGCTACTTGGCGTTGTCGTAATATTAATTACCGGATAATCATAAATAGTTATTGTTACTGAATCTAATTTAGATGGTGTGCCGCATAAATCTGACACTGTAATATAGTAAGTCGTCGTGCTTGTTGGCGATACAATTTGTGATGCAGTTGTTATTCCGTTACTCCACAAATAAGTATAATTTCCATTACCGCCACCTGCTGTAACATTTAAGGGAGTAGGCGTTCCACTACATACACCCGTAGATCCTAAAGCATTGTTGGTAAGAGGAGGATTAACTGTAACTGAGTAGGTGTATGCAGCGGTACAACTATTCGCATCTGTTACTGTAACAGAATAATTTTGACTTGTAGCAGGATTTACTGTTGTATTTGCTGCAGCAGCGCCGTTACTCCATGAATACGAATATGGTGTTTTACCACCACTTGGAACAATACTTAACGTAGTAGATTGTCCTATGCATATTGTGGGATTGCTATTGGATGCAATTGTTAAAGAAGGTATTGCTGATAAACTTCCTGTTTTGATTGAAGTACAACCATGATTATCGGTAACTGTTACTGTAAAATTACCTAATGTCATTCCTATACAATTTGCACTTGTTACTCCGTTATTCCATAAATAAGTATATGGCCCTATTCCTCCACTTGCCGAAACGGTAGCTTGGCCGTCATTATTTTGACAAGACACACCAACTGTAGAAATTATGGATGAATTTAATGCAGTAGGCTCACTTATTGAATAACTTGCATTCGCGGTACATCCAATTGCATCAGTTACTGTCACAGTGTATGTGCCTGCAATTAAATTTTGAGCAGTTGCAGTGGTTTGTCCATTGCTCCATAGATAAGTATATCCAGGGTTACCATTATTTCCCGATTGTGTAATACTACCGCTAGCCCCTCCATTACAAAGAGCATCTGACTTTGAAACAAAAGAGGAAGATACAGGAGTATTCTGATTTAAATTAAATGTTTGGGTTGTTACACAAGCACTATCATTTATTTGAACAGTGTAATTCCCGTTAAGACTTTGTGATATATTATTAATGCTTGTGCTTTGTGTGTTGCCTGTATAACCACTTGGCCCACTCCAAGAAAAAACTGCATTTGATGAATAATTTCCGACAGCATTTAGCGTTGCAGTGCTTCCGTTACAAACAGGCAAATTACTTGTGATTGAAGGTGTTTTTATTGAGTCGTTTAAGAATAAATTTATACTATAGTAAGTTTGAACAATAGGATCATTCGGCATACAACCATATTCAATGATATAAGAGTGAACATATCCTGAATCTACGTAGTCATTCCATTGCCCAAGCGAAAATAGGTGAGCATAACTTTCAGCACCATTGTTGCAACCATTAGGCTCGCCAGTTGTCCAATTCACAAAGTTGCCTCCTACCGAAGACCCCGTGCCAAATCCAGATGCTCCGCAGTTGAAGCTTTGTTGATCAGAAAAATAACGTCCCGTTCCACCGTTTTCTAAACCTTCACAGCCTGTTACCCAACGCCATTCCCCTTCAACTAGCTCGTCGGTTGCTCCAATCCACGTATTAGAGTTTACTAATTGACTAATGAAGTTGTTTTCTTGAACGCTAGTAATCGTTATCAGATAACCTTGCATTCCTAAATAGTTGGAAGCAGATGATGCAGCAGCAGCATCATGCCAAGTAATATCACTAGGTAATGTTACTTTTTGATAATAATGGTTATTGGTTGGATTATACAATAGCTTTCCTAAAACATAAAATATTGTTCGCGGCCCACTAATTAAACTTGAATTTTTCCCACAGTAACAAATCGATTTTATTGCTAATTCATATTGGGCTGTAGTTGCAACACCCGAAAGAGTTAATACTCCGGTTGCAGAACTCCATGAACCTGTAATTCCGAACATCGGAGTGAAAGTGAGCGAATCTTGATTGGGATTATATCCTGTATAAATATATATATTTACACCATCTAATGTTGAACCTGCTGAAGCTGTAATTGTAACTGCTTGGGCAATCGGCTGACAACCTCCACTGAGGCATAATATATTGCTTGAAACTACACTTAGTTGTGGTCCTTGAGCCAATGAATTATTGGAAATGAAAAGGAAAAAGAAGGCAAGTAACGTCAGCGCTTTTTTCATAGTATAATAGTTTAAAAGAAGGTGTTTGCGAAGCCTAAAAAACTTTAGAGCCTGAAATTTGCCTTTCTTTTGGGAAGAGATTAATTGTTTCGGACTTTAAAAGTCGTGAAAATTACCGCACCAAGCAATTTTTCTAGATGAACAGCCAATAAAACGAGGTGATTTAGCTGTATTATTAGTTCTCCTTCATTTAGTGTAAAAAACAATTCGGTTTTGTACCTTTGCACAAATATTAAAAAACGCTATGAGTTCTACTTCAACAGCAAACGATTTTGGCATTCAAGAAATGCTTAAGCAATTGGGTATCAAGGATATAAACAAGGGTGCATGTACTGGTACTCAGTGGTTTGATACAACCGGAGAAATTATTGAGTCTTATTCTTCTTCGGATGGTGCTTTAATCGGTAAAATTCGTCAGGCTACTGCCGACGATTACGAAACCATTATTCAAACTGCTCAGGAGGCATTTAAAAAGTGGAGAATGGTTCCTGCTCCTAAACGTGGAGAAGTAGTTCGCCAAATCGGTGATCGCTTACGTGAATATAAAGAACCTTTAGGCAAGCTTGTTTCTTATGAAATGGGTAAAATTTACCAAGAAGGTTTAGGTGAAGTTCAAGAGATGATCGATATCTGTGATTTCGCAGTTGGTCTTTCTCGTCAGTTGTATGGTGTAACAATGCCTAGTGAGCGCCCTCGCCACCGTATGTTTGAACAATATCAACCATTAGGAGTTGTTGGTGTTATTTCTGCTTTCAATTTCCCAGTTGCTGTTTGGAGCTGGAACGCTATGTTAGCAATGGTTTGCGGTGATGTGGTTGTTTGGAAGCCTAGCTCGAAAACAATGTTATGTGCTGTTGCTGTCCATGCAATCATCGCTGATGTGTTGAAAGCTAACGATGTTCCTGAAGGTGTTTTAAACCTTGTTGCCGGCGGATCGAAATATGTTGGTGATAATTTCCTTGCCGATAAACGTGTTCCTCTAATTTCTGCTACAGGATCTACTCGTGTAGGTAAGAGAGTTGGTAAAATTGTTGGAGAACGTTTAGGTCGCTCGTTATTAGAATTAGGTGGTAACAATGCTATCATCCTTTCTGAGAAGGCAGATCTTAAAATGGCAATGACAGCAGTGTTGTTCGGTTCTGTTGGAACTGCAGGTCAACGTTGTACTTCTACTCGTCGTTTAATTATTCATGAGTCGATTTATGATTCATTTAAAGAGAAATTGGTAAACGCTTATAAACAAATTCGTATAGGCCACCCGTTAGATGCAAAAACTTTAGTTGGACCACTAATCGATAAAGGTGCTGTTACTGATTTTACAAATGCTATTGAAAAAGCTCGCACCGAAGGTGGAAAAGTATTAGTAGGTGGTGATGTTTTATCAGGTGCAGGTTATGAAAGCGGTTGCTATGTTACTCCTTGTATCATCGAAGCACAAAATCATTATCATATCGTCCAAGAGGAAACATTCGCTCCGATTCTTTATATCATGAAGTATAGTACAATCGAAGAGGCAATCGCATTGCAAAATGATGTTCCTCAAGGATTGTCTTCTTCTATCTTCACACGTGATATGTTAGAGGCTGAAGCATTCTTATCTCCTGAAGGTTCTGATTGCGGTATCGCTAACGTGAATATCGGTACTTCAGGTGCTGAAATCGGTGGTGCATTCGGTGGTGAGAAGGAAACTGGCGGTGGACGTGAATCAGGTTCCGATGCTTGGAAAGTGTACATGCGTCGTCAAACAAATACAGTGAATTATTCTACTGAATTACCTTTGGCGCAAGGAATTAAATTCGACATTTAATAGAACTTTTAAAACCTCGGATACTTGGTTTTATAAATCACAAATTACATTTAAACGGCTCGTCTTCTGATGAGCCGTTTTTATTTTAAGCGTATGTAATTACTTACTCCCGACTAACTAATACTTCTTTGATTATAATTGCAATAATTAAAATTCAGATTGAACACGAATGAATCGCCTGCAAAATAGCAGGCTTGATAAAAAGGATTTATCCGATTCTCATAAAAATCATAATAATTTTAAAATGCAAGAACACCTTACAAGTCGAATAATTAAAGCTTACTATACTGTTTACAATAAACTGGGATACGGCTTTCTCGAAAAGGTATATGAAAATGCCTTGGTTCTTGAGTTGCGCAGAAATGGAATATCTTGTAAACCACAACAGCAAGTAAAGGTTTTCTATTGTGATACTCAAGTAGGTTTTTACATGGCTGATATTATTGTTGAGAATTCGATTATAATTGAGATTAAAGCTGCCGAGTCATTATGCGAACAACATGAATATCAGTTAATAAATTACTTACGTGCCACAGAAATTGAAATCGGCTTATTGCTTAACTTTGGAAAGTCGCCACAGTTAAAAAGGAAAATAGTAACTAATAAAGTGATTGAGACAATTGAAGAGAACCGCGAATAAATCCTCTTTAATCCTCTTTCGCCAACAGGCGAATCCTTTTAGATAGCTTGCTATCGGATCTGTGTTCTATTAAAATAATTACTTCGTCATGCTCAAAATCGATATTCATACGCACATCATCCCCGAACATCTTCCTAATTTCAGAGAGAAATTTGGCTATGGCGGATTTATAAGTTTAGATCATCATAAGCCTTGCTGTGCTCGTATGATGGTTGATGATAAGTTCTTCCGTGAGATTCAAGATAATTGCTGGGATCCTCAAACGCGTATTAATGAGTGTAATCATCATCATATCGATGTGCAAGTGCTAAGCACCATCCCCGTGATGTTTAGCTATTGGGCGAAGCCACAGGATGCGCTCGATGTAAGTATGTTTTTGAATGATCATATTGCTACTATCGTTAACGCCTATCCGAAAAGATTTGTTGGCTTGGGAACTATTCCTCTCCAACATCCCGATATGGCGATTAAAGAGCTCGAGCGTTGTATGAAAATTGGTTTGAAGGGAGTTCAAATTGGTTCGCATGTGAACGATTGGAACTTAAGCGCTCCTGAACTCTTTCCTGTTTTTGAGGCTGCTCAGGAATTAAATGCTTCCATCTTTGTTCACCCTTGGGATATGATGGCGAAAGATAAAATGTCGAAGTATTGGCTGCCTTGGCTAGTAGGAATGCCTGCCGAATCTTCTCTCGCAATTTGTTCAATGATCTTTGGTGGTGTGCTCGAACGTCTTCCTAATTTGAAAGTGGCTTTCGCACATGGTGGTGGTTCTTTTCCGGCTACTATCGGACGAATAGAACACGGATTTAATGTTCGCCCCGATCTTGTTGCTGTCGATAATAAAGTAAACCCTCGTGAGTATTTAAAGCGTATCTATCTCGATACTTTAGTGCACGACCCCATGATGATGGATTACCTCGTTAATTTAATGGGCGCCGATCAATTAGCTCTCGGCACCGATTATCCTTTCCCTCTTGGAGAATTAGAGCCTGGTAAACTCATCGATTCAATGCCGTACGACCTAAAAACAAAAGAGCGACTCCTTCACGGAACCGCTCTCGAATGGTTGAATATAGAGAAAGCTTATTTCTTATAATTGGAATGATCTTCCAATATTAAATCCTAAACGAATGCCGGCGTTTGTCCATCGGTTATTCGTATATGGTAAATATTGACTCTCTGCTAAGCCGATCGAATTCGTTAACAATACTTGGAAAATATGTCCAGCAGTTTGAAGTTCTAATCCGATTCCCATGCTGTTGTAATAATCGCCTCGCGAATATTTGTTAATGCGATATGAATATTCTCCTGTCACTCCGAATTTCTTGCTGAACTTAAATCGCATCGCTGCCGATACTCCGTACATATCGTTTAAGTCGGTAATCACATCTACTTGGTTGTAGTGAACAAACCATGGAGCAATTTCTAATGAGAATTGTTCTCCGAATTTTCGTGCAATAAGTAGTTGATGCACGAATGAAAGTCGGCTGTCGAAATGCTGGAATTTATCATAACCATTGTTGTCTTTCGCAAGGTCTTTCATTCCGATGCAATACACTCCTGAAAATAGTGTCAAACTGATCGGCATTCCACTTTCTTTTGTTTGACGTAATAAGCGGTACTTTGCATATCCGTCGAACATTTTTTGATACGATGAACGACCAAGTCCAAACATTAATCGACTATTCGGACTATAATCTAATCCTAAGCGAATGCTTGCTCCTCCGTCAATTCCGTAAGAGTCATATGAACCACTGTTGATCGGACCAAAACGGTGAGAAATAGTGAAGTCTAGAATTCTGTTTCCACTAGTTTCTACTGTTTGGAAATTTACAACTCTTGTCGTCTTAAATGTTTTGGTAACATAAGGACCACTATCTTCTGCTTCACTTCCCCAACTCTTTGTGCTGTCGGTTTGCGCTTGTACCGATAGTATACTAACGGTACAAATAAGGGTAATATAGTATTTTAGGCTATTCATAAACGTTAGTTTTCTAATTGTCCTTGATCAATCCAATTTTGAATTACTTGGATTTGACAATCCGATAATTTTCCGCCTCCTTTAGGCATGTTACTTCCTGCATCTGGTGTTTGACGAATGTCATCCATAAATGGATAATCAGTTAATGCAACTTGCATATCAGCGTAAGTAACTAAAGGAATTCCACTCGAAGATGTTGTTCCATGACAACCTGCTGCTGATCCTCCTGTTGTTCCGCAGTTAGCATCGATGATTGTTTTAACCTTCGGATTAAAGGCAACAACTCCCGCTGTGTCAGCACAACTTTTATCTGTTACTCCCGGATGAAGTTCTTCAACATTATCATAATAACATCCGCTTGCGGCAAATATTATAATGCTTAATAAACTCAAATATTTTATAGTTTTCATACTCGATTTTTAATTGTTTTTTGCACCTTGCTCAATCCACAAATAAATGAGCTTGATGTCGGCCGCACTAACTTCCGAATAACCCGATGGCGGCATTGTTTGAAATGAACGATTCGTAATCACTCGATATAACTTACTTCGATGTGCATCACCGGCTTTTACATCGCCATACGACATTACATCATCATATGAAGTTAATGATCCTTCATTATGTCCTCCGCCTCCATGGCATCCGCTGAAATTACAGTTAGCAGATAATATTCGCTGAACGTCACCGCTGAATTTTACTTCCGCAACGTTCGATAAATCTGGATCTCTGGTGCATGAGCTGAACGCTGCCATCATACCGGTAAGCGCAATGGCCCAAACTAATACTTTCTTCATATTTCGTGCAATATCCTGCAAACCTATGGCTTTCAGGTCAATTTTCGGTGAATTTAAGGCCTAAAATGGCTGAATGCGAATTTATTGGTTTTAGTCCCGAAATCTGAGCCCCTGACCGGTAAAAGGGCCTGCTGAACGGGAATCGTTATCGGAAATCGATTTCTTCGTTTTTTTAATTTTTGATAGCTTAAATTCTTTTTCGTTATCGTAACTTTGCACCTTAGATAGATACTATGAGCGACCACCTTCATCACGAGTGCGGAATTGCTATGATCCGCTTGTTGAAGCCTTTACAGTATTACCAAGATAAATACGGTACTTCTCTTTATGGCGTAAATAAGTTGTATCTCCTCATGGAGAAGCAACATAATCGCGGGCAAGATGGTGCAGGTGTGGCTTCTATCAAACTCGATGTGGCTCCCGGGAAACCGTATATCAACCGCTACCGTTCTGTCGAGAAAAACGCAATCCCTCATATTTTTGGTGTTATCAATAGCCCTATCGAGGAGCTTCGCAAAAAATTTCCTGAAAAGTCTCAAGATCCTGAATGGCTGAAGGAGCATGCCGATTTTACTGGCGAGTTACTCCTCGGTCACCTCCGTTATGGTACTTATGGTGGAAATAATATTGAAAGTTGTCACCCTTTCCTTCGTCAAAATAATTGGATGACCCGTAACCTTGTTGTTGCCGGTAATTTTAACATGACGAATGTGGAGGAGTTGTTTAATAATCTCGTTGCCGTTGGTCAACATCCTCGCGAAAAAGCCGATACCGTTACCGTAATGGAGAATATCGGTTATAACCTCGATGAGGAGAATGATGAGTTATACTACCGTTTTAAAAAGGAAGGGTTCACGAAGCAACAAATTAGCCCGCTAATTGCTGCTAACCTCGATATTGCAAAAATTCTTCGCCGCTCTTCTAAGCGTTGGGATGGCGGTTATGTGATGGCCGGATTAATGGGTCATGGTGATGCCTTCGTGTTGCGCGATCCTGCTGGTATTCGTCCGGCTTGGTATTATGCCGATGATGAAGTGGTAGTGGTTACTTCTGAACGCCCGCAAATTCAAACGGCGTTTAATGTGCCGATGAATGCTGTGCGCGAAATTAAACCCGGACATGCCATCATCGTTAAAAAAGATGGACGTGTTTCTGAAGAGATGATTAAAGAACCTCTAGAGCGTAAATCTTGTTCGTTTGAGCGTATTTATTTCTCGCGTGGTAGCGATGCCGATATTTATAAAGAGCGTAAAGAATTAGGACGATTGTTATGTCCCGCAATTCTTGAGTCGGTCGATAAAGATCTTCGCCATACTGTTCTATCATTTATTCCTAATACCGCCGAAGTTGCTTTTTATGGTATGGTAAACGGAATGGAGGAATATTTACGTGAGGTGAAGAAGAGAAAAATTCTCGCATTAGGTGCTCATCCCGATGAGACGAAACTAGAGGAGATTTTATCGATTAAACCTCGCGCCGAAAAAATTGCTATTAAAGATGCGAAGCTTCGTACGTTTATTACGAACGATAGCGATCGTACCGATATGGTTGCGCATGTATATGATATCACATACGGAACATTAGAACCTGGTGTCGATAATTTAGTCGTGATCGATGATTCAATCGTGAGAGGTACTACTTTGCGAAATAGTATTATTCGTATGCTCGACCGATTAAATCCGAAAAAGATTGTCATCGTTTCTTCAGCACCACAAATTCGTTACCCCGATTGCTACGGAATCGATATGGCGAAAATCGGAGATCTTGTTGCTTTTAAAGCAGCAGTAGAATTACTCGAAGAGAATAATCTTGAACATATTATCGATGAGGTGTATGCCGAGTGTAAAGCGTTACTCGAGAAAGATGAACATCCTGCCGAAAATGTGGTGAAGAAAATTTATGCTCCGTTTACGTATGAGCAGGTTTCTGCACGCATCGCTAAAATTGTTACTCCGAAAGAGTGTAACGCTGATGTAGAAATTATCTTCCAAACTATTGATGATCTTCATAAGGCTTGCCCGAATAACTCTGGCGATTGGTACTTTAGTGGCGATTATCCTACTCCTGGAGGGAATAGAGTTGTATGTAAAGCGTTTACTTATTTCGTAGAAGGAAGTAATGAAAGAGCTTACTAGAATTTGATACAAATAAAAAAAGGGACTAATTTTTTAGTCCCTTTTTTTTATACCCTTATTTTGAACAACTAAAAACCTTGCAAACGAGGCGTGGAAAATTTTCAAAACCAGATTTTACATAGCGTATATGAGGAGTTTGAAAAATCGACACAACGAAGTATCCGGGGTTTTTAGATGTTCTCTTAGTTTATATGCCAATTGGATGCCAAGTCGTTTTAATCTCCTGGCACGACATAATTCTATACGGTGATGCTGTTTCTTCTTTACTGTAATCTACAACGCGTTTCACATTTAATGCGGCGTTGATTTGTATCGTTTTGCGTTGCTCTTGATCAACATCTGAACAGATTATCGCATTCACATCCATATGTGATGATGCATGTGCAATAAATTCTTTTCGGTATCCTGTAATAATATTTATTACTCCACCCGGAAGATCTGATGCATGTATTACTTCCGCAAATTCAACGGCTGTTAATGGATGCTTTTCGGCAACTACTAACGTACACGTATTACCGCCAATGATTACAGGTGCTGCATGACTCACAATTCCTAATAGCGCTTGGTTCTGCGGACAAATTACATTTACAATTCCTGTTGGCTCAGGATATGAAAAGTTGAAGTGTGAACTTTCTACTGGATTAACTGTGCTGAATACTTGAATGTATTTATCACTCCATCCTGCATAATAAACCAAAAGATCGATTGCTGCTTCTACTTCTGCTTTCGCGTTCGATTCTTTATATCCTTCTTTCATCATCGTATCGATGAATTGAGCCTTGCGTCCTTCTAATGTTTCTGCAATGCGATAAAGTATTTGTGCTTTGTTATATGCCGATCGCTTGCTCCAGTCGTTTTGTGCTTTGCGATTAGATACTACCGCGTCGCGTAAGTCTTTGCGTGAACCGCGACAAACATTCGCGATTACATTTCCTGCTGCATCTTTCAATGCATAAAATCTTCCTGATTCTGTACGTGGAAATTTCCCGTCGATGTAAATCTTATAGGTCTTCTTTACATCTAATCTTTTCGATGCAGATGCACTTGTATTTTTAATAGCTGTTTTAGTTGCCATAACTTGCTGTTTTAATTCGTGAAAAGTGATTAATACAATTTTAAATACGGACTTAATCCATGTAATCCGCCTTCGCGCCCAACACCACTTTCTTTGTATCCTCCAAAAGGACTAGTAGGATCAAATTTATTGTAGGTATTGGCCCAAATAACGCCAGCTCTTAGTTTCGAACTTACTTTGAATACTTTCGATCCTTTGTCAGTCCAAACGCCACCAGAAAGTCCGTAAGGAGTATTGTTGGCTTTTTCAATCACCTCTTCTACTGTGCGGAAAGTTTGAATCGCTAATACTGGTCCGAATATTTCTTCTTGTACAATCGTACTCGATTGCGCTACGTTGGTAAATAGAGTAGGGCGGAACCA
This sequence comes from Bacteroidota bacterium, assembly GCA_023251535.1. Taxonomy (GTDB): domain Bacteria; phylum Bacteroidota; class Bacteroidia; order AKYH767-A; family OLB10; genus CAINEC01. Next base: position 53,083 of record JAHEYP010000012.1, read on the forward strand.
AAATCCTTTCGAAGGAACATCACAATCGCTTTGCCAGCATTCACCGCCTTCTTTAATTCCGATTTGTACTAACGATTTAATTTTATTGAGTTGTGCTTTTGAATTAATAGCACCTATATCCGTGTTTTTATCGAGTGGATCACCAACAATTAATGTTTGAATGCGATCTTTTAATTTGCGTATTACTTCTTTGGCAATTCCTTCTTGCACAAACAATCGTGATCCTGCACAACAAACATGTCCTTGGTTAAAGAATATGCCGTTTACAATTCCTTCTACTGCTTGATCGATAGCTGCATCTTCAAAGATGATGTTGGCAGCTTTGCCTCCTAATTCAAGTGTGTATTTTTTATCGGTACCCGCCAATGCTTTCTGAATAATCTTACCTACATCGGTAGATCCTGTAAATGCAATTTTGTCGATTCCGGGGTGATTTACAATAGCCGCGCCTGTTGCTCCCGCTCCGGTAATAATATTAACTACTCCAGGAGGTAAATCAGCTTCTTGTAAAATCTCTGCCAGCTTAAGCGCTGTAAGCGGTGTTGTCTCTGCTGGCTTTAATACAACGGTATTTCCTGCAGCTAAGGCAGGAGCAATTTTCCATGCCGCCATCAATAAAGGAAAGTTCCACGGAATAATTTGTCCCGCGACTCCTAATGGAGCAGTTTTTTTTCCTGGGAAAGCATATTCCAATTTATCGGCCCAGCCTGCATAGTAGAAAAAGTGAGCTGCAGCTAATGGAACATCAATATCTCTACTCTCACGAATTGGTTTTCCTCCGTCGATGCTTTCAATGATGGCTAACTCACGTGCTTTCTCTTGCATCACTCGCGCAATGCGATAGATGTATTTACCACGCTCAGCAGCCGATATTTTTGACCATACTTTTTGTTGTGCAGTGCGTGCAGCTGTAACGGCTTTATCTACGTCGGCAGCGTTGGCGTCAGCTACCGAAGCTATCTTTTTCTCCGTCGCCGGATTAATAGTGTCGAAGTATTTCTTAGATGAAGGAGCAGTAAATTTCCCGTTGATAAATAGATCATACTTCTCTTTCAGTTGAATATGATCGGGAGTTTCAGGTGCCGGCGCATACGACCATTTCGTGTCGAATTTTAAACCACCTTTGGCTGAGGATTTTTTCATTCGTAATTATTTTCAACGAAAATAGGAAAAAGATGGGATTGTGGAGGGTTTAAGACATATTTGCTCGCCTTTCCACTTCAATCTGTGAGAATATCGGTAAATTCATACAATCAATTTTATTTATATTTTCGTGATGAAATGGGATTTATTTTAATTCAACAAAATAATAGTAGCATCTTGATGAAATGGTCACGGTATGGTTTTATTGCTGTTTTGTTGATGGTTTTTTCTGTTAATGTATTTGCGCAAAAGTCTGAATATATTTGGACTTTCGGAGATAGTTCTGGTATAGATTTTAATAATCTAAGTGCGCCACAACCTGTTGTAAGTTCAATACGTTCACGTGGCTCTTGTGTGTCCATTTCTGATTCACTAGGTAATTTATTGTTTTATGCAAATACAAGAGCTGCTACACCTGGCTATACAACAAAAATTTATAATAGGTTAGGTCAAGAAATGTTGAACTGCAATAATGTTGTTGGCGATGGTTGGTATAATGAATTGTTGATTTTACCTTGTCCAAATCAAAGTAATTTATTTTATCTATTCACACTTGATTTGGTTAATAATTGGGGGTTGTATTATTCTATTATTGATTTAACATTAAATAATGGTTTAGGTGATGTGAGCATAAAAAATCAACGACTAGATTTTCGTTATTGGGCTGATGAATTGCGAGCAATAAAGCATGCGAATGGACGAGATTGGTGGATTTTTTTGAAAACGGAAGGAAATAATTTTGATGATAGGTACTATAAGTATTTAGTAACTCCTAATGGTGTAGATAGCTTTCCTGCACAGCAAATTGGTACAGGCTCTCAATCTGGTTTTATTGAGTTTAAATGGAATAAACAAGGGGACCGATTAGCAATGGTTAATTTTGGGGGATTAATTGAGTTGTATAATTTTGACAGATGTTCAGGGATGTTAAATACTCCAATAACAGTTCGACAACCTGTAATGGTTGCTCCTGCTCCTAGTGTTTGGTCTTGCGAATTTTCAGCTAGTGGAAATTTTTTATATGTTAGTGCAAATCCTGGTCAGCCTGATTCAAGTAGATTAATCCAGATTGATTTAAGGAACTACCCAAATAATATTACACAAGATACACTATGGGCTACTTTTGAGCCAAAATATACAGCAGGAGCTTTAAAGCGCGGTCCAGATGATAAAATTTATTTTTCATGTGCATATGTAGGATCAACCGGTAATAACTACCCTTATGCCGACACAATGTACAACCAATACAATATGAATTTGGGCGTAATAAATTCGCCCGATAGCCTAGGATTAGCTTGCGATTTTCAGCCTTGGAGTTTTTACTTGGGAGGCAAACGAACGTATTGGGGTTTGCCTAATAATCCCGATTATGATATGGGGCCAGTAGTGGGCAGTATCTGTGATAGCTTAAGTACTGGAATCGCTTCAATAAACGACAGCAAGGGTGTTATTCAAAAGCTATTTCCTAATCCTAATAACGGAGCGTTTTATCTAGAGTTAAAACAAACTTTTATGGAAGAGGTATATGCAGAACTCTACTCATTACAAGGGCAATTATGTGCTCGGCAATTACTCGATAATACCCATTACACTACAGCTATTCGTTTTGATGCTGTTCCTGCAGGTGTCTACGTATTAAAATTGCGCTCTCCAAATAGTAATTTGGGTACAATGAAAGTTACAATAGTTAAATAGACTACAAAAATTTAACTCAAAACCTCATTCAGAATCTCGTGCGATTTTATTCTGCTGCCATGCGTATGGTGAAGCTCGTAATATCCGATAAGCGCTTCTAAAATATTTTTTCGTTGCTGCGCAGATAACTTTATCTCACTTACATCTTCTAACGATACCGATAACAAGGCTTGAAATCGTTCACTTAATGTCGGATCTAAATAGTAGGGATGATTCGGTCGGTGCTCTTGAAAGGTTCCTTCTTTTAAGTCGAACCATGCCGTAACTGTATCGTATTTTCCACTCGGGAAAAAGCCCAAGAATCTACTTAATTGTAACATGAAACATAAGTGAAATCTACTCACCGTTTCTTGATGAACATCGAGTATCTGTACCGCATGATCAATAAAGGTGAATAACTCGGGATTGATTTCTTCTTCTTTTATTGAGCGATATAATACCTCGCCAAGAAAAATTGCCATCGTTGTTTTAACAATGTCATAGGGTATGTTTGAGAGGGCAGGGGAGGCCGATACATCCGATACTCGATGCAGTCCTCCCGGCTTTTTAATATAGGCTACTACTTCGATGATCGATAATGGCTGAAATAAATTCGCAGCATAGCGCGCCTTACTCTTTCGTACTCCGTTTACTAAAAAGGATTGTAATCCGCTCTCGGCAGTATAGGCTTTTACTATTAAGCTGGCTTCAGCGTATTCGGTAGTGTGAAGTACTACGGCACGGGTCTTTTGTAACATGTTACATTAGATCTTTACCAATGTCTTTTCGGTAATATGCGTAGTCGTAGTTGATGTGATGTGCTGCAGCAAAAGATTTGTTTAATGCACCTTGTAAGGTTTCATCGAGTGAGGTTAAGGCAAATACTCTTCCTCCGTTCGTTACTACGTGACCGTTAGCTTCTGCCGTTCCTGCGTGAAATACTAGCGTGTCTTCTACTTTCGCTAAACCTTTTACTTCGTATCCTTTTTCGTAATTCCCAGGATAACCTCCCGATACCATCACTACGGTTGCTGCTGTCCTTTCGTCGATCTCTAATTGTATTGTATCAAGCTTTTCGTCGGCAGTGGCTTGCATAAGCACTCCAAAGTCGGTCTTTATGCGTGGTAATACTGCTTCTGTTTCAGGATCTCCCATACGGCAATTGTATTCTATTACCATCGGTTCTCCTCCTACATTCATAAGTCCAATGAAGATAAATCCTTTGTAGTTGATTTGTTCTTTTTTTAGTCCTTCAATTGTAGGAATAACGATTCGTTCTTCGGTTTTTTTCAAAAAGGCAGCATCTGCAAATGGCACAGGACTAACAGCTCCCATGCCTCCTGTATTTAATCCTGTATCGCCTTCGCCTATGCGTTTGTAGTCTTTGGCTGCAGGAAGAATTTTATAGTGCTTGCCATCCGTCAATACAAATACACTGCACTCAATTCCTGAAAGGAATTCTTCTATCACTACTTTATCTCCGGCTTTGCCGAATTTACCGTCGCTAAGCATCGATTTTAATTCTTGCTTAGCTTCGTCAAGGTCGTTAATGATTAGTACTCCTTTGCCTGCTGCTAGTCCGTCGGCTTTTAAGACGTAAGGAGGATTTAATGTTTCTAAAAATTTATATCCTTCTTCTAATTTAGCAAACGAAAAAGTATTGTATGCTGCCGTCGGAATTCCATGACGTTGCATAAACGCTTTGCTGAAGTCTTTGCTTCCTTCTAGCTGTGCGCCTGTTTTCCCCGGACCAATAACCGGAATGTTTTTTATTGCTGCATCATTCTCAAAGAAGTCTACAATTCCATTTACTAATGGATCTTCAGGCCCTACTACTACTAGAGCAATCGATTCTTTTAATACAAATGCTTTTACATTTTCAAAATCGTTCGGCTGTACGTTAACGTTAGTTCCGCAAGAAGATGTTCCGGCATTTCCCGGAGCAATAAATAACTTACTGCATAAAGCACTTTTACTTAGTGATAATGCAAATGCATGTTCGCGACCTCCCGATCCCAGCAATAAAATATTCATGATTTAATATTTCGGAGTTACCCCCATGTTATAGAATAAGAAAGAATAAATGTCCGCTAATTCGTCAATCGTTTTACTGAGTGGCTTGCCCGCTCCATGTCCCGCTTTCATATCGATGCGAATCAACTTAGGATTATTTCCTGTATTGTGTTCTTGTAATGTTGCAATGTATTTGTAAGAGTGTGCAGGAACAACTCTATCGTCGTGGTCTGCAGTTGTAACCATCACCGCAGGATATTTCACATCTTTTACAGTGTGTACCGGTGAGTATTTGTAAAGATTTTTAAAGTTCTCCGCGTCGTCAGATGATCCGTATTCAACTACCCATCCCCAACCTACAGTGAATTTATGGTAACGTAACATGTCCATTACACCTACTGCAGGGAAGGCTACTTTAAATAAATCGGGACGCTGATTTACTACCGCACCTATTAATAATCCTCCATTCGATCCTCCTTGAATAGCAAGGAAATCGGAGGATGTATATTTTTTATTGATTAAATATTCTCCTGCAGCGATGAAATCGTCAAATACATTTTGCTTGTTTAACAACATTCCACCTTTGTGCCATGCTTCTCCGTATTCGCCACCTCCACGAATATTGGCAATTGCATATACTCCGCCTTGCTCAAGAAATGCTAATCGCCCAGCGCTGAATGATGGAGTAATGTTTACGTTAAATCCGCCGTATGCATAAAGTAAAGTAGGATTTTTGCCGTTCATCATCGTTCCTTTTTTGTAAACGATAAACATCGGAACTTTTGTGCCGTCTTTACTCGGATAAAATACTTGCTCAGTAGTATAGTCAGCAGGATTAAACGCAACATTCGATTTTTTGTATTCCGTTACTTTTTTGTCGGCAATACTATAACGATAAATTGTTGGAGGATAGGTAAACGAGTTGAATGTAAAGAATACTTCTTTGTCTTCTTTCTCGCCGTCAAATCCTGCCGCTGTTCCAATGGCAGGTAATGAAATTTCTCCTTCATTAACTCCTGCATAAGTGTATTGGTAAATATGCGATGATACATCTTGTAAATAATTCAAGAATAATTTTCCTCCCGCTGCCGAAACCGATTCTAATAATGATTTTGTTTCAGGAACAACTACTTTGCATTGCGATGCTACTGGCTTCGCCGAATCGTAGTTGTTTAAATCGATGCTAATAACATGGTTGTTTTGTGCGCCGTCGTTGGTAGAAACATAAATTGTTGATCCGTTGTTGTCGATGATACCGTATTCGAAGTCAAAGCCTTTGAATAATACTTTGAAAGTATCATTTTCTTTTGTCAAATCTTTATAAAGAATTTCTGATCCGTATGTTCCTTGTGAGATGTACAAGAATAAATAGTGTTCGTCTTCGGTAACTTGTGTTCCGTAATAACGCAACGGACTATTTTTATCTTCATACACTAGTTTGTCTTTGTCTTGTGATGTTCCTAATTCATGGTACCAAACTTGATGAAATTCATTCTTCGCACTTAACTCGGTTCCTTTTGCTGGGGTCGGATAGCGTGAATAGAAGAATCCGTTTTTATACCACGATGCTCCCGAGAATTTCACCCAGTTTAATACATCACTTTGGTCAGTGGCATCTTCTACTTTTTTTACTTTAATCGTTTGCCAGTCTGAACCCGATTGATTGATGCCGTATGCTAAATATTTTTTGTCGTGTGATATTCCTAATATACTCACAGCCGCCGTTCCGTCGCTGCTCATTTTATTAGGATCCATAAATACTTTCGGTTCTCCCGTAAGTCCTTTGGTATAATAAGTAATCGATTGATTTTGCAATCCGTCGTTCTTGCTGTATAAATAATATTCACCAATGCGCGTAGGAGCAGAAATACGCTCGTAGTTCAAAATTTGATTTAAACGTTTTTTCATTCCTGCACGAAAAGGAATTTTATCGAGATATCCGAACGTTACCGCATTCTGATTTTTTGTCCATTCAATAACTTCAGCGGCTGTATCATTCTCTAACCATCTATATGGATCTTTAACGATTGTTCCGAAGTAGTTGTCTTCTTGCGCTACTTTTTTTGTAGTTGGATATTTAATTGATTCCTGAGCCATAACTGGTAGTTGTATCACTGCACAAAGTGATAGAATTAAGAAGAAAGTTTTTTTCATGGTTGCATGATGATTTAGCACAAAATTAGTGGTTCTGTGAATGTTAAATGTGCATAGGCTTATAAAAATATGAGCACATCAACTGTTTCATTTACAAACAGTTGATGTGCTCATGCAATATTATTCTTTTCGCTTCCGCGCTTATTTTACGCTTATTGCTTGCTGAATTTTAGGGTAGCAGCACCTGCATCGGTGACAATTTTTACGAGATAAATTCCCGCACTTAAAGTTGTTGTATTAATCTCAAATTGACCAGCATTAATGTCCTTAAAATCGCAAATAACTTTTCCGCTTAAGTCCATCACTGTGGCTGTTTGCATTAAATTATATCCGCTACTAACGGTAAGCCTATCCGAAGTCGGATTCGGGAACGCACTAATGCCATTAACCGTTACTGTTTGATCTATTCCAGCAACTGAACATGTTCCTGGCATATTTGCATCCAACCAAAGTAAACGTGAGTTAATCCATCCTTTTAATTTGGTAATTTCTCCTGCATAACTGGTCGGAATAGGAGAGGGATTTGGCCAAACATAAACTCCTAATATGGGCCATACTTGAAAATTACGATCTTGACTTTCTTGTAAGTATGCCGCCATCGAATCGATATAAGCATTGATGTTTGCTGTTGAGTATACAGTGCTTCTCAACTGATCATATCTGCATTGCAATTTATTTGCATAATTCGGATCATTCAATAACCGTGCCCACCAGAATGGTACTTGATATCCTGCACCTCCCGAGTTGTTTGTTACATAAGCCCAACCTGTGAAATATTGTCCATTGTAATAGTCGGCATTGCACCAAGCTATATCATAATCCCAAACAGGTCCTGCAAATAACTTATTTCCTTTGGTAATTTTCTCTTTGTATAAATACGAGCTGATACGGTATCCGTCAACGTTTCTCGAGAGTTCATTCGTTAAGAAAAAATCGATGAATGAGGTGTCATTAATGTATTTGCTATACCCAACTATCGGATCAGTAAATTGTGTTCCGTGTAATGCGTTTTCGAAGCTGTCAACAAAGCTCTGAATATAGTTAGCTTGTTGCGGAGCAATGGTAACATCATCGGGATAGTCGTATAAAATAAATGGCACTTGCCCTCCAGCTGTTGGGGGATAAGCCGATGAAAATCCTCCTGTTCCTGTTCCCGTTGTTTTATCAACTTTTAAAATATATCCTCCAGTAACATCAGCCCCGCTTGTGTCGGTTGGTGTGAGTTTTGAAATATCTACACGACCCGAGTTCCGTTTTATTTTTTCCATAAAAACATAAACTCCTTGGTAGATATTATTTAAAAATACTTCTACGTATTGTGTCCTTGAAGCATAATGCCCCATTTCATTTGCCAATTCGTAGGTTAAGGTATTTCTTAGGAATGTTTTGTCGGTGTAATTTGCATTTAGTATCCAATCGTTTTCCGAAGGCATCCCTAGTAACGATGTATCTAAGTTGGCACCAAGGCTATCGCGTGTCTCTACTGAGAATGATTTCTTCGGAAACATTTGTGATGATGATCCTCTTACTTCAATGCCGATATGTCCGTCGAATGCGTAAGTAGTATCATTCACGTAATTTCGGATACCCGCACCGTTATCAATAATCTGCATGCGTGCATTAATTTTCGGCTCATCAGGAATTGCTTGACCTAATGTGTTAATTTTTATAATTGGTAAATTACTCGAAGGGAATGTAAATGCATGTCCGATGTTTGTGCCGAATGTGATACTCCATGATAATAAAGTTCCTGCATCAGTTGTAAAATCATCAACGATGTATAAATTCCATACTCCATTCGGATTTTGTCCGTTGTGTGCAACATACAAAGGGCTTTCAGGTTTATAAGATCCGAAGAACGGAGCATTCCCAGATGAAATTAAGTTAGTAGATAAGTCGCTTAAACAAGTGTTGATATAGTTATTACCACTTCCTCCATTGCCTGAACTTAATTCGATAAAGGTATTGTCGGGTGCAATGAGCCATATTTCTAAATCACTATCATAACTATGCGAGATGTTAAAACAAACGGATTCGATTCCATATGTTGTGTCAATCGCGGTATTGCTTAAGCCGCTAACGGTAATCGGGAATAATATCGGCGTTTGATTATCAGGAATTGCTCCTCCGCTGCCGGAGAATGATTGTGCTCGCAATGAAAAAGAGGCAATGATGAAACAACTTAGTAACAGTAGTTTTAATTTCATGGATGGGAAATGGTCTTAACGGTGCATAAATTTATAACAAAAAAGCATCGCCTTCAAATGACGATGCTTTTTTGTTTTTGTTCTTATGATAAAAGATCAAGGTTTCTCGCTTTTTGTCTTAGTCGAGTTTTAATACTGCTAAGAAAGCTTGCTGAGGAATTTCAACACTTCCTACTTGACGCATTCTCTTCTTTCCTTCTTTCTGTTTCTCGAGGAGCTTACGCTTACGAGAGATGTCACCACCGTAACATTTTGCTGTTACGTCTTTACGTAAAGCTTTGATGGTTTCACGTGCAATAATTTTTGCTCCGATTGCTGCTTGAATGGCAATCTCGAATTGTTGACGCGTGATTAACTCTTTTAATTTTTCGCAGATTTTCTTTCCGAACGTGAAAGAGTTGTCGCGGTGAATTAATGCCGATAATGCATCTACTGGTTCTCCGTTCAAACGAATATCTAATCGTACTAAATCACTTTTCTGATATCCAATCTGATGATAATCGAAAGATGCATATCCTTTCGATATCGATTTTAATTTATCGTAGAAGTCAAATACAATCTCCGCCATCGGCATGTTGAATATTAATTCAACACGATCTGTCGTGAGATAGCTTTGGTTCATGATTACTCCGCGTTTATTGATACAAAGCGACATAATCGGTCCAATGAATTCTGACTTGGTGATTATTGTTGCTTTGATATATGGTTCTTCAATACGATCCATTTTACTTGGATCAGGGAAGTCACTCGGATTGTTTACTACAAACTCTTCTCCATTCGTTAAGTACGCATGATACGATACGTTGGGAACAGTAGTAATTACGGTCATGTTGAACTCACGTTCTAAACGCTCTTGGATAATCTCCATGTGTAACATGCCCAAGAATCCGCAACGGAATCCGAAGCCTAATGCTGCCGATGATTCCGGTTCAAATACTAAGGATGCATCGTTCAACTGAAGTTTTTCGATCGAGAAACGTAGCTCTTCGTAGTCTTCTGTATCTACAGGATAAATACCCGCAAATACCATCGGCTTCACATCTTCAAATCCTTCAATTGCCGATAAGCATGGATCGTTTACGTTGGTGATGGTATCTCCTACTTTTACTTCTTTCGCGTCTTTGATACCCGAAATGATATATCCTACGTCTCCAGTCTTAACAACATCACGTGGCGCTTTGTCGAGCTTTAAAATCCCGATTTCATCGGCATGATATTGGCTACCTGTCGCGAAGAATTTTACATGTGCTCCTTTTCTAAACTCTCCATCTATAACTTTGTAGTAAGCGATAATTCCGCGGAAAGAGTTAAATACTGAGTCAAAAATCAAGGCTTTTAATGGGGCATTCGGATTGCCTTTCGGCGCCGGTATACGAGCAATAATGGCTTTTAAAATATCCATTACCCCCATTCCTGTTTTTCCCGATGCCGGAATAATCTCTTCGCGTTCACAACCTAATAAATCTACAATCTGATCTTTCACTAACTCGGGTTCAGCACTAGGAAGGTCAATTTTATTGAGAATCGGTATAATCGTTAAATCGTTTTCTAAAGCTAAGTATAAGTTAGAAATCGTTTGAGCCTGAATACCTTGCGCAGCATCTACAATTAAAAGAGCTCCTTCGCAAGCGGCAATGGAACGTGAAACTTCGTACGAAAAGTCAACGTGGCCCGGAGTGTCAATAAGGTTTAAAATGTACTTTTTGCCATCTAATTCATAATTCATTTGAATAGCGTGACTTTTAATGGTAATACCACGTTCACGTTCCAAATCCATATCGTCAAGTACTTGAGCCTGAAGGTCTTTCTTTGAAACGGTATTGGTGTATTCTAGTAATCGGTCGGCAAGTGTTGACTTACCGTGATCAATATGCGCAATGATGCAGAAGTTTCTAATATTTTCCATTGGGACTGCAAAGGTAGGGTTTTCAGAGGGTTCCTTCCAACCTTTTTATCGAGGTAGGCATTTTATTGTAATTGAGGGCAAAAACATGGCTTTTGTAGCAGATTTTAAAGCATGTTTCGCCTTATTCAGCACCTTTTTTGTTCGGTTTAAAGTGAAAGGTTTCCTCGTTTAAGTGCAAAGCTCTAGTTTGGCTTCATTATTCAATTTAATGCCCCGTTCAAATGATCAAAAATTACAAATCATCCCTGTTTAATAATATCTGTTTAATGGCATTGCTAGTTGTGAGCTTCTCTACTTCGGCAAATGCACAATGGAATACGCTTGTGTCGGGAACAACCGAACATTTTAGTGCGGTCGATTTTGTTTCTCCGAATACAGGATTTGCGGTTACCGATGATTTTGTGAATGGTGGTAAAATTTTTAAAACAAACAACGGAACAACATGGAGTCAAGTGTATACTTCTCCCAATTATTTATTTACCGTGCATTTTATCTCTGCAACAACAGGATGGGCAGCCGGTGGAGTAACACCTAATGGTGTAATTATGAAAACCACGAATGGTGGTGCTACTTGGACTGTTCAAACTACAGCAGTGAAGCAGATTCTATCTATTTGTTTTGTTGATGAAAATGATGGCTGGGCAGTAGGAATAGATGGAACAGTTGGTACACATTTTATTTATCATTCTTCGAATGGTGGTGCTACATGGACGCAACAAAATACTGGCTTCGATTATTTGAGAACAATTGATTTTGCAAATACTGATCAAGGTATTGCCGCAGGAGATAACGGCCAGGTATATACTACAAGTAATGGTGGTGCTACATGGACCCAACAAACCTTCCCTGTTTTCCATATTTCTACAGTGAAAATGGTGAACTCGTCGGTTGCTTATGTGGCTGGTGCATACGGGAATGGTGGGGTGTATAAATCAACGAATGGAGGAACAACATGGACGTCTCAATCCATCCCAACAATACTTGGAATGTCGGGTGTCGATTTTATAAATCCTGATACCGGATTAGTAGTAGGCGAAAACGGGAAAGTATTTTATACTGCCAATGGCGGAGGAACATGGACCGCACAAAATAGCGGAGTAACAGATTGGCTGTCATCAGTGAAATATGTGAATGCGAATGTCGCGTATGCAGTTGGTTCTAACGGACGAATAATCAAGTTCGGAACAACTACAGGAATACCAACAATAACACGCGAAGTTTCCGATCAAATTTATCCGAATCCTGCATCAGGAAAAGTATTTTTCAGCAATGAATTATCAAAGGCAGAATCACTCAGTATCTCTGATCTCAACGGAAAAGAAATGATGAAAGTAGATCGTGATTTTCTAGAAACAGCCGACGGATTAAATATTGAATCATTAAATCCCGGAGTCTATTTCGTGAGTATACGATATGCAACAGAATCAGCTATTCAGAAGTTGATCGTTCAATAAGATCAGAAAATGACTATATGAATGAATAGCAGGATGAATGTTATTCAGGATTTAATAAGAGATAAGGGAACTAAAGGGAATGGCTATTTCATCATTGAAGGAAACAGAACAACCTTGACCCTTGCAGATCGATTAAGCAATTGTTGCATTACTAGGAATAGAAAAGATTATCTTAGAAATGTAAAATCTTCAGACACATCAAAAAACCGGCATTTTTTTCAGATATGCTTTTTATCTTTGCCGCATGAGTGAAGTCCAAACTACGTCGAAATGGAAAGACCGATTGAAAAAAATCGGGATTATCGGCTTTTTCTTCTTTTTGCTGAAGGGCTTAGCTTGGCTAGGCTTGGCAGCGTGGTTTTTTAAAGACTAATGAATCTTTTTTTTGTAAATCATTGGGACTAAGTGCTTAAAAAAACTTTGGGGGCATGCAACCCTTTCCTTAAAATCATCATCTATAGTATTACAGCATCACCAAAACGATGACGGATGAACAACTTGTTGAAGGATGTAAGCTTCAAAACCCTTCCCACCAGAGGAAGCTGTATGAGAAGTTTTCGCGGAAGATGTTCGGGGTCTGTTTAAGGTACGCTGACAATAGAGAAGAGGCTGAGGATTTGTTGCAGGATAGTTTTGTGAAGGTGTTTCAGCATATTAGTTCTTTTAAAATGGAAGGTTCGCTGGAGGGATGGGTGAGAAGGATCGTAGTTAATACATCGCTCGAGTTCATCAGAAAGCAAAAACTTCAATGGGTAAACATCGAAGATGCCGATGAGCCGGCAGAATCGGAAGTAGTTTTAGATCACATGAATGCCAAAGAGTTGTTGATGATCATAAATAAGCTTCCAACTGGGTTCAAAGCAGTGTTTAACCTTTATGCCATTGAAGGATATAACCACAGAGAAATCGGCGACTTGCTTGGAATCACCGAAAGTACCAGTAAATCACAGTACTCCAGAGCAAAGGCGGCTTTAGTAAAGTCGATACAAGAAATAGAAAGTGCTACAAAAGATATAGTTAAAGAATAGTCATGAAACAATTTGAAGAACAGTTTAAGGATGCATTCGACGGTTTTGAACCGGAGGTGGATCCTTCTGTATGGGCAAATGTGAGTAATGCTATTTCTTCACCTGCTCCAGCGGCGGCAGCGTCTAGCGGAAGCGCAGCGGGTGGTTTTTCTGCGGTGGCAGGATGGGTGGCAGCAGCCATCACAATTGCAGCAGGGGTGTTGATTTATCATTTTGTTAGCCCTGCAGATTCTACTGTTTCTAAAGAGAATCAACCTTCAACTACGATTAGTGCTCCGGTAAATGAGTCAAATAATACTTCAACTGAAGAAACTACTACTCAAAATTCAAATCCGGTAGCTCAACAAAGAGCTGGAAATCAATCGGTAACTGAATTATCTGAAGTGCAAAAACCAGCTGTGGCTCCGGTGGCGGTTGAAGAAAGCCAAAAAGTGGTTAACAGCGAAAGCCATGCCACAACAGTATCGGCACCCGAACCTGCAAAACATGAAAATGCTGTTGCACCGAAAAACACCGAAAAAGCTGAAAATTCATCCAATTTTGCTCCAAATCCGGTGAAAAACACCGAAAATCAGGTCGAAAATGCGATAAATCCGGTTTTAATTGCTTCTTCACATTGCGGGTTTGCGCCACTTTCGGTAACTTTTATGTTGAATAGTAATCTCAAAACCGATTTCAACTTTGGCGACGGTAATGTGGCCTTTAAAACGAATTCAATTACACATAAATACGAGAATTCAGGACGTTACACTATTACTTGTGAAGTAAACGGTAAGCAGTTAACTACTGAAGTAGAAGTACTTGGGCAACTAGGTACGGCATTTAGTCCGAATGGCGACGGTATCAACGATATCTTCAATTTCGGAGGCAACGATGTAGAAAAAGTAGAAGTAAGAGTTTACAACCGATTCGGTAAAACTATCTTCACTGGCTCAGGAAGTAATCCTGGCTGGGATGGAAATTTATCTGATGGCTCAAAAGCTGAGTCAGGTACCTACTTTTATGATATCTTTGCCACCTCTGTCGGGGGCACCGACTTCAAGCAAAAAGGAACAATCAATCTATTCCGATAATCAACCAACACCAAACAGATTTAATAAACATGAAAAAACTGTTTACTCTTCTCCTCCTTACGGTCATGGCATTAGCCTTTGCACCACAGGAGTCTAAAGCGAGTCACCTTGCAGGGGCTGACTTAACGTACACTTACACAGGAACACCGAATACATATTTGTTCCACTTGGTAGTGTATCGCGACTGCTCAGGTATCCCTGTCGATGGCAGCTACCCATTATGTTATTCTTCAGCATCATTAGGTATCAGCGCTACATTCGACGTGACGCAAACCAACGTAATCGTTGTACCTCAATCTCCATGTGTATCATTCCCGGCAAATAACTGCCCGGGCGGACAAGGTGATATTGAACAGTACTCTTACGAAGGTACAATCACACTTCCTGGAAATGCTAACGACTGGAAAATCTCTTGGGAGAGTAATGCCAGAAATGGTGCTATCACTACGATCGTAGGTGCCGGTGGTTTTTCTCTTTATGTAGATGCATATTTAGATAATATCGCTGCTCCAACAAATAACTCTCCTCAGTTCTTAGGATTAGCTTACTCACGTTTCTGTGTGGGTAATATTTTCTTCTATGATCAAGGAGCTTTCGATGCTGACGGTGACTCATTACACTTCTCTTTAGTTGATGCATTATCAACTTCAAGCTTTGGTGCTTGCCCTTCAACATCAGTTCCATTAACATATCAGACTGGTTACTCAGCTACTGTACCTTTATCTTCATCTATTCCTGTTACAATCGACGGTAATACAGGTGTAATTAACTTCGTACCTAATCAGGTACAAGTAGGTGTTATCGCTGTATTGGTTGAAGAATTCCGTAATGGAGTTCAAATCGGATCTGTGCGTCGTGATATTCAGATTAATATCATCTCACAATGTAATGCAATTAATCCTTCGTTCTTGAATTCAACTTTGACTTCAACACCGGGCGGAATTTTGTTATCGAATTGTAATGAGCATAAAGTAATTCTTGTATTTGATACTACTTTCCAATGCGGTTCTGCGGTTCCTACCGACTTCCGTTCATTTGGCCCTTTTGGTGTTCCAAATCCTGTAATTGCAGTTAACCCTCTTAATTGCCAAGGTGGTCTAACAGATTCTATCGAAGTTACTTTCCTAAATCCATTATCAGTAGGTCAAACGAAAGTTTGGGTGAAACGTGGATTCGACGGAAATACATTGTTATCGGAGTGTGGATCTGAACTAGTTGAAGGAGCTGATACGGTTAACGTGTTCGTTCAAGTGGATGCTAGTACTTTATTCCCAGTTAACGATTCGTTGAATTGTATCTTCAATACATTCACAGTTGATTTATCTGATAGCGTTTATTGCTTCTCTATTGCTGCTGATGGTTCTGACTTCCAGTTAGTAGATGGTGCCGGAAATAACTTCCCTATTGCTTCTGCTTATGGAAATTGCAACGGTAATACATTAAAATCTCTTAGTGTAACTATCAATATGGCTAGTAACGTAAGTTCTACCGGTCCTGTTTATTTATTAATCAATAACGGTGGTTCTACTGACGGAAATACATTAGCAGATGATTGCGGTGTGTTCTATGTAAACTTAGATACATTAGCAGTATTCGGTGTAAATAATAAAATTGCTGTTGACTTAGGTTCTGATCAAAGTTTATGTTCTAATCAACCACTTCCAACTTTAAATAGTGGATGGGCTGGTTTAACTAACCAATGGTATGATCAAAGCGGTGCAATTTCAGGTGCTACCAATGATACTTATGCAGTAAATGGTGAAGGAACTTTCGTTGTAACTGTTAATAATGGCCCAGGATGTTCAGGTTCTGATACAATCGTTGTAGATGTAACTCCTGTTCCAGTTGATAATTTCCCTACTGATATCACGCAGTGTATTAATGATCCATTGCCTACATTAGATGCAGGTAACCCTGGCGCTACATACCAATGGTATGCAAATGGTACTATCATTACTGGTGCTACTTCTCAAACGTATGCTCCAACAGTTGCAGGTACATACAGCGTTACAGTTGATAACGGCAATGCAAATTGTATCGGAAACTTCGATGTTGTAATCACTACAGTTAGCCAATACAATGTTACATTAACTAACCAAAGTATTTGCGCTAATGGTTCTTACCCTCTTCTTGATGCTGGTAATCCTGGTGCTTCTTACCAATGGAATTTAAACGGTTCTGCTATCAGTGGAGCAACGGCTCAAACTTACCAAACTACTCAAGGTGGTACTTATAGCGTAACTGTAGGTGCAGGTGCTTGCGCAGGAACAGGTTCAATGAATCTTACTGTAACAGCTCTTCCTGTGGTAACTCTTAGCAATGCTACTATTTGCGACTACGATCCAATCGGATCATTAGATGCAGGTAATGCAGGTGCTTCTTACCAATGGTATCAAAATGGTACTGCAATCGGTGGTGCTACTTCTCAAAACTACACTCCAACTGCTGCAGGTACTTACAGCGTTGATGTAACTAATAATGGTTGTACTTCTAACGGAAGTATGGCGTTAACAATTAACCCTGCTCCGGTATTCTCTATCGCAGATACTAATATCTGTAACGACGGTAGCGCAATTATCGATCCTCTTGTAACAGGCGATTCTTATGCTTGGTCAACAGGTGCAACCACTCAAACACTTACAACTTCTGCTGCTGGTACTTATACTTTAACAATTACTGCTGCAGGTTGTACTTATACTAAGAGCGCTAACGTAGTAGTATTCAACTACCCTGTTGCTCCAACTGTAGCTTGTAACCCAGGAACAGGTGCTTTCAAATATATTTACACATGGTCTGCTATCGCAGGTGCTGTAAGTTATGAAGTTACTGAAGACGGTGGCGCTACTTGGATCCCAGCTAATACTCCTAGCGGTTCTGAAACACACGGAACTACTAATGCTATCGCTGATTTCGCGGTAAGAGCAATCGGTGGAGGTCTTTGTAAAATTGGTGCTGCTTCTGAGCCTACTGCTTGTGAAGTAACAATTCCTAACATCATCTCTCCGAATAATGACGGGAAAAATGATGTGTTTACAAT
This sequence comes from Bacteroidota bacterium, assembly GCA_023251535.1. Classification (GTDB taxonomy): domain Bacteria; phylum Bacteroidota; class Bacteroidia; order AKYH767-A; family OLB10; genus CAINEC01. Next base: position 70,772 of record JAHEYP010000012.1, read on the forward strand.
CAATAATATCGAACAATATCCTGGTAACACAGTTCAAATCTTTAACCGTTGGGGTAAAGAAGTGTACTCTGCTGATGGATATAACAATGCTGATAAGAAATTCGTTGGTACTGACTGTCCTGATGGCGTTTACTTCGTAATCGTTATCCTTGGCGACGGTACTCCAGCTAAAACTTCAACATTGACTATCACGAGATAATTTCAGTAAAGCCAAACTTTATAGTGAGAAGCCCCAATCGAAAGATTGGGGCTTTCTTTTTTCAATCCATTATAAATGTGATATTTGTACTCGATTACCCGAACTTCTTCGGGGCTAATTCGTTTAATGAATAAGTACTAAATTCCAGTTATGAAAGTTACGGATCACCTTCGCAATGCCAATGGCAAAACTTTGTTCTCTATCGAAATCCTTCCCCCACTAAAAGGTAAGGGCATGAATGATATCTACAAAGCTATCGATCCCCTAATGGAGTTTAAACCCAGCTTTATCGATGTTACGTATCACCGCGAAGAGTACGTTTACAAAAAACGTAACGACGGATTGCTCGAAAAGAAATCAGTTCGTAAACGCCCTGGTACAGTTGGTATTTGTGCCGGTATCATGACAAAATATAACGTTGACGCAGTACCGCATATCATTTGTGGAGGTTTCAGTAAAGATGAAACTGAAAATGCATTGATAGATCTTTCTTTCCTTGGTATCGATAATGTTTTATTATTACGTGGCGATTCAATCAAAAGCGAAGGCTCTTTCAAACCTGAACCTAATGGTAACGCATATGCCCTCGATTTAGTTGAGCAGGTGGTGAACATGAATCGTGGTGTTTATCTCGATGATGAACTCGAAGATGTATCAAGTACAAATTTCTGTATCGGTATCGCAGGTTACCCCGAAAAACATTTCGAAGCTCCTAACTTAAAAACTGATCTTAAATACTTAAAGGCAAAAGTTGATGCCGGTGCCGATTATATCGTTACGCAAATGTTCTACGATAATTCTAAGTATTTTGAGTTTGTTGACCTATGCCGCGAAAACGGAATCAATGTGCCGATTATTCCCGGTATCAAAATCATGACGACTAAGAAGCAATTAAATATTCTCCCTAGTATTTTTCATATCGATATTCCTGATGCGCTCGCTGAAGCGGTAGAGAAGGCTAAAACTTCAGATCAAGTTAAAGAGATTGGAGTGGAATGGGCTATTCAACAATGTAAAGAGTTGGTGGCTGCGAAAGTTCCTTGCTTGCATTTCTATACAATGGGAAATCCCGATACTTGTAAACGTGTAGCAGAAAAAGTATTGTAATTCTATTCTTGCATTTCTCTCCCAATGAAAATAATTTTTTACTTGAGTACTTGCGATACGTGTAAACGTATCCTCGATGAAATTAAACCGGGTCCCGATGTGGTATTGCAAGATATTAAAACAAATCCCGCTACACCGGATCAATTAGAGCTGATGAAAAATTTGGCAGGCTCTTATCAGAGTTTGTTTAGTAAAGTAGCTCGTAAGTTTCGCGCAATGGGATTGCATGAGATGCAATTGAAGGAGTCAGATTATAAAAGATATCTTTCAATCGAATATACGTTCTTAAAACGTCCTGTTACGATTGTAGGGAATAAAATATTTATCGGTAATTCCGATAAGGCGGTGGCCAATGCCAAACAGGCTATCCATGAAGGATAATTTTAAAGCTCATCTTTCTGTTTTAGTTGCCAATATTATTTACGGCGCTAATTATTCTATTGCTAAGCTGGTTATGCCGGCGTTTATTCAGCCCTTCGGATTTATTCTGATTCGAGTAGGAGTCTCTGCGATCTTGTTTTTTTTGATGAGCCGATTCTTTGTTACTGAAAAGATTGATCCCGCAGATCGTAAACGTTTAATTCTTTGTGCTGTATTCGGAATAGCTACTAATCAATTGTTGTTTTTTAAGGGATTGTCGCTTACTTCTCCTATTAACTCAGGATTAATAATGGTTACGAATCCGCTGTTCGTGTTGATTCTTTCTGGTATCTTCTTACATGAGAAAATAGGATGGAAGAGAATAGTGGGAATAGTGAGCGGTATTCTTGGTGCAGTCATTTTGATCGTTTATGGAAATCGTCATTCAGGTTCTGTGAGTAATCCCCTCGGCGATTTGTTCATCATGCTTAATTCTTTGTCGTATGCAGTGTATCTGGTTATGACAAAGCCCCTCATGTATAAATATCACCCTGTCACCATTATGAAATATGTTTTTGTGTCGGGCGCATTCATGGTTTTTCCATTTGGGTTTGGCGATTTCATGCAAATCAATTGGGCAAGTTTTACAGGAACAATTTGGGCCGCTACTTTTTTTGTGGTGATAGGAACTACCTTCTTCGCTTATCTTTTCAATACCCTCGCACTTCGATCACTTAGTCCTGGTGTGGTTAGTGTGTACATTTACTTGCAACCCGTCATGGCGGCAGGATTTGCAATGTTATTGGGTAAAGACCAACCTTCCATCGTACATCTCATTTCGGCCATCTTTATTTTCGCCGGAGTGTATTTGACAACGGCTTCGGGGCAAAGGAAGATGGTGGAGGGATGAAAGATTGATGATGTATGGTACAGACTGCAAGATGAAAGATGCAGGGTTCAAGATTTTTGATCCTGGTTTAAATTAAATACCAAATAAGAGCCAAAATTGTGTAACAATATCTGTGTCCTATTATTCTCGGCTTCGCCGCCTCCGTGTCCTCTGTGAAAAGCGACGCGCCTTGGTGTTCTCTGTGTTTAAAGAAATCTAATTTAACCACAAAGACCACTAAGATCTCACAAAGACCACAGAGATATTACCTATAATTATTTTGTTTCTATAGCAGTAGACAATGGAAGCCAAAATTGCGTAGCAATATCTGAGTCCTATTATTCTCGGCTTCGCCGCCTCCGTGTCCTCTGTGAAAAGCGACGCGCCTTCGTGCCCTCCGTGTTTAAATAAATTTTGTTTCGATTTTTGCCTTACATTTGTCCTCTCTTTCAATACACTATGTTAAAATCAATGACCGGTTATGGTAATGCTAAAGGTTCCGTAGGAGCACAGGCAGTTACCGTAGAGATTCGTTCTCTCAACAGTAAGTTTCTTGAACTAAATGTGCGTATGCCCATGCAGTTTCGTGATAAGGAGTTGGAGATTCGTGCCGACCTCGGAAAATTACTCGAAAGAGGGAAGGCTGATTTAAACATCAGTATCGATAATAATGAAATGGCGAAACGAAGTACCGTGAATAAAGAAATTTTCATGGCTTATTTTGAAGAGTTGAAAGCCTTATCGAGCGATGCCGGTATTCAAGATAATAATATGCTTGATACGATTTTAAAATTACCTGCTGTATTGAATTCAGAGAAATCGGAAATGGATGAGGAGCAATGGAAACAGTTGAAAGGATTAGTTCAACAGGCCGTTACTCAGTTTAATTTATTCCGTTCGAATGAAGGTGGAGTTTTAGAGAAAGATATCATTAATCGTATTAATGCTATCGTTAATTCAATTCCTGTTTTAGAAGAGCACGAACAGTTGCGTATCGATAATGTTCGTCAGCGTTTGTTTAAGGCAATTACTGAATTGAAAGATCAAGCGAACGTTGATAATAATCGCTTTGAACAAGAGTTGATTTATTATATCGAAAAACTCGATATCACAGAGGAGAAAGTGCGTTTGAAAAGCCACTGCGATTATTTTTTGCAAACCATTAATTCTTCTGAAGCTAATGGTAAAAAATTGGGATTCATCGCTCAGGAAATCGGACGTGAAATAAATACGATTGGTTCAAAAGCGAACGATGCGCAAATGCAACGAACGGTTGTGGAAATGAAAGATGAATTGGAAAAATTAAAGGAGCAACTCGCGAATATATTGTGAAAATTAATCCGAATTTCCGTCATAAATTGGTTCTCTTTTGCGGACCATCAGGCAGTGGAAAAACAACCATCGTTCATCACCTCCTGAAAAAATTTCCGATGATGCGTTTCAGCACTTCTGCTACTACGCGTGAGAAACGTCCTAATGAAACCGATGGTGTCGATTATCATTTTTTATCTCCCGACGAGTTTCGTACACGTATCGCAAACGATGAATTCTTAGAGTGGGAAGAGGTTTATAAAGATCGCTACTACGGAACGTTGAAGTCGGAGGTTGATAAGATCTTGAATGAAGGTTTTGTTGCGCTCTTCGATGTTGATGTGGTTGGCGGATTAAGCATTCGTAAACAATACGGTCGTCAGTTGCTCGATGTTTTTGTAATGCCTCCTTCAGTCGATGAGCTGCATAAACGTTTGGTGGCACGCGCTACTGAAAGTGAAGAGTCGTTGCGTAAACGTCTCGATAAAGCAGAGAGTGAAATGCATTATGCGTATCAGTTTAACTCTATTATCGTGAATACTGTTTTGCAAAATGCTATCGAGGAAGCGGAGATGAAGGTGAATACTTTCTTAGAGGATGAAATTCCTGATCCCGACGATTTCGAGTAATCATTGCTTACCTTTACAGTACTATGAAAGTCGGTTTATATTTCGGTTCGTTTAATCCTATTCATAATGGTCATCTGATCATCGCTAATTATTTAGCAGAGTTTTCCGATATCGAACAGGTGTGGATGGTTGTTTCGCCACATAATCCGCTGAAGCCTGCAGGAAGTTTATTGCAAGATTATCAACGCTTTCATTTAGTGGAATTAGGTATTGGCAGCTACCGAAAAATAAAGGCTTCTAAAATTGAATTTGAATTACCGCGTCCTTCTTATACGATTCATACGTTAGCGTATTTACGAGAGAAATTTCCTCAGCACGATTTTTCATTAATCATGGGCGCCGATAATCTCGAAACTTTTCACAAGTGGAAGAATTATGAGTTGATTCTTGAAGATCACGACATTTACGTATACCCGCGACCGTTATGCGATGGAGGTCAATTTAAAGATCATCCCCGTGTAAAATGGGTGGAGGCTCCACTCATGGAAATATCGTCTACTTTCATTCGTAACGCTATCAAAAACGGAAAAGACGTTCACTTTATGATGCCCGCAGCCGTCGCCGATTACATCGACGAAATGAACTTCTTTAAGAAATAATTTGTTCCCTAATTTACCCAAAGGGTAGAAGCTTTTTTAAGCTGTAATTAAGCTGTTTAATATCGACTCGAAAATTTTCTTTCCGTCGCTATTTCCTAAAATACCTTCCGAAGCTCTCTCTGGATGAGGCATCATTCCAAACACATTTCTACGTTTGTTGCAAATACCTGCTATGTTTTCAAGCGCTCCATTCGGATTACTTTCCGGAGTAACTTTTCCGTTTTCGTCGCAATAGCGGAATAAAATCTGATTGTTTTCTTTTAACTCACGTAAAGTAGCATCATCGCAATAGTAATTTCCTTCACCATGAGCGATAGGAACTACTGCCTTTTGTCCGATCTTGAATTTCGAAGTAATAATCGACTCATCCGTCTCGCAACGAATGTTAACGTTTTTGCAAATGAATTGGTGATTGCTGTTATGCAATAATGCACCAGGCAATAAACCAGATTCAGTTAAAATTTGAAATCCGTTGCAAATCCCGAATACCATTCCACCTTTATCGGCAAATTCAATCACTTCTTGCATCACTGGCGAAAAACGCGCAATCGCTCCCGAACGTAAATAATCACCGTACGAAAATCCGCCTGGTAGTAAAACAAAGTCGCAGCCTTGTAAAGTATGGTCCTTATGCCATAATTCAACTACTTCCTGTTTCATCACGTCGCGAACAACGTGGATTAAATCCTGATCACAGTTGGATCCGGGGAAAACGACTACACCAAATTTCATAATGGACTTTTTTCTAGGAATGCAGGTGCAAAAATAGCGATTTTAAGATGAATTTATGAATAATATTCGCTTTTAGCCATGAGAGTGGTTGATTATGAATTAATTACTATGAAAACCGGTAATTTTCAACCACTGACAGAAATCCTTTTAACCTTGATTTAAATCATAAAATCTATCCTTAGAAGCACTCATCTTTGCCCTCTCAAAATAACGTTATGGAAGGATTTAAAACGATCATCGAGCCTTTTAAAATTAAAATGGTAGAACCACTCTACCTAACTACTTATGAAGAGCGTAAACAGTTTTTGAAGGAAGCGCATTATAATCCCTTTTTACTCACTTCTGAAAAGGTGCTCATCGATTTCTTAACCGATAGCGGTACTTCAGCTATGAGCGATCGCCAATGGGCGGGAATGATGATGGGAGATGAATCGTATGCAGGTTCTTCGAGCTGGCAGCATATGGAGCGTGTGGTGAAAGATCTTACCGGACATACCTACATTCTTCCAACACACCAAGGTCGTGCGGCAGAACGAATTTTATACAGTTATTTAGGTCGCGGAGGAAAAACGTTTATCAGCAATACGCATTTCGATACTACTCGCGCTAATATTGAATTCTCTGGATCCGAAGCAATTGATATTCCTGTTCAAGAAGGATTAGATACTGAAACGTATTTTCCATTTAAAGGAAACTTAGATGTGATTAAACTCGAGCAGTTGATCAATGAAAAAACTCCTGAAAAAGTAGGTGCCGTAATTGTTACTGTTACCAATAATAGCGGCGGCGGACAACCGGTGAGTATGCAGAACATGAAAGATGTTTCTGCTATTTGTAAAAAATACAATGTGTTGTTATTACTCGATTGTTGTCGCGTAGCAGAAAATGCTTATTTTATTAAACATCGCGAAGCAGGTTATGAGAATAGAACGTATAAAGATATCGCTCAAGAATTATTTTCTTATGCCGATGGTTCGGTGATGAGTGCGAAGAAAGATGCGTTGGTGAATATGGGCGGATTCCTTTCATTGAAAGATAAAGCGCTTTCTGATGCTTGTAAAAATTTATTGATCATCACTGAAGGATTCGCTACTTACGGTGGATTATCGGGTCGCGATATGGAAGCAATTGCAATCGGTTTAGGAGAAGTCTTCGAACCCGATTACTTGCATTATCGTATTCGTAGTACTGCGTTTTTAGGAGATAAATTAAGAGCGATGGGTGTTCCTTTGATGTGGCCTGTTGGCGGACATGCAGTTTATATTGACGCGAAAAAATTGTATCCGAATATTCCAGTAAATCAGTATCCAGGACAAGCACTCGTTTGTGAGTTATATCTCGAAGGAGGAATCAGAACGGTAGAAATTGGTTCGGTGATGTTCGGAAAATACAATGAGCAACATGAATTAATTCCTGCATCAATGGAGTTAGTGCGATTAGCAATTCCACGACGTGTATACACGCAAAGCCATATTGAATATGTAATTGAAGTGTTCGAGAAAATTATGGCTAAGCGAGAGCATGTGAAAGGGTTGAAGATTGTGGAGGAGCCGGAATTCCTTCGACATTTTACATGTAAGTGTGAACGCCTTTAATATAAGAATCGCGAAAAACCGCGCATACTTCGTTATGCTGAAATTTTAAAATCCTCATTTACGTTTAGTAGACTCCGGTTTTAAAATTTCAGCAAGCCTCGTCTGCACGCTTTTTGGCGATTCTTTTTCCGGATAGATAGAGAAACCGCGCATACTTTTTGGGGAAATGTTTGATTAACGATGATTGATTCTTAATGATCGATATGCAAATTATTAGCAAATTATTAGCAAATTAGTTCCCAATTGGGTGCTTCAATTGAAACGAAATTTTCACTGCGAGTGCTGCTAGATCGTTGCATCGTTGCCAGCCCCAATGTGGCGTTTAAAATTTTTAATTAATCCACGACCGAAATTTTCTTGAATCATGCATCCTTCCACAATTTGCTCAATTTTCTTCCTTACCAAAATCTAATAACGAACCCCATCGGTTGCTTCGCATTTTTTTTCACGCAATGGACTACTGCATTTATTGGACTTCGGAAACATCTAGCATCTTGCATCGTGAATCATTCATCGTTTCCAATTTGCTCAAGAGTACTTCCATACAAAAATCTAATAACGAACCATAGGAGGCATTAGCAAATTATCACACTAGCAGATTAGCACATTCTTTTGCATCTATTCTATTCGAAATAGTATTCTAGTCTAAATCAGATTTCGTTTGGTCTCACATTCAGTTATTCAGTCACTCATTCATTCATTCATTTCCTAAAATCTATCATCCATCATCTATCATCTAAAATCTATTGCCTATCGCCAATCACCTTATTCCCCAAACCACTCCCACATTAACTCCCACCGAAGTATATCTATTGAGTGTTGATGATCCGTCGTGAATTTTGGTTAGGTTTTTACGGGCTGTAGGGCGAAGCATGAGACGTAGTCGGTCTGAGAGCAGGTAACTAAGTTCTAAGTTGACTCTGCCGCTTAAGAATAGTTGTGTAGATGTTTCTTTATTGAGCTTCTCTATTTTACTTTGATCGGAAATTAGATAATATCCTTTTGTTGAGATTAAATAGGCAGGTGATAATCCTGCACTAATTCCGAATCCCCATTTGTTTTTGAAAACAGTATAAGCAGCTTCTAAAGGAATTTCGATATAGTATGATTTGTTAACTCCATTTGCTTCTGCAATGGAAGCATCATAATGAGCTCCTCTAACGGTATCCGTTACCGTAATATAGGTGCTGTCGTTTACAACAACGGTATGTGTGCTTATGAAGATGATTCCAAAAATGTAAGTGCTGTCTGAATCAGAAACCGTATATTGATTTTGTTGCCAATCACCACGGGTGGTATAATAGTCGCCGTCGCTAAATGGAGAGTATTTAATTTTTTGTCCGAGCATCGATAACTCAATTCCTGCTCTGAAATCCCAATGACCTTGTCCTGTAGAAATAGAAGCTCCTGCATGCGGTAAAATCACGGGCGATTCTTCGCGATTGCGTCGTTCGGTATAGTTAACAGTGCTGTTTCCTTTCAACTCATCATGAATGTAAGATGTTCCGGCATAGACTTGCAGGTCGAAGCGTTTCTTCTTCTTTTCTGGGATGAAAGTTTTAACTCCTGCAATTGTGTCACTCGGGCGTGTAGTGATACTGTAGTTTGCAGAAAGAGCAGATAAAAACGGAATTGTTTTGGCCGTTGCAGGAGTTAATCCTTCCAAATTATTGTAAGAGGCGTTGACAGTATTTTCTTTAATAGTTGAATTCAATTTGAAATTTGAATCAATGTGCGTTGATGTTATTTCTTTTTTAATCGATAGACTTAATAGAGAAGAATTATCTTTTACATCATTCTCTTCTTTAACACTTGATTGTTTAACTTTAGAATGATGTATAGCAATTGTTGCATTATTCGAATTCGTTTCAACTTTATTTATTTCTTGCGTCTCAATCGTTGTTTGTTGTTTTATTGGGGTTTGCTTTTCTGAATTAACGGATGAATTTACAGATGAATTGGATGATGGAGATGTAGTAATTGCTGTGTTATTATTTTCTTGCGTTGCTTTTGTTTGGCTGTTTGTAGCTACTGATGATGTATTACTATTGACAGCCGAATTATTCATTGATGAACTGATATTACTTTCAGGTACATAGGCTGTATCACGCTTACGCATTTGCATAACAAGCGCGCTGCTTCCAATGAGGAGCAGTAAGGCAATCCAAAGTACACGGCGGCGTTTCCGCGCTACAAAATGCTGATCAAGCATTTTCTCCATATCCGGCCAGTAATCGTCGGGATTAAGAGGTTTATTTTTATCGTCGTTCATCATACTGACGTATTAGGCAACACTGAATTATTATTTACTGATAGCAATAACTCTTTTAATTTTTTTCTTGCTTTGAAGAGATGCGCTTTTGAGGTGCCAGAGCTGATACCTAACAGTTGAGCTATTTCCTCGTGCTTATAACCGTCGATCGCATACAAGTTAAATACTGTTCTGCTCACGGTAGGAAGTTTATCAATTAATCCGAGTAGTTCTTCTTCACTATGTTTCTGATTGAGATCTTCGCTCGAAGGATGCAACTCTTCAGGAGTATCATCGCGGAAGTCGAATACTTCTTTATATCGCTTCTGGCTTCTAAATTCATCAATAATATAATTTATAGCGATTCTTCTAAGCCAAGCTTCAAATTCTACTTCTTCTTTTTTCTTTAAGTATTCGTGCATGTTTTTTATCAATCGAAAAAAGATCATGTTCAAAGCCGACATGCGATCTTCTTTGTTGATATAATATCTGCTGCTTATCGAATACAAAAGGGGAAAGCACACCCCATATAACTGGTGATGTGCTTTCCGGTTGTCGTGCCGGCATTGCTCTAATAATGAAATATCAGGTTGCATATATTGCCGGTAGATTACTGCAATATTATTTGCTCATTATTGTTTTACGAAGTGTTTCGTAATTCGACTTCCGTCGCTTGTAGTTAATTCGAGCAAGTAAGCACCCGATTCAATACTGCTAATATTGATGCGATTTTCTATTTGCAATAGCGCGCCTGTACTAACTGTTTTTCCGTCGATACCAATGATCTTGTACGATACATTTCTATCGAACTTCTGAGTAAGTTTCACAGTTAATTCTGACGAAGCAGGATTCGGATATAGTCCGCTGATAATATCTGTTTGAATGTTGTTTACTCCTGTTAATTGATTCGGAGAGTAAATATTTAATGCAAATCCACCTGTAAGTCCTCTGTAAATAATGTTTCCGAGCGAATCTACAGTTAAAGTATCGCAGTAAGTTGAGGTACATCCTGAAGGATCAGCAACCGTTAAGCAAACATTATATGATCCTGTGTTAGTATAGAAGTGTTGAGGGTAAGGTAGTGTGCTAACTGGTGAACCGTCTCCGAAGTCCCACGTAAATGCAAGATTAAATCCGCTCGATAAATTAACACCTGCCATCTGATAAGCCGACAATTGAGTGAAGATAAAGAAGGCATTACAACTCGATGGATTGTTGATGGTACTGTCTACATAAATAGTATCGCAATAGGTAGTAACACAAGCGCTGCTAGTAACTGTTAAGCAAACATTATATACACCTGGAAACGCATAAGTATGTTGAGGATATTGGCTACTACTGTTAGCGCCATCGCCAAACGACCAGTCATACATAGGTAATACAACAGGAGCCGGATTAGAAGGTAAAACAGATTGGTCAAAGAAATATGCGTTTAGACCAACTGCCACTTTTGCAAAGTTCGCTTGGCACACTTGAAGGCTACCAACTCCTACCATTTGGCAAGACGTACAAGAAGAAATACCATCGCTAACTGTTAAACAAACATTATATAATCCTGGTGTTGTGTAATAGTGAGTAACATTATTTCCGAAGAAAGTTGTACCATCACCTAAATTCCACATGTAAGTACAATTGACAGCAGCTTGAGCAGAGAACCCGATAATATTTGGATTGCTTGGATTAACAGAGAAATTGAAATTACAATTCACGCCTGAACCTAATGCAACATTGATTGGTCTACAAACAGTACAAATTATTCCTGTTGAAGGATCAGCTTCTGTCATGCAAACTAAGTAAGTACCTGATGCTGCATACTGATGTGTTACAAAAAGTCCAGAACCTGTTGCGCCATCACCAAAATCCCAGATAAAGTTAGAATTAGGTCCTGCAGGCGGACCTGAAATGAAAGTATAAAGCAAAGCATTCGCTGAGTCAGCTGATTCAATAAATTGGCAATTTCCTGATCCGGATGATACATAAATTGTAGAACAATATTGGCATGTATCTGGGCCATTCATATACGTCATGCATACATAGTAAGAGCCTGGTCCACCATATGATTTTTGAACATTATATCCGTAAACAGGACCAGTATTATCGCCGAAGTCCCACATTACAGTTCCTGCAGAGCTGGCAACGTTTGCAGTGAAATTAAAGAGCGTTGGATTAACAGTTGGGCTTGGTTGAACATAAGTATAATTACAATTTATTGCAGGATTATATTGAACAGTAATTGTACTTGTACAAACTAAAGTAGCGCCATTATCTTCATTCATTGTTACAGTATAAATACCTGGTGTAGTATATGTATGAGTTACAGTATCACCTACCACTCCCATAACTCCATCGCCGAAATCCCATGTTGCAAAATTTCCGGGTGATACCGAAGTCCAAAACGTAAACACTGCAGGATTGTTAGGATCTTGCATAAAATTAACTACACAAAAATTACATGTTACACTATCAATTGCAACGCAAGTTGAACCATTTGTTGAATCAGTAATTGTTTGTGTAATGGTGTAAGTACCAGCAGTTACATAAGTATGTTGAATAAGACCGTTACTAGGAATTGTAGTGCCATCGCCAAAATCCCATACTATACTATATGGTGAAACAGTAAATGGTGATTGAGGTATACACTCAATTAGATTCGATTGCAATTGATTTAAAGTAAAGTTGCAATTCTGAGCACTTGCAAAGGTTCCTAAGATACTTAGAAAAATCAGCGTAAGTAATTTTTTCATATTGATTGGATTATGTGTTCAAACCAGATCACGAAAGTGGATAGGCTTTGGTTTACTGTAGGATTGAATTATTTTGTTATGCATTGATAATTAGGGGGTTAAATTAGGTAAAAAATAGCGAGTTCAAGTGAAAAATCACAAAAGAAAGAAGAAATAGAAGTCGGATTGTGATTGGTTAAATATAGATTGTGTATTTTATAAAAGCACAAAATTAAATTGCTTAAAAATTTTCGTGCTTTTTTATCATGCGCTCAAATTAATATATGACTTACTAGTCAACAGCAAACACCACCGGTCTCGAGGGCGTTGCGTCGTTTTCAAATGGTGCCGTTTGGAGATTTAATAAATACAGTCCGTCTTTTATTTCTTCTCGCACATAAATCATTTCAGTAATTGTGGCGTCTTTTCTTGGTGCTGCTGGGTAGTTCCAAAATGCGTGGTGTGCTAATAGCTTCCCTCCGTCTTCTTCGCGGTCTACTGAGGGTAAATCAAGTAGTAAGTGCTTGATATTATTTTCACACATCCATCGCGCAGCTTCTTGATGTAAGTAGGGAGGATTGGTACTCGAATATTTGCGGTGCATCTTTTCGTCGCCGTTAGGCAAAGTGCGAAGTATTAGCGCTTCTATTCCGGGAATACATTGTTCGGCAATTTGATTTTTATGAATAATATAATCGTCGCCTTCTAGTATAGGCGACACCGTTATTATTTGAGCAATGAAAAAATGCTTCTTCATTACTTCATTTACACTGTAAATTTCTTTGCTGATATGTCCGTAGGATTCGGTATGTGTACCGTGTCCATGGGGATTAAAAAAGATATTTCTGAAGTTCACCGAGGCGCCCGCTTCTACCGATCCTGTCCATTCGCCCATCTTCACTGGTTCAATCGTGATAGGTGGCACATACCACGCCGATACTCGATTTTCCCCCGCCGCCAATGGCATCGATAGGTCTAAGCCTTTCGTTAAGTCAACTGTGTATTCTTTTCCGTTAAAGTGAATGGTGGTTTTCATGTAGTAATGAAGAATTCAGAGGCAATAGCATCTGCAAATAGCAGACCTTTGCGTGTGAGTACAATTTTTTCGTCGCCAAGTTCCAGCAGTTCTCGGTCGGCTTTTTTTCTTGCAATTTCTAAAATCGATTTTAACGTATTTTCATTTCCGTATTTACGGATATCCGCTAACGTTAGTCCTTTGCGCGTCCTAAGCGATGTTAATACTACTTCATTAAATCGTTCTTCAGCTGTCAATGTTTCTTCCTCCGAAGGTAATATATTCTCGTTGATTTGTTGAATGTATCCAGCATTCGATTTTACATTCCACGATCTGTTTTTACCGTTGAATGAGTGCGCCGCAGGACCTAATCCCAAATAGCGAGCTCCCGTCCAATAGGATGAATTATGCTTCGATTCAAATCCTGGTTTTGCAAAGTTCGATACTTCATACCATGGCATTCCAGCCGCTTCAGTAAACGATATTAAGTAATCGAATTGATCGGCCGCTTCGTCGTCATTCACTGCAGGCACCTTTCCTTTGTTTACTTGAAAGGCTAACGCCGTTTTCGGTTCTACTGTTAAACAATACGATGATAAATGGTTTATTGGCAATAGTAATGCTGTTTCCAAGTTGCGTTGCCAATCGCTTTGTGATAATCCTGGAATGCCGTAAATTAAATCGATGGTGACGTTCTCAAATCCGATGTCGGCAGCTTCTGGCACACAGCGCTGTGCTTGCTTACTATCGTGCGCTCTATTCATCAGCTTCAAATCTTGATCGCGAAACGATTGAATTCCGATGCTTAGTCGATTTACGGCTGTATGTCGTAGTTTTCGTAGATACGTCGCCGTTAGGTCATCAGGATTAGCTTCTAGCGTCACTTCTTTTACTCCAGATAGATCATGAAACTGTTGCAATCGATCGATGATACGCGCTATTTCATCGGCCGATAATAACGATGGTGTTCCTCCTCCGAAGTAAATAGTGTCGATTTTTTCTCCTTGCAAATAATCTCTTCGCAATTCAATTTCTTTTAACAACGACAATACAAATTCGTCTTTGTTCTTATGCGAAGTGCTAAAGTGAAAATCACAATAATGACAGGCTTGCCTGCAAAAAGGAATATGTAGGTAAATGCCGGCCATGATATGTAAAATCAGGCTCCTTTTTTAAGCACGATACGGAAGGTAGTACCTTTATTTAGCTCGGAGCTTTTAACAAAAATTTGTCCCGCGTGATATTCTTCAACAATTCGTTTCGATAGTGATAATCCTAATCCCCATCCACGATTTTTTGAGGTATATCCGGGTTTAAAAACTGTTTTATATTTCGACTTCTGAATTCCTTTTCCAGTATCGCTGATATCGATATATGCAAACTGTTGCTGATCGGTAATCTTTATTTGAATACTTCCTTCACCACTCATGGCATCGATAGCATTCTTGAAAATATTTTCTAATACCCATTCAAATAA
>JAHEYP010000012.1:85758-87680 GCA_023251535.1 Bacteroidota bacterium
GTAGCTTCCGCCCATAGCTCAACTTTCTTTTTTTCTTCGGTAGCTAACTTTTGCACTAACTGATTGGTGTACCATAAAGACCCGATCCCGATTAGGAGGGCGGCAATCAATAAAGTTAATTTCCAGCGCTGTTTTCTAGTATAAATATTCACTGCATTGAAATTTCGGGAGATGCTCCTGTGAAAAAGATTCTTGTCATTCTTTAAGTATCCGGTTCAAGAGATCATCCACGCGTTACTACTCAGCACAAAGTTATTGAATTTAAAGGGAGTATCCACTAATTATCGTACTCAATCTGTAGCTCTTCTTTTTTAGGTGGTTTTTGCGTATTTGGCTGATCCTGACGTACTTTGCTGCTGTCTTTTTTGAACCAGCCGAATTCTTGCTTCAGGATATTCTTCAGATTCTGCTTCTCATCCTTAATATCTTGCTGTATTTTCTGCTCGATGCCTTTGCGATCGTAAGTGATTTTTGGGTTGCCTGCAGGCCCTTTCATATTGATAAAAATGCGCATTCTGCCAAGGCCATCGTCTTCAATGGTGCCGAATTCGGTATTCTGATCGCGAACTTTTTTGCCGATTAATTGCGATAAATAAAGCTGGAAATGATAGTCAACAATATTATCGAAAGTATGCGTTCCCGATGCTGTAACATCCATGGCGCTGCTCTTGATTTCCATTGTTGGGATATTGATTACCTGATTGCGAATCTCGATTTGATTCTTTAGGGTGCTAAATTTGATGTTTTTGAAATCGGCTCCTTTAACATATTTTGATAGCGCTAACATTGGTTCGAAGTTTACTAACTCTCCATTTTCGATTGTTAAATTGCTTTTCGAATAAATGCGATCGAAATTGCAGAAGAGTGTTTTGCTCCATGTACTTGCAAATTGTATGCTCGCTGTTACTTTTCCTTTTAGGTTTTTATCAGTAATAATCGCTTGTCCGAAATTTCCCATTTGATAAAACATTTGCGACATATCTATTTTTTTGATGTCGGCATTGCATGCAATTAAAATACTGTCTTTACTCGATGCATCCATTGTTCCATCTAGGCGTATTGTTCCTTCACATGCTTTAAAAGTAAGGTCGGAGGTGTTTAGTACTTTATCTTTTAAAGTGATATTTCCTTTCATTTGCCATGCTTGAAATTTTCTGAACGATAAAATTCCAATATTAACATTCAAGGCTAAATTTAAACGACGATCAAAGTCGAGACGATAAGTAGTATCGGTAGTTGTGGTTTGCGATTTGTCTTCGAGTAATTCGTTTAAGTCGAGATTACGTGATGATATATTTGCTTGTCCACTGATGACTTCTTCTTTAGTTAGTAAGAAGCCATACACATTTTCGAAAACACCATTAGCGTTAAAGTCGCTACCCGCAGCATTCCCTCTGAAATCGCCAACAGTAAGTCTGCTGCCCTTCAATGAAAAGTCGCCGTTGAATCCAGTAAATGCAACAGGCTTTTCTTTGATTTTAAAGGATACATCTTTCAGTGTAACAATTCCATCAGAGAGCCAACTACTACGGTCGTTGCTACGCCCTTTGATTTGCGCATTCACTGTCACTTGTCCTGTAATTGATTCCAATGTATCAGGCATATAAAAACGACTCAATACTTCGAGGTTGATAGTGCATTTTGCATCGAGACTGATATAAGGATTTGAAAAATCTTCAACAGTTAAAGATGCCGATAGTGGTTGACCTTCGAGTGTAGCTGATAAATTATTCAGCGACATTTTACTAACGGGATGGCTAGCCGAAATTCGACTAATATAAGTTCCGTTGAAACGAATATTGTTCAACTTATAGTCGCTCGACTTCGGACTTAGTGTTGCATTTGATGTTCCGAAAGAAGCGTTGATGAGAGGAGTTGATGTAGCGGATGAAACTCCGTTGATTTGCATCTTAAAGTAAATA
>JAHEYP010000012.1:87780-89134 GCA_023251535.1 Bacteroidota bacterium
GTAACTCCCGAAAAGTCGACCGAGGCATAAGGGAATTTTCTGATAAAAGAAAAGTCGATAGCATCCACCTTCACGGGAGTACTTAACCGTTGGTTGATTTGTTCAACCACAAGATCTTTAATCCGCGGGCCCAAAATGAGAGCGGTAGTCATAGCCAGCAGGAATAATCCGGCCAGCACACTAAACAGAATAATAAGAGGTTTCTTCAAACGCGACATCCCTGCAAAAATAAGCTATCCTTATAAGGAGAAATGGAGAAGTTTATTGTGTTATGAAAGGGTAGATGTTAGCAATGTGAGCAGAAATCGGAGGAATCGCGGCAATAAATGCCGAAAAATGAGCAAATCCTCTTTTCTTTGCAGAAGAGAAAGAAGGTATGGCCATCCACGATTTTTATGAGTTATTAGGAGTATCGCGTGGTGCGGGCAAGGAAGACATTAAGAAGGCATTTTACCGACTGGCGCAAGCCTATCACCCCGATAAAAATCCGGGAGATGCTGCGGCGGCCGAACAGTTTAAGCTGATTAATGAAGCCTATCAAACCCTATCGGACCCTGAGAAAAAATTCAGGTACGATCAATTGAACTATGCATGGGCACCGGCCGAAAAAGAGCAGCAAGTATATTTTCTTCATCAAACGGCATCACGAAGTCACTTAAAGGTTAACGAAGAAGTAGAGATAACATTTGCCTTTCCCAGCGATGGACGATTTTTTAAGCGAGAGAAATTCAACGGTTGGTTTTTATCATCGGGACCGATAGTAGAGCGGGAAGAAATACTCCACGAAGGCAAGATGATTAAGCAGACGGTGCTAAAATATGTGTTATCTGCACAGATGACGGGAAAGATGACAATTCCTGCGGCAGCGGTAACAATACAATCGCAAAGAGTAAAAGGAAGAGCGCTAGACTTTACCATTGAAGGCAATGTATGTTACTTCAAAGAAGGAGAAGAGGCAGGTACAGACCCCTATCAAGTGACGTTATACTCATTAAAAGAAATCAAGACCGAGCGCTATAAAAAAACGATACGACAAGAACATATAGTCCTAGTTCCGAGAAGTAACGTTGCCGCCTATGTGCAATCGAGTTGGAAATATATTGAACGCGTATTAAAAATTGTTGGAACTGCACTACTTTATTATTCGGGCGTTCAATTTATACTCGCAATGCTTATGAGTATTTTGATATCGAAGCTAATAAAGCAGATTTACTTCAAAATAAAAAAGGTAGAACTACCGAGAGCAAGAGCACTTCAATATCCCTTAATAAAAAAGCACCTACAGCAAGGCTATGAAATCGGAATCGAAGGTGTTGAATGGCCATGGATGGTTTGGTACAATGAGAGGTTGAAA
>JAHEYP010000046.1 GCA_023251535.1 Bacteroidota bacterium
CTAAGAACTAAGAACTAAGAACTAAGAACTAAGAACTAAGAACTAAGAACTAAGAACTAAGAACTAAGAACTAAGAACTAAGAACTAAGAACTAAGAACTAAGAACTAAGAACTAAGAACTAAGAACCTCTTACCCCACCTCCGAATTCTCCATCAAAAACGCTTTGATGAATTCATCGATCTCTCCGTCTAATACAGCACCTGTGTCCGATGTTTCATAGTCGGTACGATTGTCTTTTACTAATTTATAAGGATGTAATACATAACTGCGTATCTGACTTCCCCACTCGATTTTTTTCTTGCTGCTCTCTGTCGCTTGCTTGGCTTCGTTGCGCTTTCTTAATTCTAGCTCATACAATTGCGAGCGTAACATCTGCATCGCTCTTTCTTTGTTTCCGCCTTGAGTACGCTCTACCTGACAAATAACTACGATCCCCGTTGGGTGATGCGTTAATTGCACTTTGGTTTCTACTTTGTTTACGTTTTGTCCTCCTGCACCTCCCGATCGCGATGTTTGTATCGATATATCCGCATCTTTGATTTCAATATTAATCTCATCATTGATTAATGGATATGCATATACTGATGCAAATGAAGTATGTCTGCGGGCATTCGAATCGAATGGTGATATACGTACTAAACGATGTACTCCATTTTCACTCTTTAAATATCCGTATGCAAAGTTTCCTTCGATTTCGTACGTCGCCGATTTAATCCCAGCGCCATCTCCATCTTGATAGTCTATCTCAGTTACTTTGTAGTTGTGTCGCTCAGCCCATCGTAAATACATCCTAAGTAGTATCGATGCCCAATCTTGACTCTCCGTTCCGCCCGCTCCCGAGTTGATCGTGAGTACAGCACTTAGTCGGTCTTCTTCTCCACTTAACATGTTTTTGAATTCCAATTCTTCTACTACCTTGATGGTGGCAGCATATGCAGCATCTACTTCCTCTTCGGTAGCTTCGCCTGCTTTTTGGAATTCAAATAGTACAGAAAGATCTTCTACCGACGATGATACTTCTTGAAAAGCATTCGTCCATTCTTTCTTTAAATTAACATTTTTTAAAATCTGCTCCGCACGCTTCGGGTCGTCCCAAAAATCGGGTGCATGTGTCAGTTGTTCTTCCTGCGCAATTTGTTGAAGTCGGTTGTCGACGTCAAAGATGCCTCCTCAGAGCATCCCTACGGTCAGAAAGTTCTTTTAATTGCTCTTGTATCATAATGTTCGCAAAAGTACTAAAAATTGCCTCGGTGAGCCTTACGTACTTTCTTTTTTGTGCCTTCTTTTAGTGCTTTTTGTCAGTTTAGTATAAAATTTTCATCTACACACCATTCTATCCTTTCTTTCTTCGTAAAATGATAATCCTATTAAACAAAAAAGCTGCTCCGTTTCCGAAGCAGCTTTTCTGATTTTTTATTTTACTATTATTTCGCCAAGTTGAATTCTACACGACGATTTTTTGCTTTTTTGCTTTCTGTTGTGTTCGGTGCAGCAGGCTTGCTGTCGCCATTTCCAATAGTATTCATTCTACTTAATTCAACTCCTTTTGCAGCTAAATATGCTTTAACAGCTTCAGCACGTTTTTGTGATAATGTCGCATTGTTTGTTGCATCTCCTACGTTGTCGGTATTACCATCAATCACAATTCTGTAGTTGCTGTTTTTCTTCAATAACATCGCTAACTTGTCAAGGTTTCCATTATATGATTTACGTATAATGTCTTTTCCTGTTTCGAAGTAAACAATCTTAATTGTTTTGTTGAATAATTTGATATCTGCTTCTGTTAATTCAGGACATCCTTTGTTTGAAATGCTTCCTGCTACTTCTGGACAATTATCGTCTTGATCTGCTACTCCGTCACCATCTTTATCAGGACATCCACTCATCTTAATTGATCCAGGTACTGTTGGACAATTATCCGAAGGATCAATGATTCCGTCTCCGTCTGTGTCAATACATCCTAAAAGTTCTTTTACTCCTTTAACATCCGGACATTTATCTTCTGCATCAGTCACTCCGTCGCCATCACGATCAGGACAGCCTTGTAATTCTAGCGTTCCTGCTACTTCAGGACATTTATCGTCTGCATCTGCAATACCGTCGTTGTCTTGATCAGGACATCCCTTCGTTGCGATCGTTCCTTTTACATCAGGACATTTATCGTCAGCATCTAAAATTCCGTCACCATCACGGTCTAACGGACAGCCGTTCATGTCAACTTTTACGCCCGCAGGTGTATTCGGACATTTATCTTTCTTATCAGGCACACCATCATTGTCTGCATCTTTAACTTTTCCGAAGTTCATCGTTAAGCTTAGGCTGTGCATCAAGTATGAATCGTTATTTGAACGTGCTTCGTAATCACGAGTGTCGTGATCAGTGTACATAAATGTTTCTTGAAGTTGAACGTTGAATAATTCGTTTATTTTATAACGAATTCCCATTCCAAATGGTACTAAAAAATCAGTTCCTTCAGGTGTGCGTTCTCCTTGTAAATATTGAAAACCAATTCCACCATGTAAATAGGGTAGAAACTTATGCGTATCTTGATTGAAAGCATAAAGACGAACATGCGCATTCCATTGAATTTGTTCAGCACGGAAACGCTTGTTAGCACTTTCTATATATCCCAATGATCCATAAGTCACATTGGTTGAGAAATCTGCTTTTGAAGTGATGTAACGACTGTAGCTTATCCCTATATGAGCATAGGTTGCTTGATCCGATCCGTAAAATCCCTGACCTAAGTCGCCATTGTACTGCGAAACTCCTCCTAAAAGGCCGATCGAGTTGGCACGTTCTACGGTTTGCGCAAAGCTATTCAAGCAGAGAAGGCTGAAAACCAGGACGTTAAGTAATAATTTCTTCATGATTGTTGCAATAATTTTTAAAGAAGGATTGCAAAGGTAGCTTTTCATTTATCATCTAGGCGTTTTACGAGCAAATTTGTCGTTTTCTTCATATTGATAATGGTCATTATTAACCGGTTTTAATTGACTTTCATCGGTGGAAATCTTTTGTGATGTGATACCTCAAATACCTTAAAGTGTTCTACATTTGCAGTAGTTCTTACTCAAAATTCGATATAATTCGAAGCACTTATCCAGAAAGGCGGAGGGACTGAGCCCTTTGATGCCTTGGCAACCCTTGTAAAAGAAGGTGCCACATCCTGTCCCTGTTTACCGGGAAAAGATAAGTGCCGGAAGATCTGGTTATACTATTAATCTATAAATCTCTTTCGGCACGCCGGAGGAGATTTTTTATTTTCCGGCTGCCAGCTTACATATGAAAAAGAATATTCAATCCGAACTCGTTAAGAGAATCCTCGTAATCGATGGTGCTATGGGTACCATGATTCAACGTTACCAACTCGATGAAAAAGATTATCGCGGTGATCGTTTTGCTACTTGGTCGCACGATGTAAAGGGTAATAATGATCTCTTAAGTCTCACGCGCCCCGATATCATTCGCGATATTCATCTGGAATACCTAAATGCCGGTGCCGATATTATCGAGACAAATACTTTTTCTGCTCAGGTAATCTCTCTCGCCGATTATAAAATGGAGGAGCTCGCCTACGAAATTAATTTCGAGTCGGCTAAGCTCGCTAAAGAGGCTATCGCTTTGTATGAGAAGGCTAACGGTGACGAATATCCGAAGTTTGTTGCAGGTTCTATCGGACCCACTAATCGTACTACTTCTTTGTCACCCGATGTAAACGATCCCGGCTATCGCGCTGTTACTTTTGATCAACTCGTTGATGCGTATTCTACTCAGGTAAAAGGTTTAATTGAGGGTGGTTCTGACCTCCTATTGATCGAAACAATTTTCGATACGTTGAATGCAAAGGCTGCTTTGTATGCCATCCAAGTGGTGCAGGAGCAGTTGAATACGAATCTCCCAATTATGATTTCGGGAACTATTACCGATGCTTCTGGTCGTACACTCAGCGGGCAAACTGTTGAGGCATTCTTGAATTCTGTAGCACATGTCGATTTATTAAGTATTGGATTGAATTGTGCCCTCGGTGCTAAGGAAATGAGACCTTATCTCGAGGAACTTTCTGAAAAAGCACCTTTCTTTATTTCTGCTTACCCAAATGCCGGCCTTCCAAATCAGTTTGGTGAGTACGATGAAACTCCTCACGCGATGGGACACCAAGTGAAGGATTTTCTTGTAAGTGGTTTCTTGAATATCGTTGGTGGTTGCTGCGGTACTACCCCCGATCATATTCGTGAAATTGCTGCACTCGCAAAAACTGTAAAACCGCGTGTGCGCCCAGAGCGTGATCATTTGCTTCACCTCAGCGGATTAGAAGCTGTAACCCTTCGCCCTGAAAGTAATTTCATGAATGTTGGTGAAAGAACTAACGTTACGGGTAGCCGAAAATTCGCTCGATTGATTTTAGAGAATCAATACGAAGAGGCTTTAGCTATCGCTCGTGATCAAGTAGAAGGTGGAGCTCAAGCTATCGATATCAATATGGATGAGGGTATGCTCGATTCGGAAGCAGCAATGGTGAGATTCTTGAACCTCATCGCTTCTGAACCCGATATCTCTAAACTTCCTATCATGATCGATTCGTCGAAGTTCTACGTAATCGAAGCAGGATTGAAATGTACTCAAGGAAAAAGTATCGTTAATTCTATTTCACTAAAGGAAGGCGAAGCCGCTTTTATTGAACATGCTAAAATTATTCGTCGCTTTGGTGCCGCTGTAATTGTTATGGCTTTCGATGAGGATGGTCAAGCAGATTCGTACGAACGTCGCATTGAAATTTGTGAGCGCGCTTACAAAATATTAACGGAGAAAGTAAATTTCCCTCCTCAAGATATCATCTTCGATCCTAACATTTTCCCCGTAGCTACTGGAATGGAGGAACATCGTCGTAATGCTCTCGATTTCTTTGATGCTACCGAGTGGATCAAGAAGAATTTGCCTTACGCTAAAGTGAGCGGTGGTGTTAGTAATGTTTCCTTTTCTTTCCGTGGTAACGATCATGTGCGTGAAGCTATTCATGCTGCCTTTTTATATCATGCCATAAAACGAGGAATGGATATGGGTATCGTTAACCCAGGACAGCTTCAAGTGTATGATGAAATTAATAAGGAACTTCTCGAACGTGTTGAGGATGTATTACTCGATCGTCGCGATGATGCTACCGAACGTCTCATCACTTATGCCGAGCAAATTAAAGGTGCCGGCAAAAAGATGGAACGTGATGAGGAGTGGAGAAATGATTCTGTCGAAGAGCGTTTGAAACATGCGCTCGTGAAAGGTATCGTCGAGTATATTGATCATGATGTGGAAGAAGCACGTGGTAAATATGATAAGGCTCTACACTTGATCGAGGGTCCTTTGATGGATGGAATGAATGTGGTTGGTGATTTATTCGGCGCCGGAAAAATGTTCTTACCTCAAGTGGTGAAGAGCGCGCGCGTAATGAAAAAAGCCGTTGCGTATTTATTGCCTTATCTCGAAGCAGAAAAAACAGAGGGTGCATCGAAAGCCGGAAAAATTTTAATGGCTACCGTGAAGGGTGATGTGCACGACATCGGTAAAAATATTGTCGGTGTTGTTCTCGCTTGTAATAATTATGAGGTGGTTGATATCGGTGTAATGGTTCCTGCCGATAAAATTTTAGAACGGGCAATAGAAGAGGAGGTGGATGTGATTGGCCTCAGCGGATTAATTACTCCTTCTCTCGATGAAATGGTGCATGTTGCGAAGGAAATGCAACGCCGCGGATTTACTATTCCGTTGATGATCGGTGGTGCTACTACTTCACGTGTGCATACTGCAGTGAAAATTGCTCCACATTATGAATATCCTGTTGTGCACGTGAATGATGCTTCGCGAAGTGTGCCTGTTGTGGGTTCGCTTATCTCGAAAGAAAATCGCGATGAGTTTGTGAAGAAAATTAATGAGGACTATGAACGTATTCGTGTGCAACATGCTGGCGCGAATGCAATGAATAAATATATCCCTGTAACGGAGGCAAGAAAAAATCAATCTGTTATTAATTGGAATGATTTTAATCTCGCAACGCCTGCCTTCATCGGTAATAAAGCGTTTGTTGATTATCCGTTGGGTGAACTTGTTTCTTATATCGACTGGACACCTTTCTTCCATAGCTGGGAGATGAAAGGATCTTATCCGAAAATTTTATCGGATCCTGAGAAAGGCACTGAAGCAACGAAATTGTTTAACGAAGCTCAACAGATGTTGAAGAAAATTGTTGATGAGAAATGGTTGCAAGCAAATGCTGTTATCGGATTATATCCCGCAAATGCTGTGGGTGATGATATCGAAGTGTATGCCGATGATTCTCGTGAAAAAGTAATTACTAAGTTCCATACATTACGTCAACAAACTAAAAAACCCGAAGGGCAAGCGAACGTGGCTTTGTCTGATTTTATCGCGCCTAAATCAACAGGAAAGAGAGATTATATCGGTGCTTTCGCTGTTACAACTGGTGGCGGTATCGATGCTCGCGTGAAAAAGTTTGAAGATGATAACGACGATTATAGCGCTATCATGTTAAAAGCACTTGCTGATCGTCTCGCAGAGGCTTTCGCTGAACGTATGCATGAACGCGTGCGTACTGAATTCTGGGGATATGCAGCCGAAGAACATCTAAGCAAAGAGCAATTGATTAAGGAAGAGTATTGCGGTATTCGTCCAGCGCCAGGTTATCCCGCGCAACCCGATCATACCGAAAAGAATCAACTGTTCTCTTTACTCGATGTCGAAAAATCTACAGGAATTTACCTCACCGAAAGTTTAGCTATGGTGCCTACAGCTGCGGTCAGTGGATTATATCTCGCTCACCCCGATGCACATTATTTCGGATTAGGAAAGATCGCCAAAGATCAAGTAGAAGATTACGCAAAACGCAAAGGCCTCTCCCTCGAAGAAACTGAAAAATGGCTTAGCCCGGTATTGGCATATTGATTTTGAAAATATTCGTTGAGTAATTTGTTCTTGATCGGTGTTCATTTAGATGAACCCGGATCTGACATTATCAAATTTTCAAATTGTCTCATCTTCAAATCGCCCCAACGGCTCATCCCGCAATTTTTCGCTTTGGTCTTTCGTTTACTACTATTCATCGATTACATGATGTTTATTGGTTAAGGTTATCTATTTTTGATAAATCACGCACTTTCTATGATTTCGTTGACTAATGTTCACAAGTCGTACCGTATGGGTAACGGCGCTATGCATGTCCTTAAAGGGATCGATCTTTCTATCGATGCCGGTGAGATGGTTGCTATTATGGGTTCTTCCGGTTCAGGGAAATCTACTTTGCTAAATATCCTCGGTATCCTCGATGAATATGATTCAGGCGACTATCGCTTAAACGATACTTTAATCAAGGATCTTAATCCTACGAAGTCAGCGTATTTCCGTAATCAATTCTTAGGTTTCGTTTTCCAGTCGTTCAATCTTCTTTCATTTAAAAATGCAATGGAGAATGTTGCGCTTCCGCTATATTATCAGAATGTAAGTCGTAAAGAGCGTAATAAATTGGCTCTCGAATATCTCGATCGTGTGGGATTGAAAGATTGGGCTAACCATTCTCCGAATGAAATGTCGGGTGGACAAAAACAGCGTGTCGCTATCGCTCGCGCTCTCATCACGAAACCAAAAGTTATTCTCGCCGATGAGCCTACTGGTGCTCTCGATTCTGCTACTACTCTCGAGGTAATGGATCTTCTAACTGATGTCCATAAACAAGGTGTTACAGTTATTATTGTTACCCACGAACCTGATGTTGCTGCACGTACCCAACGTGTTATACGCATCAAAGATGGTTTGATAGTTCACGAGTAATTTTTTTATACAATGTTTGATAAGGAAGTCTGGTACGAAATTCTTGCCACCGTGCGCGCTAATCGCTTGAGAACTTTTCTCACTGCGTTCAGCGTAGCTTGGGGTATTTTTATTTTGATTGTATTGCTGGGCTCCGGACGAGGATTACGTAATGGTGCCGAATATCAATTTCAAAGTGATGCAGTGAATTCAATCTGGATAAATGGCGGTGAAACTTCTAAAACTTACGGTGGATTTCAACCCGGACGAAATATTCAATTAACTAACGAAGATTTTGCATTGATTCGTCGTAAGGAAAGTAACGGTTATGAAATGACTGCTTCTTATGATGGTCGTTCAATGCGTACGCTAAGTTATAAGAAAGAGAATGGCGCATTCACTGTAAGAAGTTGTATGCCCGACCACGATTACCTCGAGAATTGTAAAGTTGTTGCAGGCCGATTTATTAACGACCTCGATATCTCCGGCTATCGTAAAGTTTGTGTGATCGGTGAGCCTGTTCGCGATGCTTTGTTTAAGAAGGAAAATCCTATCGGCAATTATTTAAATGTTGAAGGTATTCCTTATAAAGTTATTGGCGTTTTTACTGATCAAGGTCGTGGTGATAATGAGCGTATATACATCCCCGTTAGTACCGCGCAACGTGCTTACAACGGACAAAATAATCTCAACGTAATCTGGATGAGTACCGGTAACGAAGGTGTCGACGGTAGTGAAGCAATGGCGAAAGATATTCGTAATCTACTTGCTAAGAAATACAATTTCGATCCAACAGATGAGGACGCAGTTAATGTGTGGAATAACACTATCGAGTATGTGCGTATCATGAATATGCTCAACGGAATTAAAATATTTATTTGGATCATCGGTATCGGTACTTTGATTGCCGGAATTGTTGGCGTTAGTAATATCATGATGATCGCAGTGAAAGAACGTACGAAGGAAATCGGTGTTCGTAAAGCCATCGGTGCGCCTCCTTCTTCTATTGTGAGCATGATCTTGCAAGAGAGTATTATGATTACTGCTATCGCAGGATTTGTTGGTCTCTTCTTCGGAACTGTTGTGCTCGAAATTGCAAAAAACTTTATGCCTCCTGGCGATTTCTTTAGAAATCCTGAGGTAGATGTGTCGGTGGCAATTTGGTCTGTTATCGTATTAATTATCTCTGGCGCACTCGCAGGATTATTCCCCGCTATGCGCGCCGCTCGTATTCAACCTGTAGTCGCCTTGCGCGATGAATAACTCTGCCCATTATGTTCGATCGTGATGCCTGGCAAGAGATATTTGCCACAATTAAAAAAAATAAATTGCGTACATTCCTCACGTGCTTCGGCGTGTATTGGGGAATATTTATGCTGGTGATAATGCTTGGCGCAGGGAATGGTTTGCGTAACGGAATTCTTGCAGGATTCAATGGTACAGCTACTAATAGTTTCTTCTGTTGGGCACAGAAAACTTCGAAGCCTTATAAAGGAATGAAACCAGGACGTAGTTTTAATTTTACAAATGATGATTTTAAAGCACTTCGTCAGTTGCCCGAATTAGATATTATCGCTCCTATGAATCGATTGGGAGGTTATGGTAGTTCTAATAATGTGGTACGCGGATTAAAAACAGGAAATTATCAGGTTTCAGGTGTCTATCCCGAGGTAAATCAAATTGAAAAAGTCGATCTCTCTGAAGGAAGATTTTTAAATTATAATGATATTCTTCAACGTCGTAAGGTCTGCATAATAGGTAAACGCGTTCGCGAAATTTTATTTAAACCCGATGAAAATCCTTTGGGCGATTATATCCGCGTGAATGGTGTTTACTTCCGTGTCATCGGTGTTACTAAACCAACTGCCGGCGGACAAAATGGTCAAGAGCAATCGGAAACAGTAAATATTCCGTTTACTACTTTTCAACAAGCATTTAATTATGGTGATGTGGTAGGATGGTTCGCCGTGACTGCAAAAAATGGAGTTGCCGCAACAGAGGCTGAGGATAAAGCGTTGGCTGTTTTGCGTGAGCGACATAAAATTGCTCCCGAAGATCAACTCGCTATCGGACATTGGAATATGGAGAAGGAGTTTAATAAACTCAGCGGATTATTTTCCGGTATCGATATTCTTGTGTGGGTAGTAGGTACTGGTACACTGCTAGCAGGAATCATTGGCGTGAGTAATATTATGCTCATTATCGTTAAAGAAAGAACCAAAGAAATTGGTATCCGTCGCGCTATCGGAGCTCCGCCTGCATTAATCGTCCGACAAATAATTATCGAAAGCGTTTTCTTAACGGCTATCGCCGGATATGTAGGACTAGTGGTTTCTGTTTCACTTCTCGAACTCGTTTCGAATGCAATTCCGGAGTCTGATGATTCAATGTTTATTCACCCCGGTGTCGATGTGTCTGTGGCACTAACGGCCTTGGCTATCCTAATAATTGCCGGCGCTCTCGCCGGATTAATTCCCGCACGTAAAGCAATTGCTGTAAGCCCTGTTGAAGCGCTGAGAGCAGATTAATAAATACTCGTTATGTTCAAAAAAATCTTTAAAGTCGTTCTCCTTTTATTGTTGGTTGGTTCATTCTTTTGGACCATCTGGTTCTTCTATAATAAATCGAAGACCCCCGATGAAGTTTTTAAAACTGAAAAGCCTGCAGTAACGAATATCATTCGTAAAACAGTAGCTACCGGTTCTGTGGTTCCTCGCCGTGAGGTGTTTGTTAAGCCGCAGGTGTCGGGTATCATCGACGAATTATATGTGGTTGCTGGTAAGATGATCAAGAAAGGTGATGTGATCGCGAAAGTGAAAATCATTCCCAATATGATTAGCTTAAATGAAGCCGAAAGTCGCGTGAATAAATCGCAAATCAGTTTTGATCAAGCAAAAACTGATTTCGATCGCTACCAGCAATTGTTCAATGGTAAAATCATCAGCCCTTCTGAATTTCAGCAGTATGAAATTCGTCTTCGTCAAGCTCGTGAAGAATTGAAAGCTGCGCAAGATAACCTCGACTTGATAAAAGATGGTGTTGCGAAAAGTTCAGGAACTGCAACCAATACATTGATTAAATCTACGATCACAGGAATGGTACTCGATGTGCCCGTGAAAGAAGGGTTCTCAGTAATTGAAGCAAATACTTTTAACGAAGGAACAACAATCGCTTCGGTTGCTGATATGGGCGAGATGATTTTCGAAGGAAAAGTGGATGAGTCGGAGGTAGGAAAGATAAAATCTGGTATGGATCTTATCTTAACAGTTGGAGCTATCGAAAATTATAAGTTCAGCGCTAAACTCGAATATATCGCTCCAAAAGGAGTAGCTGAAAATGGCGCTATCCAATTCCAAATAAAAGCTGCCGTTAAACTCGATCCCGATCATTTTATTCGCGCTGGCTATTCGGCGAATGCCGATATTATCCTTGAAAGAAAGGATAATGTATTGTCGGTACCGGAAAGCGTACTTCAGTTCTCAGGCGATACGACGTTTGTTGAAGTTGAAACCGGAACCAATACTTATCGCAAGCAAGTACTTAAAACAGGAATTTCCGATGGTATCAATATCGAAATATTGAACGGAATTACCGATAAAGATAAAATTAAAGTGCCGGCCGGCTCTGTAGCTGAAAAGACAAGTTAATCTTATAAGATAATTGAAAAGAAAAGGGAAGCTATCAAATCGATAAGCTTCCCTTTTCTTTTGAGCATTAAAAAAGGGCCTCGTAAACGAAGCCCTTTTTTAATTTTTAATAACTTGCTGTGATTAGTGAGCAGCAGCAGTATCAACTGCAGCAGCAGCTGTATCAACTGTAGCAGCAGCAGCTGTGTCAACTGCAGGAGCAGCTTCAGCAGCTACAGCAGCAGTATCAGTAGTTCCTTCAGCAGGAGCTTCTGTTTTAGATCCACAAGAAGATAATGCTACAACGAAAGTAGCAACAGCAAGGAATGATAAGAATTTTTTCATTTTGATGAGATGAGTTTTTGGTTAGAAACTTACACTTAATACCGGAATCGCTTTTTGGTAACCCGATTTTATGGTCAAAATTGAAAGAAAAAACGTAAGCTGTTGATAATCATATAATAAAAGTTGAAAGAAATTTATTTTGGCCTCGTTTAATTGATGAATTTTGCAAAAGAAAGGGTTACCTTTTCAATTATCCCGAATTAAGGACTATACAAGCATGAAGCAGGTACAGCCTGTCACGGAAGCAGAAATGCTTCGCTCGCTGCAAAGCGGTGACCAAAAGGCGCTCAAATTAGTTTACCGCCAGCATTATCAAACGATAATGAATCTGGTATTAAACAATGGCGGCTCCTTGCAAGAGGCTAAAGATGTTTACCAAGAGGCGCTCATTGTCTTCTACGAGAAATTGCAGGAGGATGATTTCGAACTTAACTGTAGCATCAAAACCTTCATCTATTCTGTTAGCCGACGATTATGGCTCAAGCAATTGCAGCGTAAGTCGAGGTTTACCGATGATTTAAGCGATACGGATGAGTTTATCCAGGTTGAGTCGGAGGACATGGAGCAGAAGGAGGATCAGTACCACGCTATGCAAGTTGCATTGGAGGGCCTCGGCGAACCTTGCCGTTCTATTCTGAAAGATTTCTATATCAACAATCAGAGTATGGACGATATCACTGAGAAGTTTGGTTACACAAATGCCGACAATGCCAAAAATCAAAAGTATAAGTGCCTGAAACGTCTCAAGAAAACATTCTTTGAGGTGTATCAGAAAACGGGAAATAACAATGACCAACAGGAGAGAAACTGACGAATTAATAGAGCGCTATTGTCTGGGGCAATTAACCCCGGAAGAGTTGCGCATTTTTGAGCAATGGCGCGAAAGTGATCCTGAAATGGCGAACGCTATCGATGATCATCGCCTTATCACCGATTCTTTTAGAGTTTACGCCGAACGTATCGATCTGAAAAAGAAATTGGCCGCTATCCATGATGAAATGGAGTCGGAACAGTTTGCTTTCAAATCTCCTCTTAAAGTGGTGGAGAAATCAGATTCAAAAGTGCGTTTGTTGTGGAAGCGTTACCGCGTAGCCGCAGTGGCTGCCGTAGCAGCTATCATCGCTGTAAGTTCTACGATTCTTTATTATGATCTTACCGGCGGCGGCGCTGTAAAAAATCAAAATGCTTACCGCGAATTACGTCGTGAAGTTGAAAGCATTAAGCGTAAGCAAAAAGCACTAATTCAAGATCAAAATACTTCGGCGAAAGATCAAGAGCAGGAGCAAACTCAAAGCTTTACAGGTACAGGTTTCGCTATCACTTCCGATGGATATATCTTAACTAGTTACCACGTTGTTGAGGATGCTAGTTCTATTTATATCAGCAATGAAAAGTTAGGTCAAGTTAAGGTGAAAACGGTGTATACCGATAAATCACTCGATCTTGCTGTTCTAAAGGTAGATGATTCCGATTTTAAAGGCTTTACCGATATGCCTTATTCTTTCAAGAAGTCAATTTCTGATCCTGGTGAAAAGGTATTTACACTCGGTTTCCCTCGTGAAGACTTGGTTTATAATGAAGGTTCTATCAGTTCGTATACAGGTTATGAGGGCGATACTACCGCATACCAAATCAGTATTCCGGTAAACCCGGGTAACTCAGGCGGACCATTATTCGATGGCCAAGGAAATCTCTTAGGTATCATCAGCGGTAAAAATGCTTCCGCAGAGGGAGCTTCTTTCGCCGTGAAATCGAAGTGGATCAGCGATTATATTAATAAACAACGCGAAGTAGCTAATATTTCAGTGCCTTCTCGTAAAAATCTGAAAGGCGCCGATCGTACTTCTCAAATCAAAAAATTGAAGGATTTCGTCTTCATGGTGAAGGTGTATAACTAAGCATCAAGATATTGTAGTTAATGAATGAATGGTTTAACAGGAATGAGATGTATACTCATTCCTGTTTTTTTTTGCTGCGGGACACGCTTTTTTCGGTTCATCTACCGTTTATAACACTTGGTCGACTTTCAACTATATATGTCGATCGCTTTTATAACTTTGTTCACTTATCTAATTACCCGAATTATGGTGTTTCCGAATATTCGTTTTAAACTTGCCGGCTTATGCATTTTCTTGCTTCCGGCTTTCGCCAACGCTCAGTCTTCTTGGTCACTGCAGCAGTGCGTTGATTATGCCTTGCAACATAACTTAACTGTTAAGCAACAGTATCTCTCTACGCAATCGTCGAAGATCGCGGTGGATGAGAATAAGTTTAATCTCGCGCCAACTTTGAATGGCTCTGCAAGTGGTAATTATAACTGGGGACGTTCAGTAGATCCGTATTCGTATACGTTTACGAACTCTGAAATCAAATCGGTGAATATGTCGCTGAACGCGAACGTCGCTTTGTTTAATGGTTTCCAACTTCAAAATACGTTGAAGCAAAGCCAGCTGAATTACCTCGCAGGTCAATCCGATCTTCGCAAAATTCAGAATGATATCGCTTTGAATGTGGTTTCTTCTTATTTGCAATTGCTTTACGCGAAGGAACAACAAAAGGTAATGGTGAATGGTGTCGATGAGTCGACTCAACAGCGTAACCGCACTCAAAAATTGGTTGATGCAGGTGTTATGACTCGAGGTAATCTGTTAGATGCTGAGTCGCAATTGGCGAACCAAGAACTGAATCAAATTACTGCCGATAATCAAGTTGCTATCGCTCGACTTTCTTTGATTCAATTGCTCGAACTCGATAGTACTCCGAATTTTGATGTCGCGTCTCCAACAGTTGATGTTCCTCAAGTAGGTATCCTTGCTCAAACTCCTGAGCAGATCTATGCAACTGCTTTAACGCATCTTCCTGAAATTAAAAGTGCCGACTTAAAAGTTCAAAGTGCAAACTTGGGAGTTCGTATCGCGCAAGGTGGATACATTCCTCGTTTGTCAATGTTCGGATCACTTTCATCGGGATATTCTAGTACTTCTAAATCGCTCGATGGAACACCGGTTTACTTGGGATTAACACCAACGGGTTACGTCACTCAAAGTGGAGAACAGGTGTTGTCGCCTTCGTTTACTACGAATTATAAGAACACAGCTTTCGGCGATCAGATCGATAATAACCTCACGAAGTCTCTCGGATTAAGTCTGAGTATTCCTATCTTCAACGGATTCTCTGCTCGCTATAATGTCTCTCGTGCTCGTATAAACGGTATGAATGCCGAAATTTCTTCTCAGCAAACTAAGAATACTGTTTATAAGAGCATTCAACAAGCACATACCGACGCTTTCGCTTCGCAGAAAAAATATTATGCACTCGAGAAAAGTGTTACGGCTTTGCAAGAGGCGTATGATTATGCCGAAAAACGTTACAACGCAGGATTAACAAGCTCGCTAGAGTATCTTACTGCTACTAATAACCTCACAAAAGGAAAGATTGAGTTTCTTCAGGCAAAATATGATTACATTTTCCGCGTGAAAGTGCTCGATTTTTATGCCGGCAATCCTCTTACTTTCTAATTTTACATCGATTTATATTATTTCAATTATGGCTAAGGATTCTTCAGTATGGAAAAAGGTGGGTATCGCAGCAATTGCGCTCATCGTTATTCTGGTAGTGGCAAAAAAAGCAGGCTGGATCGGTAGTGGCGATGAGGTTAAGGTGAGTACCGATAAGGTAGAACTTAAAGATATAACAGAAACGGTTTCAGCAAGCGGTAAAGTACAACCAGAGGTGGAGATCAAAATTACTGCCGATGTTTCCGGTGAAATAGTTGACTTATTTGTGAAGGAAGGAGATGTAGTGAAGAAAGGTACTTTGCTTTGTCGTATCAATCCCGAAATTTATTTGTCGACGCTCGATCGTGCACAAGCAGCTGTAAGTGGGTCAGAAGCTAATTTATCGAGTAGTAAATCTCGTCTCGCTCAGTCTGAATCACAGTTGAAGAAAGCAGAGTTGACGTATAACAGAAATAAAGCTTTGTTTGATGATAAAGCAATCTCTCCTCAGGAGTTTGAATCAGTGAAGTCGGCGTATGAGGTAGCAAAAGCTGAAGTAGATGCTGCTAAAATGGCTATCGCTGCTTCTTCGTTTAATGTAAAAAGTTCTCAAGCAAGCTTGAAAGAGTCGAAAGAGAATTTAAATAAAACGAATATCTATGCTCCTGTTGATGGTACCGTTTCTAAGTTGAGTAAAGAGAAAGGCGAACGTGTTGTGGGTACTAATATGATGGAAGGAACTGAAATCCTTCGCCTTGCTAACTTGAATGAGATGGAAGTGAATGTTGATGTGAGCGAAAGTGATATCGTTCGCGTTACTCGTGGCGATACTGCCGATATTGAAATCGATGCTTACCTCGGTCGTAAGTTTAAGGGCGTTGTTACTGAAGTGGCGAATTCTGCTACTGTTAGCGGAACACTTTCAACCGATCAGGTTACCAATTTTACTGTGAAGGCGCGTATCATTCGCGAATCGTATGCTGATTTGTTAAAAGATAAACCTAAAGATTTTAGTCCTTTCCGCCCTGGAATGTCGACTACAGTCGATATTATCACAAATAAAGTTTCTAACGTTGTCGTAGTACCGATACAAGCAGTTACAACGCGCGATACTACAAAGATGACCAACAAAAAAACTGTTGAGTTAGAAGGTAAAACAGTTACTAAAAAGGATACGAAAGAAGCTATTTTGCATGAATGTGTTTTTGTAATTAAAGATGGCAAAGCGAAATTGCAAGTGGTGAAAGTGGGTATTCAGGATAATATGAATATTCAAATTCTCGATGGATTAAAAGTAGGTGATGCCGTTATTACTTCTCCTTTCAATGCCGTTTCTAAAACGTTGAAGGATGGCGAGAAAGTGAAAGTGGTTTCTAAAGATGAATTATTCGAGAAGGTTAAGTAGTCGTTGATGATTCTTCATATTGAAACAGCTACCGATGTTTGTTCGGTTGTGCTCGCGAATGAGGGTAAGGTAATCGCTTCACGCGAATCTGCTGCCGATCGTTCTCATGCTTCAATTCTCGCCGTTTTTATTGATGAGGTGATGAAAGAAGCAGCGGTTTCTTTTAAAGATCTCCTAGCCGTGGCCGTTAGTAAAGGTCCTGGTAGTTATACCGGCTTACGCATAGGCGTTTCTACTGCAAAGGGAATTTGTTACGCAATGAATATTCCCTTGATAGCTGTGAATACGTTGCAGGCAATGTCCTCGTCTTTCTTATTGCAATTTCCCGATACTCCTTCTTCAACGTTGCTACTCCCAATGATCGATGCTCGTCGTATGGAAGTGTATGGTGCTGTTCTCAACTCGTCGCTCGATTTTCTTGAAGATGTAAAAGCAGAAGTGCTTACCGAAAATAGTTTCATGAATCATCAAGCAGAGATTATTATGTTTGGCGATGGTGCTCATAAAGCGGTAGAGGTCTTTGCCGATAAAAAGAACGTTTCTTATAACTCAAATTATAAGCAATCCGCCCTCGGACTAATCGCTCCCGCACAAAAAGCATTCGCAGCAAAACAATTCGAAAACACCGCCTACTTCGAACCTTTCTATCTCAAGGAATTCGTCACCGGCGCGAGGTAGGGGAGAGGAATGTTTCGGGATTCTGTTTTGAATAATTCGGGAAATAACCCGAGATTCATTGAAGAATAATTTCTTTGCCTTCGATATTTGAAAATCGAACCACAAGAGAAAAGGGGAAAAGAAATTTTGGCAACGTCATCATCTATCGTCTATTGCCAATTGCCTAAGGTCTTCCTTCTATAGCCTATAGCTATAGCCTATAGCCTATAGTCTATTGCCAATAACCCATCACCCATCACTTATCGTCTTATTTCTCCCTTCAAAACAATTTTTCTTTTAAACCGTTGTCAGTAATATCACCCACCAACGACTAACAATCAAAAAACCACATGAAACATTCAATTATCTTTAGCATGCTTTCTGTTTTACTGATGTCGTGCACCTCTCCTAAAGCAGAATCTCAAGAAATTTCTTCAACTAAAAAATCAAATATTAAAATGGATACGAATGGATTAGACACTGCCACCTTCGGTGGAGGTTGTTTTTGGTGCGTAGAAGCTGTTTATCAGCAATTGAAGGGTGTTGTGTCGGTGGCTTCGGGATATAGCGGCGGACAACGTGAAAATCCTTCCTACGAGCAAGTATGTTCAGGGGCTACCGGACATGCAGAAGTTGTGCAAATAGTTTTCGATCCGAAAGTCATTTCTTTTGATGAACTTTTAGAAGTTTTCTGGACAGTCCACGATCCTACTACGTTAAATCGTCAAGGTGCCGATATCGGTACACAATATCGTTCGGTTGTGTTTTATAATAGCGAGCAACAACATTTAACCGCTCAGATGTATAAAGATAAGTTGAACAAGGAAGGTGCTTTCCCTAGTCCTGTGGTGACAGAAATTTCTCCACTCACTAAATTCTATAAAGCAGAAGGCTACCACCAAAACTACTATAACGAAAACGAAAATCAACCGTATTGCTCTCTGGTAATCAAACCGAAAATCGAAAAGTTCCAAAAGGTATTCAAGAATAAAATGAAGTAACTCCTAAACAAAACAAATCCGGATACTTTGTAATCATCTTACATCGTATCCGGATTTTTATTTTCTATAACTAATTAAAGTCTCTCTAAACGGCGAATAAAAATCCTTTTAAAATCCCCTGAAGTAGTGTCGATAAATTTTATCTCAAAAAAGAAACCTCAATCGACACACTTCAGGGTTAACAACTTTCAAATCTTTTTATCCGCTTGTCCCAATGGGATGTTCCTGCCGTTAGGCAAAATCGTCGAAGACAACGAAATAATAAATCTTTATTCGCCAAGGGCGAAAACTCATAACCAAACTATAAGAATCATAAAAATCTGTAGCCAATTATATATTCCCTCGAACTTCGTTCCTATTTTCAAATTGACCATTTTCAAATTTTCAAATCAAACTCCATC
Organism: Bacteroidota bacterium; assembly: GCA_023251535.1. Classification (GTDB taxonomy): domain Bacteria; phylum Bacteroidota; class Bacteroidia; order AKYH767-A; family OLB10; genus CAINEC01. Next base: position 18,749 of record JAHEYP010000046.1, read on the forward strand.
TTCAAATTTTCAGATCACCACAACCTTCCTCGTCACCCTTGCTTTCCCTTCTTCAACCAACGACACAAAGTAAATCCCACGAGGCCACGTGCTGCAATTAATAGGGGAGGTGTCTGATGCTTTAATGGTTTTCACTAACTCTCCTTGTAAATTGTAAATTTGAATAGTGGCATTTGAAGATGTACGATATGGCAAATGCAGCATAAACTGATCCTGCGCCGGATTTGGATAAACCGATAAATCCTTTAAACTCTCCGGTACTTCTGAGATGCTTGTTAGAGTGCCTTGGTTGCAGGATTTAATATCATATACATCGGGGAAGGAGAAAGGAATTGGTGTCCCCATAACTAAGGAATCTCCTATAATGTTAAATGGCATTAATGTATTTGGAAAATTTGGTTGGAGTGGCCCAAATCCAATATACAAAGTGTTATTCATAATAAACAATGCTCCACTAGTTATAGGTGCAAATTGGCTCTGAATAGATAAGGGATATTGATTAATGAGATTTCCTAATGTATCAATTTTTAAAAGAATTGTTGTTGGTGTATTTAAAGGGTCTGGGCCTAATATCATCCATATATTAAAGTTATTATCAACTGTAATTGATGATGATGCTAAAGAAAAATTGGTTGGGGTAGTGAAGATTGTATCGAATAGTGTTCCATCGAAGGAGTAAATATATTTTTGATTACTAGTATTGTTCCAATATCCTGATAAGTAAATTTTGTTTTCATACCCGGCAAATGCATGATGAATTCCTGGACTAGCAGGACCGAATGGAGTCCAGTTTACACCATTATACATATATAGCTGCTGATTTTGAATATAATCAATAGAGTAAAAAGTGCCTCCGTTTCCATTGAGCAAATTGTAGTTAGCATATGCTAATGACATTCCGGGACATCCTGTAGCAACTATCCCATTGTTTGTAATTATGGAATTATTTAATGTGAATTCAGATATGTTCGCATTATTAAATAATGGAGGGTTTCCATGGACTGCCCAAAATGTATTTGGATTGCACGGTACAATTGGAGGTGTTTGAATATTTGTTTTATGTGGATTTAATTCCACTTGTGCATTACACACAAGTGGAATTAAGATTGCGAATAGAATTATTGCAAAATATTTCATTTGTTTTTCTT
>JAHEYP010000047.1 GCA_023251535.1 Bacteroidota bacterium
GCGATGATTCCGTAACTCAATTTTACAACATAACCACTCTTCAAAGAGTGGAGGATGCCGATGCAATTATTAATCATTTTCGCACTCGCTTCGCCGATAAAAAAGGCATTCGATGGGGTATAGCCGAACCAACCAATGAAACAAAAATTATTGGTACCATAGGCTTCAATAGTATTATTCCCGAACACAAAGCACAATTAGGTTACGACCTAAAATCGGCGCAATGGAAAAGAGGAATCATTACTGAAGTGATCGATTGTGTGCTAAACTACGCATTCAATAATCTAAATATAAATCGCGTGGAGGCAGAAGTAATGCCCGGCAATTTTGCCTCTGAAAGAGTGCTCGAAAAAAATGGATTTTTAAAAGAAGGATTATTTAGAGATTGGATGTTTTGGAATAACCGCCACTACGATATGTATATCTATTCGATTTTAAAAAGTGATAGGGATAAGAAATAGTTTTCGATTTGTTGCAAAATCGTAACCAATCTGAACTGCTTTGAAATTCAAGTTTTTGAAAAATTGGGCTATTCCTATTTTTTTAATGGAAAGCTTATGAGTTGATTAAGTTTCGTAGATTATTATTGTTAAATTTTTTATTAGTTTTACACTAAGCTTAGGTCAAACAATAAATATTATTACAACTGAATTAAATAGAAAATATTCGTTGTGAATTGCTATTTATGAAACTTTAAATTGTAAATCTCGATTTGTATCCCAATGAAAAGGCTTTGGATAGTTGTGTTTTGGATATTAACATTGACCACTTTTGATTCATTTTCTCAAAAGTCTGAATACGTATGGGCATTCGGCGACAGCGCAGGAATTGATTTTAGTAGTTTAAGTAATCCGCAGCCAATTGAAACAGGTATGAGATCTAGAGGAAGTTGTGTGTCGATTGCCGACACAAACGGAAATTTATTGTTTTATGCGAATACTCGGGCATCAACTCCAGGATATACAACTGTTGTATATGATTTTCAAAATCATTTAATGTCTAATGGAATAAACATTGCAGGAATTGGTTGGTATCGTGAATTAATTATTGTACCTGTTATTGATAGCTCAAAAAAGTTTTATCTTTTTAGTGTCGATGATAATATTAACATTGGTTTATATTACTCAGTTATTGATTTGAATTTAAATAATGGGTTAGGTGAAGTGTCACGAAAAAATGTTAAAATAAATTCATTATGGATAGCGTCAATTAATGGTATTAAACATGCAAATGGCCGCGATTGGTGGATTTTTATGAGGACTACTCAGAATAATTATGACGATAAATATTATAAGTATTTAGTGACGCCAATAGGAATAGATAGTATTCAGCCTCAACCGATAGGTACAGGATCTGGTACTGCTTTTATTGAATTTAAGTGGAATAAAAGGGGTGATCGATTGGCTATGGTGAATTTTGATGGATTGATAGAGTTATATGATTTCGACAGATGTTCAGGAATGTTATCCAATCCTGTTACTGTTCGTCAACAAGTGATGGTTTCCCCTGTACCATGTCTTTGGTCATGTGAGTTCTCTGCTTCTGGAAATTTTTTGTATGTTAGTGCAAGCCCAAGTCAACCTGATTCAAATAGAATTATTCAAATTGATTTGCGTAATTATCCGAATCAAATTGTTCAGGATACACTATACAGTGTTTATTACCCTAACTATACAATGGGCGCATTAAAAAGGGGGCCTGATGATAAAATATATGTTTCTTGTGCTTATACCGTTGCAGGTAATAACTACCCTTATGCCGACACAATGTACAACCAATACAATATGAATTTGGGCGTAATAAATTCTCCCGATAGCCTAGGCTTAGCTTGTGATTTTCAGCCTTGGAGTTTTTACTTGGGAGGTAAAAGGACATATTGGGGTTTGCCTAATAATCCCGATTATGATATGGGGCCCGTTGTGGGCAGTATCTGCGATAGCTTAAGTACTGGAATAGCTTCAATAAATGATACAAAGGGTGTTATACAAAAGCTTTTCCCTAATCCTAATAACGGTGCGTTTTATTTAGAGTTAAAACAAACTTTTTCGGAAGAGGTATATGCAGAACTCTACTCATTACAAGGGCAATTATGTGCTCGGCAATTACTCGATAATACCCATTACACTACCGCTATTCGTTTCGATGCTGTTCCAGCTGGGGTGTACATTCTAAAACTACGCTCACCAACTAGTAATTTAGGGACAATGAAGGTGATAATTACGAAGTAAGTTTTTGTAGCACTTTCTTTAATTAGCATCTTCGTAATTATAGGCCGTAAGAAGGGTTAAAAAAATTCGTTTGTTCAAAAAGTCAAATTAACTTACCGCTTTTTAAAGCATAATTATTTTCTAGTTTCATATCTTAAACTTCAATATTATCTCTTCCATCTCTTTCGCTAATCCGAAGCCTGCCATTCTCCATACTTGTTCTCCTTTTCTGTAAATCATTAGCGTAGGAACACTCATAATGGTGAACTCTTTTTGTAAAGCAGGATGTTCGTCGATGTCGAGTTTTACAAAGCGCGTAGTAGGTGCTACCCTCGGTGCTAATTCTTCTAGTATCTCATCGAGAAATTTACAGGGCTCGCACCATGTAGCGTAAAAGTCTACAAATACTAATTGGTTTTCGTCGCTTACTAATTCGTTAAAGGCTTCAACCGATAAATCTTTTTCAGAGTGTACTTGCATAATATCAGATGTTAACTTTTAAGTCTTTGTTCGACTTCAATACTTTCCACATAGCTCCAATATACACTAACAGTAAAACGGTGTTTAAAGTTTGTTGCATCATAAAACTAAATCCTGCATATTGATGAATCATCAAGCCAATCATCCACATTCCAAAGGCTCCTCCTGTATAAATAAAGAAGTCTTTTACATGGTAGGGTATAGGATAGAATTTTTGTCCGTAGAAATACGATATCACCATCATGGATGCATAGCATATAAACGTTGCCCACGCAGCTCCTGTATATCCCATAATCGGAATTAACCATAGGTTAAACAAGATAGTAATGATTGCTCCCGCTACTGAGAACCAAGCGCCATAGCGTGTTTGTCCGGAGAGTTTATACCACATACTTAAATTGAGATATACTCCTAAAAACAAATTCGCAAACAATAAAATCGGAACTACATTCAATCCTTCGTGGAATTTACTTCCGATAAATATTTTAACGATATCGATGTACAGCATCACTCCTAAAAAGATTACACTGCAGATTAATACAAAGTAGTTCATCACTGTTGCATATAAATCTCTGCTGTTTTGTTTATCGCGTTGGGAAAAGAAAAATGGTTCCGCTGCATAACGATAGGTTTGTACAAACAAAGTCATTAAAATACTCAGTTTATAACAAGCACTGTAAATTCCTAATTGGTGCATCGCCGACGCTTTATCCGTTACTAAGTACTTTAATATCGCTCTGTCAAGTGTTTCGTTTATCATACCCGCAAATCCTGCTATTAACAGCGGGAATGCATAAATAAGCATACTTTTTACGAGTGAAACATCTACCGGAAATTTTACAAATTTAAAGTGCTTCGTTAAGCACAATAGCGTTACTCCGCTGGAGATTAAGTTCGAAAGAAATACATATCCTACTCCCATACCAGGGCTGTAAATCGCATCGGCCCAATTGCCAGGCTCTACTAATTTAGGTAACCAAGCAAGGAAGAATAAATTTAGTCCGATGTTGATGAGAATATTCAACATCTTCAATCCCGCGAAGGTCTTGGCTTTGTTTTCTTGTCGTAAGCGTGAGAAAGGTAATGCTGTTAACGCATCAAATGCCAATATCAAGGCAAACCAAACAATGTACTCAGGATTATTCGGATAGCCGAGACCGTTAGCAATAGGGCCCGCGAATAAAATGAGTAGTCCTGAGAATAATCCCGAGCTGACTAATAACGTACTTAATCCCGTACTGTATATTTTGTCTTTATCACTTCCTCCTGTGGAGAAATGAAAAAAGGCCGTTTCCATACCATAGGTATAAGCAACGATCAGGAAGGTAACATAAGCATAAAATTCAGATACTACCCCGTACGCATTCGGATCGAAGATGCGTGTATAAATAGGAACCAGTAAATAATTCAATAAACGTCCTACAATACTGCTCAACCCATAGATGGCAGTTTGTCCGGCAAGTTTTTTTATCTGGCTCAAGGGGGATTTATTAGTGCTGCGAAGTTCGTTATTTACTTTTAACCGACAAGATTAAGTCTTCAATTTCTTAGAAGTCGTAATAGCGATTGAAGAGTTTAGTTTTTAAGCCGCCTTGAATTAACATCGTATTGTCTGATTTCGCCGGACTCTTATCATTTCTCATCGAAGCTTCGGCAAAGACACAGAAATGCGTTATCGGATTAAATTCATAACTGATACTTAACGTAGCCCACATGATTTTATGTTGCTCTCCTTGTCCGATTTTATTCCCATATTCATTAGCACGAGTGGTATACGGCAAGAAGATGTTTTGTCCGAAATTGTACCCTGCCGTATCATATCCTACTAAAGCATAGCTTAACTTCCCTTCTAATTTCCATTGGTGGTATTCGTAGCGAGCTATTCCTAACATTTCATAGAAGTTAGCACCAAGAGGATGCGCTAAAGCCTGACGATAATGTCCGTAGTTGCCAGCAATATCGCGGTGTTGGTAGGTAAACGGACGAACAGCATTGTATTCACCTTGCACATATAGGTTTTTCACACCGAAAACATCGAAGCTTTTAAATCCTACTTGCCATCCTTGTTTATTCGCCCACCAACCGTTGCCGGCTTTCACTTCTTTCAACAAGAACTCATCGAGCAGCAATTGACCGTATAATGTGTTTTTACTGTTAATCTTGAATTTGCCATTAAAGCCTAAGAGTACATTATCAGGAGAGCCAATAGAGAATTCGACTGGGCGGAAGAAGATAAACGGATTCATATATCCTAAATCAAATCCTCTGCGTCCCGTTGAGTCAGCATGCCAAACAACAGTTTCAAAAATACCAACCGATGCACGCTTACCTAAATTCAAATCGAGGTAATGCATCGATACATACTTACGTTGAAAAGGTTCATTGTCTTGCAAATCGTAACGCGTTAAATCTTGCATCTCGGCGAAGATGTTTACATAACGGATCTTCCAGATATCGGTAACAATTTTTAGGTAAGGATAATTGAAAGCATTATCGGAGAGTAATAAAGAACGATATCCATCGCCGATAAAGTTTTTATCATTACCAAACTGAAACATGAAGTGTTTATTCAATTCGAAATTGATAGAACCTGTTGCCCAAGCATAATCATAATCGTTCGCTCTCTTAATTCTTCCAGTACCGGGAACAACACGTGTGATATTGACTACCGAGTCGAGGTAATAAGGAAACTTCGATTGGTTTTCATAAAACGTTGCATTGAAGGAGAATCGTTTTCCTACTTCTCCGCCTATCCATGCTCCGCGTGAATTGGTAAAGTAATTCTTCGAATGATCTTGATCGCGACCGCCCATTACTTCGAATACAGGATCGAGATAAAGTTTATAATCTTCTTCTTCAACTTTCAACAAATGCTCTTTGAACAGTTTTCTTCCAAGTAATGTATTCGTGAATTTACTGTCTTTGATAGTTGGCTTCTGAAGCGAATCGTATGCAGTGTTTTCAGTAAGATCTCTAATCAAGAAGGGCTTCATAGAAGTATGCGCCTTGCTGTTTAGCGAATTTAATCCTCCTTGAAACTTTTGTTCTTCGGTATTACTTAAAGGTAAAAATCCAGTTTGAGCACTAGCAGTGAATGCTAATGACCATACAAGGATGAATGATAGTATGTAGTTTTTTTTCATAGGATCGGTTTAGTAAAATTTACCTTGATAATAAATTGTTGAAGCTCCTTCAGCTGCTGTGAAGCGTAATATATCTCCGTTTAAATCGTAATCGGTGAAGAGCTCTGTTGTAACTTGTTTTGATTTTCCATTACTAAACAAATGGAGACGATTGGCAGGATCAACCCAAGCGACATTGTCTTCACTCATCTTATAACTCTTCGGCATGAAATTATCGAGTTCATAGCGCATGCCGTTTTGTAATAACTGTAATTTGCTGTCGATGAAGAACAATACGCTACGATCTTTTACCGCGTAGAAGTCGGGTTTGTACGACTCTGCTTTCATCAATTTCCCATCGGCAAACAGCTTAAAAGAATTTTCATCGGTCACGTAAGCTACTAAATCATCGCCTGCAAGAAATGACAACGGAGTAATTTGTTCGAGCGTAAGAATTTTATTGTTGTAAAATACTTTTAACGTTCTTTCACTTCCATCTACATAGGCAACAATATTTTTTCCTGCCGACACTGACACTGGATTGATATTATCAATTTCAAATGTTTCTCCCTCACGGAAAATCTTGAAGTAGTTCGAGCTGTTGGTATAAGCAACTGTATTTTCTCCAGCAGCGAATGTCCCAAGTGCACCTATCAACGTATATTCTAAATCTTGAATTTCTCCGTTTGCATATGTTCTTAATACACCTTGATTTCTATCTCTGAATACCACCATTTTATCGGTGAGGATATAATCTTGGATGAAGTAAGTCAAACGCGTTGTTTTACCTCTATCGAACACCGCTAATACTTCATCACGTTTATAAATCATCAACTCATTGCTGATTTCATATGAAGTATTGGTAGCATCACCTAAGTCGAATACTTCGGTGTTATAATAGACCTTTAGGTTATTTCCTGAAGTTACATAAGCCACATACGGGCCTTTCGATTTAAAAGAAGAAGCCGCTTGCGACTCCAACTGACGCGGAGCACCATTCTCGAAAACAAATAAATATCCTCTGAAGTCGCGGTACGCTTGTACATATGATGATTGTCCCGAACAAACTGTCGACCATAATAAAACAATACCAAGAAATATTGTCTTACGGATGGGAAACAGAAAATGGGTTAGAGAAATCATCATGTGATAGAGAGGCTAGGGCTTAATTAGTTTCAAGCACCTTTAAAATTTCATCTAACTTCGGTGTAAGGATTACTTCGATGCGACGATTTTTCTTGCGGCCTTCTACAGTATTGCTTTTGTCGAGCGGAATAAATTCTCCTCTTCCAGCAGCAGTTAATCGGGTAGCACTAACTTTCGAATTGCTGGTTATGATTTTAACCACAGAAGTAGCACGCATTACGCTCAAGTCCCAGTTATCTTTCATATCGCCTGTTCCTTTCATCGGAACATTATCGGTATGACCTTCGATCAAGATATTGATATCAGGATTTTTTTCTAGCACTTTCGCAAGATCCTTCAAAGCATCGACTCCTTTTGCATCAACCACGATACTTCCTGTGGCAAACAACAAACGCTCTTCGAGCATTACATAAACTTTTCCGTTTTTCATTTCAACAGAAAGACCTTTGTCGGCATAGCCCGATAAAGCATTCACCAAAGTATTCTTTAATGCTTTCGCCGAAGAATCCTTAGCAGCCAAAATATGCTCTAATTCTTCTAATCGAGCATCTTTAGCTTTCATTTCAGCAGAAAGGCGATCGAGGTTTTCTTTCTTTTCCTTCAACAGTTTCTCTTTGGCGATGATCTCATCTTCACGCTGCTGAAGATTTTCTTGTGTTTTCTGAAGATCGCGAATTAACTTCTTCGTTGCTTCAGAGTTGGCGGCACCGTTAGGGCCATCCTTCAATAATTGTTGGTAATTGGCATTCACCTCGTTGTACTGCGCCTTCAAATTACGAAGCTCGGTTGACAATGAGGCAGTATCGGCTGCTAAACTCTCCACTTTCGACTTTAAATCGTCGTTTTGGTAAGAAAGTTCGTTATTATGAGTGGTTAACTGTAAGTTTTGGGCTTTCAGGGAGTCGTTTTCAACGGCACAATTCGCCTTTTTAGCCTTCATTTCGTTGTATAAACGAGCCGGAACGCAGGATACGGAGAGCACTGCCACGACTGATAAGAGAGAAAATAGTTTCTTCATCTGGATTTTATTGAAGCTCCTAAGGTAGGGAGGTATGGCATGGCAATTGGAGGGGGTAAAATGTAATATTCAACATAATTATGTTAAAACAAGTACCGTTAAAATGAGCTATAAAAAGGGTGGAAAAGTGCTGTGCCGCCCAATAACATAGTGACATCTAAAATTAATCCTCATGGAAAAATTAAGTGAAAACTGGTTAACACAGGATCTCATCGATTTTGAGTACAAAAAATACATCTTATTGGCCTACTTACAGAGGGTCAGTGAGTCGTTCGAGGAAACTAAACTTTATCCAGCCTTAAGCGAGTTGGTAAGTCATTATCGCAACGTAATTGCCTTGAGGAATAAAAAGGCGCAGCTTTACAATCAATTTCCGGGACGCGTTTCACAAGCAGACTTTAAAAACTTTAAGTTGATCTATGAGAAGCTCTGCGAAGACGATAAGTTAATGCATGAGCTTCAAACGATCATTGAATTTAGCATTCCGCGATTTAAAATCATGCTCGATGAAGGCAAAAAAATCTATGATTTTATTGAATCGCAAATCAATATTTTTCCGGTGGGCATCGTGCCGATTCGATTTGATGAAGGCTACTTGTTTTTGAAAAGCGGTAAGGATGCATCAACAAGAGTGTATGAATACCAAATCACCATTTACGATCAACCTGACGATAAATACAGAGCGATAGCGATGCATTACATTACTTCGTACGAGAAAACAATTTGTAATACGTATGAAAAGATCAAACAAGATTTGTTAATGTATAATCGCAATTTCCCGAATCCCGCAACGTATGTTATCGAAACGGAATTAGTGTTACCTATTGAAGACACACTATTGCCACTCGCAAAACGCTCTCTTGTGAAGTATATTACCGCTATGGCGGGATAAATATGTTTCAACTTTTATTTAGTTTAAAATTCTTCTTTAAGTACTTTTTACCTTATTCAGGGACGAACAAACCTTGTTGAGGATATTCTATTTTTTGTAGAAGAAGAATCATTGCATGTTTGTATCATCAAACAAATACCAACATGAAAAATCGCATAATTTTCTTAATAGCTACCATAGTAGTTATTATGATTCCTCGTGCTTCAAAAGCTCAATGGACCATCGATTCATTACCGACAGCACAAACCAATCTTCAGGTTGTTCAACTTAGTAACAAGGCTATTTTCGCTGCAGCGAATCAATTTGAAATGTATGATTTTACAACGGGAGCATTTACAAATACTCCAACGTCAATAACACGTAATGAAATGGAGGGTGTAGTAGGAGGTGGACGAGCCTTTTTTGCAGGAGGAGTTTATGGTCCGTTTACAAATCCTGTAGTAACAAATAAAATAGATGTGTATAATAATGCTACTAGTGTTTGGAGTACATCAACATTGTCGTTAGCGCGTCGTGTAGGAGCAGCAGAAGCTTCAGGAAACAAAGTGATTTTTGCCGGAGGGAAAACGGTTTTGTCATATACAGCTCGTGTTGATATAATGAATGTTTATACTGGAGCAAAAACGGTAGCAACATTATCTCAAGGTCGTCACCGTATGGCCTCGGCAACTATTGGTAATAAAGTAATTTTTGCAGGAGGAGAATGTGGAAATATTGGTAATCCAACATCAAGTAATAAAATCGATATGTATGATGTGAGTACAGATACTTGGAGCACAGCTACTTTATCGCAGAAAAGAGAAAGCATAGCGGTAGCTGTTGTAGGATCAAAGGTTTTGTTTGCAGGCGGACTTGATAATTCTTCTTCAATAATGCCTTATTCAAATAAAGTTGATATCTACGATACAATAACTAATACTTGGTCAACAGCAACATTATCGGAAGGCAAATATGCAATGTCGGTAGCAGTTTACGGTAAGAAAGTATACTTTGTAGGTGGAGTGACTGCTAGTTCGGGCAATCTTTCTTCGAGAGTAGAAATTTATAATGCAACAACAAACACTTGGTCATTTGTAACATTATCATCGCCACGTTTAGGGATGGCTGTAGCAAAAACGACAGGACGAATTATGTTTGCCGGAGGAGTTACTGCTTGGGGAAATACAGGAACTGATCGTATAGAGGTGTTGGATTTAAAAACCAACCAATGGTCGGTTGAATATCTTTCTCAACCTCGCTTAGGAATTGCAGCAGCTGCTAAAGGTACTAATGCGATCTTTGTTGGCGGTGCTCAATTTATGAGTTCCTATCCTCAGTATTCAATAATTTCTAAGCGTATTGATAAATGGACAGATCTTGTTCCTGCTATGAAAATAGCAAGCGCAAATACAAATGCAACAGAAGTAAATGTTTTCCCTAATCCTTCAACCGGAGGTTCAATAGATGTTAAATTCGAAAAAGCGGTTGACAATGCTGCCATTTCAATAGTTAATGTAACGGGTCAAGAATTGATTTCTATGTCGCCTGTTAGTGAAGTTAAAGAAGTAAATGTCGACATCAATCAACTAACGGATGGTATGTACTTTGTTCTCATAACGGGTACGGATTACCGAATATCAAAACCGTTGATTGTAAGAAAATAAAAAAAGTTAAATAAATTAGAAAAGGGGAGTAATGATAATAAATCATTATTCCCCTTTTGATTTTAAGGTAATAGTTGTTTTAATCGCCGATCAACTGCGCTGAAAAACTTCTGAAAATTGTCGCGTAACGAAGTATGCGATACACCACTACGCCCAAGAACTTCCAAAAGCTTTGCAGACGAGGCTTGTGTCTTTTTTTAGATTTGTAGTTTACATAGGGTAAATGAAAATTTAAAAATAGACACGTAACGAAGTATGCGAAGCTTTTCGAAGTTCTTTCTTTAAAGATCAATATTTAACAATACCGGACAATGATCCGAATGCTTCGCCTCAGCCAAAATTTCCGCATGCTTCAATTTGCTTTTCAGATTTTCAGTAGCAAATAAATAATCGATACGCCAACCTAAATTTTTAGCACGGGCGTTTGCTCTGAATGTCCACCAGGTATATTGATGAGGTTCACTATTAAAAACTCTAAACGTATCAATAAATCCTTTGCCGGTAAATTGATCAACCCATGCTCTTTCTTCTGGAAGGAATCCCGAAGATTTAGCATTACTCACCGGATTATGAATATCGATTGGCTTATGACAAATATTCACATCTCCCCCGATGATTAGCTTCTTTCTCTTTTTAGTGAGATCAGCAATGTAACTGTCGAACCACTCGAGCCATTGCATTTTGTATCCTTGGCGTTCGTCACCACTTGAGCCTGAAGGAATATAAACGCTCATCACCGATACATCTCCAAAATCGGCACGGATAATTCGTCCTTCTTTATCGATCTCCGCATTTCCTGATCCGTATTCGATATGATCGGGCTTGATTTTAGAAATAAGTGCTACTCCGCTATATCCCTTTTTCTCGGCTGAATGCCAGAAATGATGATATCCTAAAGCTTCCATCTCACTAAAATCGACCTGCGATTTTTCGGCTTTTGTCTCTTGTAGTAAAATAATATCGGGATTTACCGTTTTAATCCAGTCAATCCATCCTTTGGTAATCGCTGCCCTGATTCCGTTGACGTTGTAAGTAATAATTCTAGCCACGTTGAAAATATTATTGCGCAAATGTAATCTCTTTCTCCGATTTGCAAGTGGGTCTATTTATTGGCCTTCGCATGTTTATAAACCAATAATCGGAATACCTGCAGCCTCGTGCTAATTCAATAAATTTACCTCCTGCGTGAAAACCCTTGTTTCAAATATCATTTTGTTGATGTTGCTACTGATATATTCAGTTAGTGATGCGCAGGTATTGGGTACCGCTCGCACAAAAAAGATTTCATGTGCGAACGATACAGTACAGCTCGATACTTTGAGTTTAGTGCCGGGAAGTGTTTTTATATTGTCGGGCGATACCATCGTTTATTCAGTAGATGAAGCAAAATCGCTGATCATTTTTAGCAACCATTTTCGAAATCGAAGCGACTCCATTGAATTTGGCTATCGTGTGTTCCCCTTACTATTCGGGAAAGAGACTTACTTGAGGGATCGCAAATTATTGGAACGCGGAAATGTGAAGTCGAGTAGTGATCCGTATTTTGTTGAGCGTCCTACAGAAAATAAGTCGGGATTATTTGGTCTCGACGGATTAAACCGTTCGGGTAGTATTTCCCGCGGAATAACGGTAGGGACAAATCAGGATGCGGTAGTAAGCTCCAGCTTGAATTTGCAGTTGGCAGGAAAGATAGGAGGTGGTATCGATATCGTTGCTGCTATTACCGATGATAATATTCCGGTGCAAGCAGATGGAAATACGCAACAGCTGCAAGAGTTCGACAAAGTATTTATTCAATTGAGCAATAAAAATCATAAACTCATTGCCGGCGATTTTGAAGTGCGAAACAGCGATGGATATTTTATGCGCTACTTTAAGAAAGGGCAAGGCGGATTGTATAGTTATACCAATGATTTCGCGAGCAAGAATGGAACTAAGGGTGTATTTAATTTTACAGGAGGAGCTGCAGTATCGAAAGGAAAGTTCGCGCGACAAACTTTTCAAGGCGTAGAAAGTAATCAAGGACCCTATCGCTTACGCGGTGCCGAAAATGAAAGTTTTATTGTGGTGTTGTCGGGCTCGGAACAAATTTACCTCGATGGAATATTATTGCAACGCGGGCAAGATCGTGATTATGTAATCGATTACAATACCGCCGAAATTAAATTTACTGCTAAACGTATCATCAACAAAGATTCAAGGATCATTGCAGAATATCAATATTCCGACAAGAATTATGCACGCACCATGTTAACAGGTGCAGCATCTTGGAAGAGTAAAAAGTTAACTACTTACATCAATTACTTTAACGAGCAAGACAGTAAGAATCAACCAGTGCAACAAGATTTGTCGAGTGATGATAAATCTATTTTAGCAAATGCCGGCGACAATCTTTCTCAAGCCATTGCATTGAATGTTGATAGTGTTGCTTTTAATAGCAATGAAATTCTCTATGCAAAAAGAGATACAATAGTAAACGGAATTACATATAGTCCGATCTATGTGTATTCAACGAATAGCGATAGTGCTCGCTATCGTGCTGGATTCAGTAATGTTGGAACCAACAAAGGAAATTATATAGCAGTTGATAATGTTGCCAACGGACGGCTATATCAATGGGTAGCACCTTTATCGGGCATCCCGCAAGGAAGCTATGAACCTTATGTATTGTTGATTGCTCCAAAACAGCGACAATTGATTACGGCTGGTGCGGCTTATCAACTAAACACCTCCACGAAAATGTCGCTGGAAATTGCAACCAGCAAAAACGACATCAATAAATTCAGCACTAAAGATAAAAGCAATGACATTGGCACAGGAGTAAAATTTGCAATGGAAAATGCAAAAGCAATAAGCTCCGATAGCACAGGATGGAAGTTGATATCGGGAGTGCAAGCCGAATTTACTGATAAGTATTTTGTGCCAGTAGAAAATTATAGAGCTGTTGAATTTACCCGCGATTGGAATACAGCCGCTGTAAGTGATACAGGAAATGAAATCATCACCTCAGTGCATACTGGGTTACATCATAATCAGAAAGGTGATGTACGATATACTTTGAAATCGTATCAGCGCGGAACAAGTTACAACGGATTAATGAATTCGTTAGCGGGACAATTGAAGCCGGGTAAATATGTGATCAGTGCAGAAGGGTCGTATTTAACAACTAAAGGAACGTCTATCAGCAGTTCGTATATGCGTCACCGTGAGGATTTATCGCGAAAGATAGGAAGTTGGCTGCCCGGAGTAAAATTCGAACAAGAACAGAATGAAATTTCATCACTACGAAAAGATAGTTTAGCAATTGGCTCTTTTAGTTGGAAAACAGGAGAAGCCTATTTGCAACACGCTGACACCACCAAATGGCCAATGAAATTTAGTGTAAGTAGGAGGTATGAAGACGGATTGAAGGACGGATCACTAAAGGCTGCTACCATTGCAGATATGGCAGGATTTGGCATTTCAACGGCGGGAAAAAAGCAAAAGATTGCATTGCAACTCAATTACCGGAATTTAAAAGTAGAAGATACATTAGTAACTACGTTAACGGGAGAAGAAAGTGCATCGGGGCGATTAGATTATACATTGAACGCCATTAAGAATGCGGTTCAAATAAATGCATATTACGAAGGAGGAACAGGTCGCGAACCAAAGAAGCAATACTCGTATGTGCAAGTCGCTGCAGGAACCGGAGTTTATGCCTGGAACGACTATAACGGTGATGCCATACCGCAAATTAATGAATTTGAAGTCGCAAGCTTTCAAGATCAAGCAAACTACATTCGCGTATTTACAACTACCGATGAATACGTGAAAGTGGTGTTTAATCAGATGAATTTAGTGCTGAATATAAATCCTTCCAATGCATTAGGTGCAAATAGTAAATCCTTTTTAAAGAAGTTTTCAATTCTTTCTACTGTGCGATTCGATAACAGAGTGAATTCAACCGGAAGTATTGATAATTGGAATCCTATTCCTTCGGCTATTGCCGATAGTATGTTAGTCAGTACGCAAACTAACGGACGACATAGCTTGTTTTTTATGCGATCAGATTCAAAGTTCAGTACAGATATTAACTACCAACATTTAGAAGTAAAACAATTGTTGAGTAATGGAATTGAATCGCGGAATGTGCAAACGATAAGTCAGAATATCCGCTGGAATTTTACGCAAGAAATGGGGATTCAAATGCAAGCGGAAGTAGGAGAGAAAAAATCAAATGCAGATGCATTTAGTAATCGTAATTATACTATACAACGCTATGCACTACTTCCTAAGTTAAACATACAACCAGGAACTACTTACAAAGTAACAGTTAGCTACCGCTATGAAAACAAAGAAAATATTTTGGCTGAAAGTTTAGGAGAGACAGCGAATATTCAAGATGCCGGAGTTGAATGGAGGTATAGTACAGTGAAGAAAGGTGTGATTACTGCAAAATTTAATTATGTCGATATAAAGTATAATTCGGAAGCTAACTCTGCTATTGGATATGAAATGTTAGAAGGACTAAAAACAGGAAGCAATTATACTTGGGGACTATCGATACAGCGCAACTTAGGAAACAGTTTACAAATTGGAATAAACTACGACGGAAGAAAGCCTGCTGATGTGAAAATAATTCATACCGGAGGAGCACAAGTTAGAGCTTACTTCTAAAAGTAAAGAGCAAAAAAAAGACCATCCGAAGATGGCCTTTACAATATTGTTTCGAGATTACTTCAACATTAACGAAGTAGATCCGATTTGATTTCCTTCGCAGTATAATTCGATTGTATATTTTCCGGGATTGTAAGTATTACCTTTTTCCCAATACACGCATAAATCAGTATTTCTGTTTTCATACATGATAGATTCTTTGGTAGTGTACAAAGTAGCTTGTCCGTTGAAGATGAAAGTTTCGCTGGAAGTAGACATTACAGCACCATCAGGACTAATTACACGAATGTAAATATCCTTAGGGCCTTTGTCTACAACAAGATTCTCAACTATTGTAAAACAAGTTTTAATACGACCTGTGCTTTTAGCTTTGGTAGTCTCTAATTCCTTTCCGCTGCTTTTGTAACGAACACCCATAGCTTTGATATTCGAAGTCTTCAAAACAGAAGCGATTGCTACTTTATTTGAAAGCACAGAATTTTGTTGAGTTAACTCCCCAACTTTAGTAGTTACCGTGCTAAGGTTTTGGTTTAACGATAGATTCTGGTCGGTAAGCTCTTTGTTAGCGCCACGTAATGAATCGATTTGAGCGATATAGCTATTATTCAAAAGCTTAAGCGCAGCCATTTCCTCTTTAGCTTTCTTCAGCTGAGCAGCATCGCCTGAGTTGATAAGACGTTGAATTTCAGCAATTTTCTGACGAATTTCCTCATCCTTCGATGAAAGCTGATTTTGTAAGCCGGCATTTTCTTGGTTTAACTTATCGTATTCAGTTTTAACACGTTGAAGTTCAGCTGATAACGACTCTTTTTCAGCCATGGTGGTATTCAATTCCTTATTGACTTGCTCAAGATGAGTCTTCTTGTCAAAGAATTGCCAAAGAAGTAACCCATTGACTCCCAATAAAATGGAGATTACGATAATAACGATAACCTTTTTAGAGTCCTGGTCCTTGTGTTCCTGTTCAGTTGCTGTCATTGTAGGTTGATTGTACTTTAGGTATAGATATGCCCCGAAATTAATTTAAAAAAGGCTTGTAAAGCTATACCCAATACCGAGTTATAAACGGCAAATTGTTGCTAATTGACCCTGTTTTTTAGGAGATTCATCATATTCTGAAACTTAACACCGTAAATAAACACTTACTTTACCAATTGATTACAGAGTGAAACATTGCAGTTAAAATAAAAAATATTAACTTGCACGTCCCTTATTTAATAGAATGGTAACAATCATACGGAAGTCGAATCGTAACTTTGCACCATCAAAGATTGTTATGCTAAATACTAAATTGCTGAGTTTGAGATCGCTACTAATTTTATGTTCTATTGTCTTTGCTGGATTAATGGCAAACGGACAAGTTGTAGGTGATTATAGATCAGCAGCTTCAGGAGTTTGGGCAACGCCGGGTACTTGGCAAACTTGGAATGGTGCAGCGTGGGTTGTGGCAGGAAGTGCTCCAGCGGCTTCAAACAATGTTACCATTCGAAATGGACATACCATCACATTTTCAACATCATCTATTCCTTGTAACGACTTAATTGTTGATGCAGGAGGGAAAATATACGCTAATTCGAATGCCAATAACTTCTATTTGAATGTTTTTGGTGATACCATAATGTGTAATGGGACGATAGGTAACCCGCCGAACTTCGATGGTATGTCGTTCAATATTGAAGCTGCAAACTGTAGAATTTTAGGAACAGGTGTATTTGATGCTTCAAGGATTAGAAAATCACAAACCACAAATCTTACAACTAACTTATCAATTGAGCGAGATGTTAAACTCCGTTTCGGAGGAGGACGTCAGACTCAAATTTATAATAATGGTTCTGCAGCTTGTCGCTTTAACGTAACTGTTGCAGCAGGCGCAACATTAATGCTCGATTCAACGGTTTCAGCTGATTGTCCTACTGCTACAGGTAATACTACCTCTACTTCTTTAGCAGGAAGTACAGTTACTGCAAATTCAGTAAACGTAACTACTGCATCAACGGTTGGACTTGTTGTTGGGCAATTGGTAACAGGTCCTGGAGTTGTTTTAGGTTCTACTATTGCATCAATTGTAAATGGAACAACATTTACATTAAATCAAAATGCGTATCAAACGAATGCAGGTGTAACATTAACTATAGGAGGTAATATAGTTACCACAACATCATTTATTACTGTCTATTCTACTTTATTCGCATTGCCAGGATCATTAATCGGTTGTAGAGTTTCAGGAGCCGGTATCGCACCGAATGCTACAATTACTTCCGTTAGCGGTTCAGCACCTAATTATGTGTTTAATCTAAGTATTCCGAATACAGGAACAGTTACTGGGCCATTATCATTTATCTCTGACGGAAATGCAGCGATGGATGGAAATAACGGAGCAAGTGGATCCGCTCTATCAGGCAATTATATAATTAACGGTACTATGATAGTAACCGGATTAGCCTATTTTACAACGAATAATGCAACCGCTGCCGATAGCGTTTCATGGACAGTCAATAACGGTGGTATTTTAAAAGTCGGTAACACATTAGTAGCCGCCAGCGGAGTTGCCAAAAATATTTTAAGAGTAATGCCAGGTGGTAAATTTGAAGTATTCGGTTTGCCTGGGTTCGCAAGTAATATTGTTCCTGCAGGAAATGGTTTGAACAACGTGTTTGATATTCAAACGGGAAGTTTTACAGAATTCTCTGGATTGGGAAGTCAAAACGTTCCAGTTATTCCATCTGCAGCCCCTAGCTCAGGATGGTATGGTAATTTGAAAATTTCAGGATTCGGAACTAAAACATCACTTTCAACGCCTTTCAGAATCACTAATAATTTTGATATAGTTAATACTACAGGTGCGCCTGTGTTTAATGCAACTGCATCTACCAATATTTTTGTTGGAGGTAACTGGACAAATTATCATGATTCTGCATTTACCGAGGGTGCAACATTCGTTGCCTTTAATGGTGGTTCTGGAATACAAACAATAACTTGTCCTTCGGGTGAAGTTTATAGCACCTTGCGTTATAGCAAAACGGATGCAGCAGGTTTGCAAATGAATTCTGATGTAAAAGTAAAAACACAAATGTCGTGGAGTACTAATGGGTTTTTAAATCTCAACGGACATACACTTAGTGTTTACTCAAGTTTATCATCTGCGATATCAGGAGCAAATACACTTAGATACATCTATGGCGAAACTCCGAATTTTACCTCTAGAGTTAAGTGGTATGTCGGAACTCCGGGAGCATTGACGAATTATGGAATTCCTTTCTCGAAAGCAGGGACATTAGCCGATGCAACACCATTTGGCTTAGCAGTTAATGCAGGTATTACAGTTGATACATTAGAGGTTTCGACTTACGGAACCCCAGCAACAAATTTACCTTGGCCAGCTTCACCGGTAAATGTTACTAATCTAAATTCAACCACAGGACTAACTCCTGATAATCGCGATGCAACTGCGGATAGATTCTGGTATGTGAATTTTACAGCACCTACTATTCCAGCAGTTGATATGGCATTAACTTATGCGTCTGGAACCGAATTGCCAGTAGCTCCTTTTAATAATCCTGCAAGTATTCAGGCGCAATATTGGAGTCCTTTGGCTTCAAATTGGGTTATACCTCCAATGGGATCGGCAACATTAAATGTAATTACAATTTCTAATCCTCCTATTAATGGAGTATGGACCTTAGTAAATAACGTATCTCCTTTGCCAATCGAATTGCTTCAGTTTAACGGCAAATACCAAGATAAAAGCAGCTTACTGTATTGGTCAACGGCTTCTGAAACCGATAACGACTATTTTGTTGTAGAAAGGAGTAATGATGGAAATCATTTTTATCCAATCGGAACCGTAGATGGAGCAGGTAATAGCTCAGTAGTGCTTTCTTACAGTCTAAGAGATTATGAATCAATAGATAAAGTGGCGTATTACCGCTTAAAACAAGTGGATTTCGATGGACGCTTTACCTATAGTAGAATCATTGCATTAAGGAACATGAAGTCTTATGGCAATCAATATCTTAACCTCTATCCTCAGCCGGCTTCTGCCGATGTTTTTGTAGAGCAAGGGATGTTTGTTAATGGTGAGACTTTTTCAACAGAAATTTTCAACACACAGGGCGCTTTAGTGCAAAGAGACTTGCATACGTCCGACGAGAGTGGTAACTTGCTGCTCCATCTAAAAAACTTGGAGCAAGGAATGTATTTGCTTAGAGTTACTGATGGAGTAAATCAACTGACTAAGCCGTTAATTATTCAGTAGTAATAATTTATGCGAATTAATAATTACGGATTAACATTAAGTTAATCTGTGCTGACTTACTTGCATTCAAATAGCAATAGACTATATTCTATTGCATGAGTCGAAAAGACTCACCGGAAAAAGAAAAATAAGAAAACACATAAGTATGAAAAAGT
>JAHEYP010000013.1 GCA_023251535.1 Bacteroidota bacterium
CCGAACTGTCTCACGACGTTCTGAACCCAGCTCGCGTGCCACTTTAATCGGCGAACAGCCGAACCCTTGGGACCTTCTCCAGCCCCAGGATGTGACGAGCCGACATCGAGGTGCCAAACCTCCCCGTCGATGTGAGCTCTTGGGGGAGATCAGCCTGTTATCCCCGGCGTACCTTTTATCCTATGAGCGATGGCCCTTCCATGCGGAACCACCGGATCACTATATCCTACTTTCGTACCTGCTCGACTTGTCGGTCTCACAGTCAAGCATGCTTATGCTATTGCACTCTACGTACGGTTACCAAGCGTACTGAGCATACCTTTGAAAGCCTCCGTTACTCTTTTGGAGGCGACCACCCCAGTCAAACTACCCGCCACGCAATGTCCTCCTCTCAGAGGAGTTAGATTCCAAAGAAACAAAGGGTGGTATTTCAAGATTGACTCCACGATGGCTAGCGCCACCGCTTCAAAGTCTCCCACCTATCCTACACATTATTTATCCAGAATCAATGCGAAGCTGTAGTGAAGGTGCACGGGGTCTTTCCGTCCCGTTGCGGGTAAGCGGCATCTTCACCGCTACTACAATTTCACTGAGCTCATGGCTGAGACAGTGCCCAGATCGTTACACCATTCGTGCAGGTCGGAACTTACCCGACAAGGAATTTCGCTACCTTAGGACCGTTATAGTTACGGCCGCCGTTTACTGGGGCTTCAATTCAATGCTTCTTCTTGCGAATGACATCTCCTCTTAACCTTCCAGCACCGGGCAGGTGTCAGGCCTTATACATCATCTTTCGATTTAGCAAAGCCATGTGTTTTTGTTAAACAGTCGCCTGGGCCATTTCACTGCGGCCCCGCTTGCGCGGGGCACCCTTTTTCCCGAAGTTACAGGGTTAATTTGCCGAGTTCCTTAGCCATGGATCACTCAAGCACCTTAGGATTCTCTCCTCGACTACCTGTGTCGGTTTACGGTACGGGTAGCATAAGTATAAGTTTAGAAGTTTTTCTCGGGAGCCTGATTAGGGTCATTATCCACTTGTCCGAAGACTCGCGGTACTATCACCTTCGACAAACTCTGCGGATTTTCCTACAGAATCTATATCTACGGGCTTTAACGTACTAATCCGTCAGTACGCAGACCTTTCACTTCTCCGTCACTCCATCACTACTTATGCTAGTACAGGAATATTAACCTGTTGGCCATCGACTTCGCCGTTCGGCTACATCTTAGGACCCGACTGACCCTGATCCGATTAGCGTTGATCAGGAAACCTTAGTCTTTCGGTGGGCGGGTTTCTCACCCGCCTTATCGTTACTTATACCTACATTTGCTTTTCTAACCGCTCCAGTATGCCTCACGACACGCCTTCAGCGCTGTTAGAATGCTCCCCTACCACTTATATTTCTATAAATCCATAGCTTCGGTAGTGCACTTTATGCCCGATTATTATCCACGCCCGATCGCTCGACTAGTGAGCTGTTACGCACTCTTTAAATGAATTGCTGCTTCCAAGCAAACATCCTAGCTGTCAATGCAATCGGACCACGTTTTAACAACTTAGCGCACATTTAGGGACCTTAGCTGATGGTCTGGGTTGTTTCCCTTTCGCCCTTGGACCTTAGCACCCAAGGGCTCACTCCCGTGTATATGTCGTCAGCATTCGGAGTTTATCTGGGTTTGGTAGGCGGTGAAGCCCCCTAGCCCAATTAGTAGCTCTACCTCTGCGACACTCGACCACGAGGCTGTTCCTAAAAACATTTCGGGGAGTACGAGCTATTTCCCAGTTTGATTAGCCTTTCACCCCTACCCACAATTCATCCGAGAACTTTTCAACGTTCACCGGTTCGGACCTCCATGGCGTGTTACCGCCACTTCATCCTGACCATGGGTAGATCACAAGGTTTCGCGTCTACCCCCACTGACTATACGCCCTATTCAGACTTGCTTTCGCTGCGGCTCCATCCTTCAAAGGATTTAACCTCGCCAGTGAGGAGTAACTCGTAGGTTCATTATGCAAAAGGCACGCCGTCATCCCTAAGGACTCCGACCGCTTGTAAGCGCATGGTTTCAGGTTCTATTTCACTCCGCTGTTCGCGGTTCTTTTCACCTTTCCTTCACAGTACTGGTTCACTATCGGTTTCTTGAGAGTATTTAGCCTTACCGGATGGTGCCGGCAGATTCCCACAAGGCGTCTCCGACCTCGCGGTACTCAGGATACTTCTATCAATGTAATCGTTACGCTTACGAGACTATCACTCTCTATGGTGTATCTTTCCAGATACTTCAGCTTCAAATTACATATCATGTTGAAGTCCTACAACCCCGCTTCTGCCTTAACAGAAACGGTTTGGGCTCTTCCCTTTTCGCTCGCCACTACTCAGGGAATCATTATTTATTTTCTCTTCCTCCAGGTACTTAGATGTTTCAGTTCCCTGGGTTTGCTCCACTATGGGTCATCCAACTTCATTGGATGGGGTTTACCTATTCGGAAATTTTCGGATTAACGGTTATTTGCACCTCCCCGAAACTTATCGCAGCTTATCACGTCCTTCATCGCCTTCAAGAACCTAGGCATCCTCCATGCGCCCTTAATAACTTTTTTGTTCGACATCATAATTAGATGTCAAGTGTATTTTCTTTCAATATGTCAAAGAACTTAATTCCCGAATTAAATCGGAACTCTGTGGAGAATAACGGATTCGAACCGTTGACCCCCTGCGTGCAAGGCAGGTGCTCTAGCCAGCTGAGCTAATTCCCCAAGAACGGTTATATGAGTAGTCCCGAGCAGATTTGAACTGCTGACCCCTACATTATCAGTGTAGTGCTCTAACCAGGCTGAGCTACGGGACTATACTTGAGAACAAGTAATGCGTAGCCTCAGTGGGCCGAGGCCTACCCGAACTCGTTTTGGGAATTCTTAATGGTAGAAGTAAAGGAGGAAATAATAAGCAGATAATCTGCTCTATAAAGGAGGTATTCCAGCCGCACCTTCCGGTACGGCTACCTTGTTACGACTTAGCCCCAGTCATCGGTTTTACCCTAGGCGACTCCTTGCGGTTATCGACTTCAGGTACCCCCAACTTCCATGGCTTGACGGGCGGTGTGTACAAGGCCCGGGAACGTATTCACCGCGTCATTGCTGATACGCGATTACTAGCGAATCCAGCTTCATGAGGTCGAGTTGCAGACCTCAATCCGAACTGAGATCGACTTTAGAGATTAGCATCATGTTACCATGTAGCAACCCGTTGTATCGACCATTGTAGCACGTGTGTAGCCCTGGACGTAAGGGCCGTGATGACTTGACGTCGTCCCCACCTTCCTCACTGTTTGCACAGGCAGTCTGTCTAGAGTCCCCACCATTACGTGCTGGCAACTAAACATAGGGGTTGCGCTCGTTGCGGGACTTAACCCAACACCTCACGGCACGAGCTGACGACAGCCATGCAGCACCTAGTTTCGTGTCCTTTCGGTCTCTCGCGTTTCTGCGAGATTCACTAACTTTCAAGCCCAGGTAAGGTTCCTCGCGTATCATCGAATTAAACCACATGCTCCTCCGCTTGTGCGGGCCCCCGTCAATTCCTTTGAGTTTCACCCTTGCGGGCGTACTCCCCAGGTGGATTACTTAACGTTTTCACTTAGACGCTGACTGTGTATCGCCAACATCGAGTAATCATAGTTTAGGGCGTGGACTACCAGGGTATCTAATCCTGTTTGCTCCCCACGCTTTCGTGCCTCAGCGTCAATTATAGCTTAGTGAGCTGCCTTCGCAATCGGTGTTCTATGACATATCTAAGCATTTCACCGCTACATGTCATATTCCGCCCACCTCAACTACATTCAAGACTAACAGTATCAATGGCAGTTCTACAGTTAAGCTGCAGGCTTTCACCACTGACTTATTAATCCGCCTACGCACCCTTTAAACCCAATAAATCCGGATAACGCTTGGATCCTCCGTATTACCGCGGCTGCTGGCACGGAGTTAGCCGATCCTTATTCTGCGGGTACCATCAGCCTCATTCACGAATGAGGGTTTTTTCCCCGCTAAAAGCAGTTTACAACCCATAGGGCCTTAATCCTGCACGCGGCATGGCTGGATCAGGCTTGCGCCCATTGTCCAATATTCCTTACTGCTGCCTCCCGTAGGAGTCTGGTCCGTGTCTCAGTACCAGTGTGGGGGATCATCCTCTCAGACCCCCTACCGATCGAAGCCTTGGTGAGCCGTTACCTCACCAACTAGCTAATCGGACGCATGCCCATCTTTAACCACCTGAGTTTTGACAATAATGAAATGCTTCATCATTGTATTATGCGGTATTAATCTTCCTTTCGGAAGGCTATTCCCCAGTTAAAGGTAGGTTGCATACGCGTTACGCACCCGTGCGCTACTCTCATCCAGATATTGCTACCCGAAATCCCGTTCAACTTGCATGTATTAGGCCTGCCGCTAGCGTTAATCCTGAGCCAGGATCAAACTCTCCATTGTAAAATTTTGTTATCTACACTAAGTAGAAATGATTTGCTCAGATTTCTTACCATCCCGCCGGTGGCGGGACAGGCTTATTATTTCCTTCCAATCCTTCAAAGAACGTTTGCAACATATGCGATACTCCGCATCACTCGTTTACTTGTGCTGAACTCTAGCACTATATTACTTTACTCGTTACAATCTATTTTAGAACGCTTCCCGTTATTGTTATTTGGGGGTGCAAAGATAAAAACTCTTTTTTTAACCACCAAATTTTTTTCAATCTTTTTTAGAACTTTTTTTCACAGCTCGTTTCGGATATCCGTTAACGGGAGTGCAAAAGTAGTACAGCAATTCATTCTGACAAATAAATTCCATGAAAATATTACAAGAAATGTGTTATGCACAGATTATCAGTACATTAAGTTTTAATCTTTTTTCTTTAATTCTCTCAAATCACCCCATTTTACCCCATTTCTTCTGTTTTCACTACTTCAACTTTCTCCAAAATCACCCCAAAACACCCCTTTTTAGGCCCAAAAAATCTTTACTTTCTCTTAAAGTTTTTTCAAAAAGTTGCTTTTACCCCCGCTTTTTACCCAAAATCGCCGCTTTTGAACCTCCACTTTTTTGCATTTTTCTTTTCCGGACGTCATTTCAACCTTCATTTTTTTGACTTTTCCTTATTCCGTCCCTTTTCATGACCTCGATTTTCTTGCTTTTTTCTTCATTTCACCGTTTCCCCTGCTCTTCTTTTTTCCTTTCCTCCTGCATTTGGGTCAGTTTTTTTGCGCTATCAGCATCCGATTGTTAATGATTCGGCCTCCCTACCCTTCTTTTATGCGCCCGACTTCGGTACTTTCGTCACTAATTCATCTCAAGATTTGGTCTGACCGACCATTTCTTTCTTATTTTTATTCTTCTATTAAGCGTTTACTATAGTATTATGAGCAATATTCTTGAGGTTAAGGAGGTCACTAAGACTTATTCTTCTCACACCGCCCTCAATAATGTAAGCATTTCTGTCCCTAAAGGGGCCGTATTTGGCTTACTGGGACCAAATGGCGCCGGCAAAACGTCGCTGATCCGTATTATTAATCAGATTACTGGTCCCGATAAGGGCACGATCTTACTCGACGGACAACCCCTGAACCCTTCTCATACTTATAATATAGGCTACCTCCCTGAGGAAAGAGGCTTATATAAGAAGATGGAGGTGGGTGAACAGGCTATCTACCTGGCGCAATTAAAGGGTTTGTCGAGGGCAGAGGCCGTGAAACGCCTTAAGTTTTGGTTCGAGAAGTTCGAAATAAAAGGCTGGTGGCGTAAGAAGGTGGAAGAGCTTAGTAAAGGTATGCAGCAAAAGGTGCAGTTTATCGTTACTATAATACACGAGCCTAGCCTCCTTATATTAGATGAGCCGTTTTCAGGCTTCGACCCTATTAATGCAAACTTGATTAAGGATGAGTTGCTCGCTCTTAATAAACAAGGTACTTCTATTATTTTAAGTACGCATAGAATGGAGTCGGTAGAGGAACTTTGTACCGATATCGCGCTCATAAACCTTTCCCATAAAGTCCTGGATGGCTCTATTAGTGAAGTGCGTCGTTCCTTTAGTACAAATGAGTATGAGGTTATCCATGATGGTGAATTAGGTGCCGCTTCTACTCTATATAGTATAAAGTCAACCGGAACTTACCACAATATGACGAAGTCGGTTATTACTCTTGGAACTAATTCGTCGAACGATGTTCTTCGCTCTATATTAACTAACACTACTATTCATTCTTTCAGAGAGCTTATCCCTTCTATGAATGAAATTTTTATTCAATCAGTTACAAATTCACGAAATCATGAATAAGATATTACTCATAATACAGCGCGAATACATTACTCGTGTCCGCAAAAAGTCGTTTATCGTGATGACCATCGTTGGTCCTTTATTGATGGCCTTATTGATGCTTGCTCCTGTGTTGATTCATAAGTTCTCTAAGGATAACCATTATAAGATTAAGGTTATTGATGAGGCTCCTAAGGTCTTTACTACGCTTATGCCGGGCAGTGAACAGTTCCAGTTTGTGAATGATACGATCTCTCTCAGCGAGGCGAAGAAGGCATTTGATCCCGAAAAGGATTATGGTATTTTATATGTACCAGCCGACTATATTAAAAATGCGGGCGGCATCGTTCTGATTACCGAGAAACAGGCTAACGTTGAGGTGAAGTCTTATATTGAGGATGCTCTCCAGAAGCAAATCGAGAATGAAAAGTTAAAATCGAAGGGTATCGATCAGTCGACTTTGGAGTCGATTAAAACGAGTATCAATCTGAAAACGCAAACGATTGGTGGACAAAAGAGCAATACAGAACTCACTACTGCGGTTGGATTTATTGGAGGTATTCTAATTTACATGTTCATTTTCTTATATGGCGCTCAAGTGATGAGAGGGGTAATTGAGGAAAAAACGAACCGTATTGTTGAGGTTATCATTTCTTCCGTGAAGCCTTTTGAGTTAATGATGGGAAAAATTATTGGAGTTGCCTTGGTGGGACTTACTCAGTTCTTACTCTGGATAGTATTAACTATGACTATTTCAACTGGTGTTTCGGCGGTTTTTGCCAATAAAATGTCGGGGGCGGAGATCGTAAAAGCTCAAACGACTGCCACGAGCGTTTCTATAGACGGACAAAGTCAGGAGAAACTTTCGAAAGATGATATGATGTCGATCTTCGAGAATATGGATTCAATCAATTTCCCTCTCATTGTAGGTTGTTTCATTTTCTATTTCTTAGGCGGATACTTATTATATAGCGCACTATTTGCAGCTATCGGTGCGGCTGTGGATAATGAAACCGAAACCCAGCAGTTTATGCTTCCGGTTACCATTCCTTTGATATTCTCATTTGTGGTAGCTCAGTCGATTATTACGAATCCTGATAGTCAGATGGGCTTTTGGTTCTCAATAATTCCCCTCACTTCTCCTGTAGTTATGATGGTTCGTATAGCTTTCGGTGTTCCTACTTGGGAAATTGCTCTTTCGATGTCGCTATTAGTTGTCGGTTTCATCTTTACAACATGGATCGCAGCGAAGATTTATCGCACCGGCATCTTGCTTTACGGTAAAAAAGTGACTTATAAAGAGCTTTCAAAGTGGTTATTTTATAAGAGCTAAAGAGAATAAATGCATAGAGTTGCTGTAGTTGATTGCGGAACCAACACTTTTAATCTGTTGATAGCAGATATAAACGATGGGAAAATCCGTTTTCGTAAGCGTACTAAACGAGTTGTAAAGCTGGGATCGGCGGGAATTGGCAACAATTTCATCGGCGAACTTCCCTTTGAAAGGGGAATTAGTGCACTAAAAGAGTATTCCGATATCATCAAAAAAGCTAAAGTAGATGCTGTTTTGGCGGTTGCTACTTCTGCCATTCGTGATGCTAAGAACAAAAACAGCTTCGTTAAGGCTGCAAAAAATCGCTGTGAAATCAATTTAAAATGTATAAGTGGCGAAAAAGAAGCGGCGTTAATTACGAAAGGCGTTAATTCGGCTTTAAAAAATGACAACAAAACTTCGCTAATTCTTGATATTGGAGGAGGAAGCGTTGAGTTTATTATCTGCAAAAAGGGCAAAATTCTTTGGAAAAACAGTTATCGTTTGGGAGCTGCGCGATTGATTGAGGCATTTCC
Source organism: Bacteroidota bacterium (assembly GCA_023251535.1). Taxonomy (GTDB): domain Bacteria; phylum Bacteroidota; class Bacteroidia; order AKYH767-A; family OLB10; genus CAINEC01. Next base: position 8,160 of record JAHEYP010000013.1, read on the forward strand.
TCTGAAAAACAAGGTGTCGAAATCGGCAGAAAAGAAAACGGAAGCTCATATTAATAGTGTGATTGTTGATTTTTTTGAGGCTTTTAATCGATATAATCCCGAACAATTGATTGGAAGCAGCGGATCATTTGAAACTTTCCAGTCGATAATTTCGCTGAAAGACGGAAAACAACCGAACTATAGAAAGGAAATTCAGGTGTTAGATGTAAAAAAATACAAGATTCTTCACCAAGAATTATTGAATAGCACCTATGAAGAGCGTTTGCAGATGCCTGGAATGCTGAAGATGCGAGCAGATATGATCGCTGCGGCATCCATTATAGTTACATTTGTGCTCAAGAAAACGAAAATCAAGGACATTATTCTTTCGAATTATTCATTGAAAGAAGGAGTTTTATTCGAATATCTTCAAAAAAATAAGCTTATTTAAAATACCATGGCTAAAATATTAGTAATCGACGACGAGAGAAGTATCAGAAATACGTTAAAAGAGATCCTCGAATATGAAGGACACGAAGTAAAAGATGCGCCAGATGGAGCTGAAGGATTAAAACTTGCTACCGAAGAGAAGTTCGACGTGATACTTTGTGATATTAAAATGCCAAAAATGGATGGTATTGAGGTGCTTGAAAAGGTAATTGAGCAAACTCCGGATGTTCCTTTTATTATGATTTCGGGACATGGAACGATAGAAACTGCTGTGGAAGCGATTAAAAAAGGAGCTTATGATTTTATTTCGAAGCCTCTCGACTTAAATCGCATGCTTATTACCTTAAGAAATGCAATGGATAAAGGTACTTTGGTGAAAGAAACGAAGACCTTAAAGAAGAAAATCAGTCGTTCGGGAGAGATCATTGGAGAATCAGAGCCAATTATCAAGATAAAAGAACTCATCGACAAAGTTGCACCTACCGATGCTCGCGTGATGATTACCGGAGAAAACGGAACGGGGAAAGAGTTGGTAGCCAGAAGAATTCACGAATTAAGTTCGCGAAATGATCATCCGTTAATAGAGGTAAACTGCGCTGCAATTCCTTCAGAACTTATTGAAAGTGAACTCTTCGGACATGAAAAAGGAGCTTTTACTTCAGCCATTAAACAACGCCTCGGGAAATTTGAACAAGCACACAACGGCACTTTATTTCTCGATGAAATTGGTGATATGAGTTTATCGGCGCAAGCCAAAGTACTTCGCGCATTACAAGAGAATAAAATCACTCGCGTTGGTGGCGAGAAAGAAATATCGGTGAATGTTCGCGTAATTGCGGCAACGAATAAAGACTTACAAAAAGAAATTGAAAAAGGACTTTTCAGAGAGGATTTATACCACCGATTAAGTGTTATTTTGATTCATGTTCCTTCTCTAAACGACAGAAAAAACGATATTCCATTGTTGGCGGATTACTTCGTAGAAATAGTTTGCAACGAATACAATATGCCCGTGAAAAACTACTCGGCTGATGCATATGAGGAATTGAAGGGCATCAACTGGACAGGAAACATTCGAGAGCTAAGAAATGTGGTTGAGCGATTGGTAATTTTATCAGATAAAACCATCACTGGTGCCGATGTAAAAGCTTTCGCATCGAAATAAAAATAACAGTCTATAAAAAAGCCGCCCTGACGTTTGATAATCAGAGCGGCTTTTTAGCTTCTAATGGCTGTGGCCGTCCTTTTTACAACAATCTTTTAGCTTATTATAAGCTTTCGGATCTGCAGGAAGACTGTCGGCATCGTATCCTAACTTAGTAACTGCCTTTCTTAATACATCAATTGTAGTTTTTTTTGAGTCATATTGAACTGTAAGCATCTTAGAATCTACATCAAAATTTACGGATTTTACTCCTTTTTCGAATTTCAGATTATGCTCCATGGTTTCTTTACATGATTCGCAATTACCGCTGGTTTTAATTACTGCTTTTGTTATTTGAGCATTCGCACCGAATGATATCAGTGATAGAATGCATATCAATTTTATGAGATGATTTTTCATGGTGTTTTTAATTAATGGTAAGTCGAATACCTACATAAACTTTTGGTCCCATAATCGGGCCATAAATTCTAGTAGCATCAAATGTATAAGAAAACGGATCGTTAGCACTGATAATTGGGTGATGTTGCATTACATTTAATAGATTTTCACCTCCTAAATAGGCTTCCCATTTTCTGAATTGCTTAGTAACTTGAGCTTGGAGTAAGAAATAATCGGGTGATTTCTCAATTGCATTTTCAGATGCTGGATTATGGATATGTGCATCTGCTGCTATTGGCAAATTCTTACTTCCCTCCCACTGCAACGTAGCATCGAACTTCCAAATTTCATTCGAAGTTGCGTAGCTTAAGTTCATCAACGCTTTATTATTTGCGAGTAATGGTTTTTGCATTGACTTAACCGTTAGATAATCGGTATTAACATCATCAATTTTATACGAAAGTCGTAGGTTTAATCGATCGATGATCTCATAGGATATAGTTGTTTGCAAGCTACTAGCTGTTGAAGAACCATTTAAGTTGTAATATAGAACGGCATCTGACTGTGAATATTGATCCATTATCAGCTGATTATTAAAGGAAGTGTAATAATAATCGACTGAAATGCTCGCTTCATGCCCTGCTAAACTCGTTTTCCCTGTGATATTTGCACCACCATTCCAAGCATCCTCCGGTTTAGGCGATTCTAAGACGATTAACTTTTTGCTACTAACGAACACGCCCATATTATCAGCATAAACGTTTGGTGTGCGATAACCTCTTCCACCTGAGACTCTTACGATTAAATTATCGGTAAAATTATACTTCAGATGCAAACGGGGAGTAAACCACCATCCATAAATATTATGATAATCGGCGCGAGCACCAGCAATAATTCCCAATTTATGATCATCTCCACCAAAGGTATACTCAGCATATACACCGGGAACAGATTCCATTCGAGTGAAGGCTGAATCATTTAAGTTCTCGTTATAATAATCCCATTTATAATCAGCTCCCACTTTATACTTATGGTCAGTATTACCTAAGATATTGATGTAGCTATAATTGGAATAGAATGATTGCTGTTGAGCATTATAGGTTCTTAATCCGTAGAATGATTGCTGATCGTGGACTGTTCCCGACAATTGCAATCCCATTGATTTCCAAGGAGTAGCAGGGAAAACCAATCCCGTTTTAGTATATACTTCGGCACGTTTCGTAATTACTTCAAATCCGTAGGCATTAGTAGTTCCTTTGTCGACGGCCTCAATAAATTTCGACTGTCCTCCACTACGGTCTTCGTACAAAGTTTTTACTCCGATTTGTCCCTCGAGATTATTGCCGCTATGATACAAAAAGCGGTTATACATATTATACGACTGCAGCAAAGGCTGATCGAGAAATCCGTCGTTATTATTATCGAACTTCATGCTACGATTGCTTCCATTTAGCATAAGCATATACTTCCATTTATTCGACAACTTAGTATTTGCGACGATATTAGCTTCAACTCTAGCCTCATCATCAGCAAAGATATTGAGAAAGAATGGCTTAGTAGTTTCAGGTTTTTTAAACTCGATATTAATTTGTCCCGTGAGAGCTTCATACCCATTAGCTACAGAACCAGCACCTTTAGAAATTTGGATCGACTCCATCCAAGGTCCTGGAACAAAATTCAATCCGTAAGGCACTGCCAATCCCCGTAAAGTAGGAATCGCTTCTGCCATCATTTGAGTGTAAATACCTGATAATCCGAGTAATTGGATTTCTTTAATTCCAGTAACTGCATCACCATAAGAAACGTCGACAGAAGGATTCGTCTCGAAACTTTCGGAAAGATTACAGCACGCAGCCTTTAAAAGTTCTGCTTCTCCCAAAATTTCCACCGATCGTGTTTTGAGCGTAGAGATTTCGGTGCTTTGACGTTTTCCCACCACTTGCACTTCCGTACCAAGTGCCTCCGACTCCTTTAAGGAAAATTTCACGGGAGAAAACGCGTCGTTTACTAAGAAAGTATCAGGGATTAAACCCACAAAAGAAGCGATCAACTTTACAGGCAAAGGAGACGAAACGGCAAGAGAAAACTGTCCTGAATTATCGGTTATTGTGCCATTATTGGTACCCGATTCTACAACTGTTGCTCCTGGAAGAGAAATTGAATTCGCTCCGGAGTTAACAGAAAACACTGTCCCATGCAAGACCGTTTGAGCCAAAGAATTTAAGCTCAAAGCAGCCATCCAAAACGACAGCAAAATTATTTTTTTCATGATATATTTCTTTATTAAGATAAACAATTACGAACGAACGTAAACATCATCTCAAATAAGAAACTTTTCAATACGGATTAAAATATCGCAACCCTGCAATTTATCGGGTGGATCATCAGATTTAAGGAAGGTAAAGAAAGACGATACATCGTCTCTATTTTCAGTCGAAGGAAAACTCAAAAAGCACTGAATTAAAACGGGATTAATATCAATTAATTTTACGACACCATACACCGGAATATTGAAGTATGCCGAAGTTGTTTTACAGCAAGAAGACTCACTTTGAGCAGTCGCTTTTTCCGGCATAGGCTCATCGGAGCAACAGCAATCATTTACGGGAGAAACGCTACAAACAGGTTGGGCTGCATTCATCATACAAGAATGGACCGAAAACACGCCACCTGTGATACCTGCAAGCAGCAGGAATCCCACAATAAAGAAGCGTAGATAGCCTATAAAGTTCATAACCAAACAAAAATACGGAAAAGGGTTTGAAAGAAAATGAAAATTCCATTAGAAACATTTCAAAATCCAACAAACATCATGATTCATGGAACTATGATTAATATCCTCACAAAAATGAATTTTATCCTTTTGAGAAGAGGAAGATTTCTTAATTTTACCCAAACAAAACAAACGTTACTTTATATGAGCTTAATAGCAGACCTACATGCGAGGGAAATTCTTGATTCTCGCGGAAATCCAACTGTTGAAGTGGATGTAATAACACAAAATGGTGTCTTAGGAAGAGCCGCAGTTCCATCGGGAGCATCTACCGGCAAGCACGAAGCGGTAGAAATGCGCGATAATGATCCGAGTAGATATGTAGGAAAGGGTGTTACAAAAGCGGTTCATCATGTAAATACAGTGATAGCAGAAGAAGTAAGAGGCTATACTGTTTTTGATCAAAAGGGCATCGACATGGCGATGTTAAAGTTAGACGGAAGTGAAAACAAAGGAAATTTAGGAGCGAATGCCATTTTAGGTGTTTCGATGGCGATTGCTAAAGCGGCCGCTATTGAATCTGGAATGTCGCTTTACAAATACATTGGAGGAGTAAATGCACATTTACTACCGTTACCAATGATGAATATCTTAAACGGCGGGGCTCATGCCGACAACCGTATTGATTTCCAGGAATTCATGATTATGCCTACGGGGGCTGATTCATTTGCGGAATCATTAAGAATGGGAACTGAAGTATTCCATGCTTTGAAAAAAGTATTGAAAGACAAAGGACTTAGCACGAATGTAGGTGACGAAGGTGGATTTGCACCGAACTTACAATCGAATGAAGAAGCTATTCAAGCAGTAATGCAAGCGATTGAAAAAGCGGGTTACAAACCGGGAGTTGACATGTTCATTGCCATGGATGCTGCGAGTACAGAATTTTACGACGAAGCAACAGGAATGTACGTATTTAAAAAATCGACAGGCGACAAATTAACTTCATCGGAGATGGTAAGTTTTTGGAAGAGCTGGTGCGACAAATACCCAATTATTTCAATAGAAGACGGATTAGCTGAAGACGACTGGAAAGGATGGGCAGAAATGACCAATGTATTAGGCAATAAAATTCAGTTAGTAGGCGATGATTTATTCGTTACGAATGTAAAACGCCTGCAAAAAGGAATTGACGAAAACACCGCCAACTCAATTTTGGTTAAAGTAAATCAGATTGGAACACTTACAGAAACGATTGACGCGGTAACGTTAGCCAAAGAAAACTCATACACAGCGGTAATGTCGCATCGTTCAGGAGAAACTGAAGACTCAACAATAGCAGACCTTGCAGTTGCGTTAAATACGGGACAAATTAAGACAGGATCGGCATCACGATCAGATAGGATCGCGAAATACAATCAATTATTGCGCATTGAAGAAGAGCTAGGAACCACTGCCGGCTTCAATGGAAGAAATTTTAAATTTATTAGATAATTTTTTTGAAAAATGAGTGACGAAAAGCCACAACCCGACCATGACGAAGAAGATGACGACACTGGAGAACACGAAGGTGAAATCATAGAAGAGCATTTGGAAGGTGGGAAAAGAAGAAGAAGAAAGAAAGTAAAAATTAGAAAACGCGTTAAAATAAAGCGCAAAGCTAGTCCGAAGAAAAAGGCTAAGAAAGCGTTAGAAACAATAACTTGGATTATCATAGTAGCTGCGTTTCTTATTACTTTAATCATTCTTATTCTGCAACTAGACCTAAACACTAAAAACAAAAAAACAAAAACTGTAAGCGAACATATTGAAAACGTGATTCAAAATCATGATATTCCTCAAGAAGTATAACAATACGCTTTGAAGATTGTTATGAGAATGATTAAATTCGCTCACATCAAATACACCCCTTTGCAATATTGAAAATGGATAAGTTAAAAGAAAAATTTGCGCAGAAAGCGCTTCCACTGGCGGATGAAATCAAGACTCTTATAAAAGAGCATGGAAACATAGTGCTGGGGAGTTATACACTTGAGCAAGTGTATCATGGGATGAAAGGAATGATCGGTATGGTAACCGAAACTTCAAAATTAGATCCTGAAGAAGGAATCCGTTTCCGTGGATATTCAATTCCGGAGTTAAGATTAAAACTGCCAAGAGGAGCTGGTGGCGAGAACTTACCGGAAGGAATTTTCTATTTACTACTTACCGGAGAACTTCCTACAGAAGATGATGCCAGAGAAGTAAGTAATGCTTGGGCACGTCGTTCGCATGTTCCAAAACATGTATTCGACATGCTTGACTCATTACCGATGGCTACGCATCCAATGACGCAATTTAGCTTAGCGATTCTTGCGATGCAAACGGAGAGCAACTTTGCAGCTGCTTACCGAAAAGGGATCAATAAAAAACAATATTGGGATCCGATGTTTGAAGACGTGATGAATTGCATTGCACGTCTTCCTCGTATCGCAGCATACATTTACCGTCGTACTTACAAAAACGGAGTTCACATTGAACCTAATCCGAAATTAGATTGGGGTGCAAACTTTGCACACATGTTAGGATTCGAAGACGAAGGAATGCATGCATTAATGCGTTTATATCTAACAATCCACGTTGACCACGAAGGAGGAAACGTATCAGCTCATACTACTCACTTAGTAGGATCAGCATTAAGTGATGCATACTATTCATTATCGGCAGGAATGAATGGCTTAGCTGGTCCGTTACACGGATTAGCGAACCAAGAAGTTGTACGTTGGATTTACGATTTACGTCAATTCTACGGCGACAAAATGCCATCGAAAGAAGATATTGCTGAGTACGTAGAAAAAACACTTGCAGAAGGACGTGTAGTTCCGGGATACGGACATGCAGTATTACGCAAGACCGATCCACGTTACATTGCACAAATGGAATTCGCTCAAACGCATCTTGCAGATGACGAATTATTCAAGATCGTGCAAATGTTATATGAAGTAGTTCCGGAGATTTTAAAATCAACTGGCAAGATTAAAAATCCTTGGCCAAACGTTGATGCGCACTCAGGAGTACTATTGATTCACTACGGATTAACGGAATACGATTTCTATACTGTATTGTTCGGCGTTTCAAGAGCTATCGGGGTATTGACTTCATTGCTATGGGATCGTGCATTAGGATCGCCAATTGAGCGCCCTGGTTCGGTAACGAGTGATTGGATGAAGGCGCAGGTGGAGAAAGCGAAAACTACAGCCTAAGAAATTCAATAAAAAATAAAAAAAGCCTCGAAGAGTATCTTCGAGGCTTTTTTTATAGTTCGACCTCAAATGTCAAACTCAAAAGGAGGATCAACCAAAAATTATTTTAGGAAGATATCATAGGCATATCGAAGTATTAAAAAAGACACAACGAAAAGAAAAAGAATTCTCACGAATCCATTACCCTTTTTGAATGCCATATTTATTCCAACAACACTTCCAATAATATTGCAAGTCGCCATGAGCAATGCTATTTCCAATAAAAAATTGCCTTGCGAAATAAATACATATAGCGCTCCCATATTTGAAACGCAATTGATAAATTTCGAATAAGCCGACGCCATAATAAATTCAAATCCGAAGATCAAAACAAACCCAAGCACTAAAAAACTACCTGCTCCTGGACCAAAAAACCCATCATAAAATCCCACAAAGGAACCCATTAACATTCCGTAGCCCATTTGTTTAGAAGAAGACAAATTAATCTTTGTGATTTGCCCTAAATCTTTTTTAATAAATGTGTAAATCGCCATCACAATTAAAATAACAAGAATGACAGGCTTTAAATAATCGGAATTGATATGACTAACCGCTTTCGCACCTAAATAGGAAAAGGTTAATGTGAATATTGAAATAAAAAATAAAAGCTGATAATTAAATTTTATCCTTTTCGCATATTGAAATGCCGATACTGATGTCCCAGAGAATCCAGCAATTTTATTCGTGCCCATTAAAGTAGGCAACACAGTATGAGGAAAATTAACCAGCAATGCCGGAAGCTGAATAAAACCACCTCCACCAACAATGGCATCGATAAAGCCAGCAGTAAATGCTAATAACACTAGCGAACACAATGTCACGGCAGAATAATCGGCAAACAGGTTTGTGAAGTGCATTTTCTAATTTAATTGGAGATGCAATGAATCATTTCGAAGAATTCCATTTTGACTAACGTGATGCAAAACAAGAGACAGACTTTTAATCTTTAAGATATTTTTAATTGGCCACAAACAAAAAAACGCAACCATTATATTGATTACGTCTTTTTGCTAACACTATTTTTTAAAGCTCACGGCTATTCCTTTTAATAAACTTCGGATAGCTACTACAAGAGAATTCGATTACTTAATATAAGCACTCACCTTCTCCATTGCAGCTTTCAAGCCTTCAGGATTTTTACCTCCAGCTGTTGCATAGAAAGGTTGTCCGCCGCCACCGCCTTGAATTTCTTTTGCTAGATCGCGAATAATATTGGTTGCGTTGAGTGATTTCTCTGCTACTAAGTTTTCTGCAATGATTAACGATAACGACGGCTTGCCATCAACGTTAGAACCAATTAAACAAACCAAATTCTCGATTTGATTTTTCAATTCGAACGAGATGTTTTTGACTGAGTCGCCAGGCAGATCTACTTGTTCAACAATAAGATTAATTCCGTTTACCGATTTTACTTTCGTGAGTAATTCATTCTTGATTTGCTGTGCTTTCTCGTGCATTACGGCATCGAGTTGCTTGCGTAATTTAGCTGTTTCTTCTAATGCTGTTTCTAGCCCTTTAACAACATCCTTTGGATTATTCAACAACTCCTTCACCTTACGTAAAGTATCGATTTGATCGCGTAAATAGTTTTCGGCATTGTCGGCAGTAATTGCTTCAATACGACGAACACCTGCAGCTACTGCGCTCTCTGCTATCAATTTAAAATATCCAATTTCTCCTGTAGCCTTAACGTGAGTTCCTCCACATAATTCAACCGAGTAATTCCTATCGAATGTAATGATTCGAACAAAGTCACCATATTTCTCTCCGAACAATGCCGTTGCTCCCGACTCCATTGCTTGTTTAATTGGCACATTACGTTGTTCATTCAAGACGATATTTTCGCGCACCTTCTGATTAACGATTTGCTCAATTTGCATTAACTCTTCATCAGTCACTTTCGCGAAATGCGAAAAGTCGAAGCGAGTTTGATCAGGATTTACAAGTGATCCTTTTTGAGCTACGTGATTTCCTAAGACTTGCTTTAATGCTGCATGTAATAAGTGAGTCGCGCTGTGATTTTTTGTTGTATTAGCTCTTCTACCTACATCAATACGAGCATTAAAATTGCCATCTAAATTCTCAGGTAGTTGATCGGCATAATGCACAATCAAATTATTTTCTTTCTGCGTATCTGTAATTCGGATAGACTTACCGTTAGCTTCAAGAACACCTGTATCGCCAACCTGTCCACCACTCTCTGCATAAAAAGGAGTACGATTCAATACAATTTGATATTGCTCTTTACTTCCCTTCTTAATTTTACGATACTTGATAATTTCTGCTATACATTCGAACTCATCATAACCGATAAAATCAACTGCTTCTTCTTCATTCACGATTGTCCAGTCGTCGGTACTCATCGCCGTAGCTTTACGCGAGCGATTTTTCTGTTCAGCCATGCATTTATCAAAGCCTTCCATATCTACCGACTTATTATTCTCACGCGCCATGAGCTGCGTTAAGTCGATAGGGAATCCGAAAGTATCATACAATTCAAAAGCGAAATCGCCAGCAATCAAATTCTCCGAATAAGCTTCGAACTTTTTAATACCCATATCGAGTGTTCTCAAGAACGACAATTCTTCTTCTTGAATAACGCGTGCTACAAAATCGTGTTGCGCATTTAACTCAGGGAATACATCTTTAAATTGAAGAGAGATAATATCCACCAACTTATACAAGAACGGTTCTTTAATATTCAAGAAAGTAAATGCATAGCGCACTGCGCGACGCAGGATACGACGAATTACATAACCTGCCTTATTATTCGAAGGTAATTGTCCGTCGGAAACCGCAAACGAAATAGCACGAATATGATCAGAGATCACGCGCATTGCGATATCCGTTTTTTCATTTTTTCCGTAAGCAATTCCAGAAGCTTTCTCAATAAAATTGATTGTCGGCGTAAACACATCGGTATCATAATTCGATACTTTTCCTTGCATCGCCATACAAAGACGCTCGAAGCCCATTCCGGTATCAACGTGACGAGCAGGAAGCGGTTCAAGAGAACCATCGGCTTTACGGTTAAATTCCATAAAGACATTATTCCATATTTCGATCACCTGAGGGTCCGACATATTTACAAGATCCTTACCATCCACCTTTTGGCGTTCGGCATCGGAACGTAAATCGATATGAATTTCAGAACAAGGTCCGCAAGGTCCCTGCTCACCCATCTCCCAGAAATTATCTTTTTTATTACCGCGTAGGATACGATCTTCGGCGATCCACTTCTTCCAAAAATCGTAAGCATCCTGATCGAAAGCTAAATTCTCCTTAGCATCTCCCTCAAAAACAGTCACATACAAACGATCTTTCGGTAACTTATAAACGTTAGTAAGTAAGTCCCACGCCCACTCGATAGCTTCCTCCTTAAAATAATCGCCAAACGACCAATTTCCGAGCATTTCGAACATGGTATGGTGGTAAGTATCTACCCCAACCTCCTCAAGATCATTGTGTTTACCCGAAACACGCAAACACTTTTGGGTATTGGCCACTCTCGTAGCGAAGGGAGTAACATTACCAAGGATAATGTCCTTAAACTGGTTCATCCCTGCATTAGTGAACATGAGAGTCGGGTCGTTTTTAACGACGATTGGAGCCGACGGAACGATGGTATGACCTTTAGATTTGAAGTAATCGAGGAAGCCCTGACGAATTTGTGCTGAAGTAAGCGTGCTCATTTGGTATTTTACTATTGAAATTCTGCTATTTTTGTGAGAACAGGCAAATTTAGGAAATAAGACATGCCGAAAGCAAAATATTACTTCAATACTGACTCCTTAAAGTACGAAAAGGTGGTAGTTAGCTTCAAGAAACGCTTCTGGCGGGTGATTGGATGGCTATCGAGTGCATTAGTTTTCGGGTCAATTGTACTTTTAATAGCCTATAACTTCCTCGATTCCCCAAAGGAAAAGCAGCTTAAGCGAGAAATCAACGAGATGGAACTGCAATATGACCTGTTGCAGCAGCGGATGAATTTGGCGGATGCGGTATTAAAAGACCTTCAGCAACGCGACGACCAAATTTATCGAGTAATTTTCGAGGCGGAGCCTATTCCTGCGGAAGTACGCGAAGCGGGCTATGGAGGAATAAATCGTTACAAAGAATTGGAAGGATACGACAATAGTGAACTAATGACTGAAACGTCGAGGAAAGTTGATAAGCTTAGTCGACAGATTTATATTCAGAGCAAATCATACGACGAAGTTTTCCAATTAGTAAAACAAAAAACGGTGATGTTAGCGAGTATACCGGGAATTCAACCGGTATCGATGAAAGGACCTGCAAGAGTAGCTTCGGGATTCGGATATCGTATTCACCCTATCTATAAAACGCCGATGATGCATGAAGGAATTGACTTCACGGCACCAATCGGAACAGAGATTTATGCAACAGGAAACGGAGTAGTAGCAAAAACCGAATATAACGGTCGCGGCTATGGGAACAATGTTGTGATCAACCACGGATTTGGTTACAGTACTTTATACGGTCACATGAGTCGTTTTAATGTTCGTCCGGGACAACGAGTAAACCGCGGCGACGTTATTGGATATGTAGGTAACACGGGATCATCTACTGGTCCTCACGTTCACTATGAAGTATTAAAAGGAAGTTCTAAAATCGACCCGATCAATTTCTTCTTCAATGATCTTTCACCTGACGAATATGAAATGGTGAGAGAAAAAGCATCGCAGCAAAATCAGTCGTTCGACTAAACAAGAATCTTATGGCTATAATGGACTTCGACAAAGAAACAGAAAAGCTCTACTATACAATAGGAGAAGTTGCTGATATGTTCGCCGTAAATGCGTCGTTAATTCGTTTTTGGGAAAAAGAATTCGAAGTACTGAAGCCAAAGAAAAATAAAAAAGGAAATCGACTTTTCACTGCAGAAGATGTAAGCAATTTAAAACTCATTTTTCATCTTGTAAAAGAAAGAGGATATACTTTAGAAGGAGCGAAGAAAAAGCTCAATGAGAATAAAGAGAACATTGAAGAGCAAGTACAGATTAAAGAAACTTTAGTGAGGATGAGGCAGTTTCTAAGCGAGCTGAAGGAAAGTATTTGATTATTTTTTACGCTTTTGTTTTCTTTCCTACTTTGAAAGAAAATGATTTATGAATCATGAAGCTTAGCAATCCGATTGTAATAGCAGAAGTCCCTCTGGCGATTGTTGGGAACCATCCGAAATTATTTATCAGGAAATGCATAAAGAAATAATTCAGCACTAAAATAAACAATGCCACTAAAACGAAGCGAAGTAACTGCTGATGTGTAGCTAATTCCGATTCGTTAAACACTAAGAATTTTGTAATTAAAAAATTAGTGATTAGTCCCATGGTATAAGACAAAATAAGTGAAGCTGTTGGTGCAGATACAGTATACATACCAAACAAATCGATATTTGTCTTCTGGTAGATATAGTTAAAGGCCACAAAGTACACGGTAATATCAACCCAAGTAGCAATACCTGCGGAGATGAAATACCTGAAAACTTTCGATTTTAAAATAGCTTTAACCATAAATAACTTAATAATAATTTCCAGTCATCAAATAATTTTTCACATAATCGCTAACACCTTCCTCTAAAGAATGGAAAGGAGTATTATAACCTTGAGCAATTAACTTCGACATATCTGCCTCAGTAAAATATTGATATTTATCTCTAATATCTTCAGGGATATCAACAAACTCAATATTGGTATCTTTATTCATAGCTTTAAAAGTAGCATCGGCAAGATCATAGAAAGAACGAGCTTTCCCTGCTCCTAAATTATAAATTCCAGATGTTACTTTATGCTGCATTAAAAACACACAAACGTTCACTACATCCATCACATACACGAAATCGCGCAGTTGCCATCCATCTTTATAATCGGGACGATGTGAGCGGAACAATTTTACTTTTCCTGTTGCATTGATCTGATTAAAAGAATGGAATATTACAGATGCCATTCTTGCTTTATGAAACTCATTAGGGCCATAAACATTAAAGAATTTCAATCCTTGCCATTGCGGAGGAGTAGCATCTTGCTCTAATGCCCAAATATCGAATTCCTGCTTCGACCATCCATAAGGATTGAGTGGTTTAAGATCTGGAATTTTCGATTCATCATCTTTATATCCCAATTCGCCATCACCATAAGTAGCAGCAGAAGAAGCGTACACTAAAGGAATATTAAAGCTAGTACAAACACGCCAAATAGACTTAGTATAATTTACATTCAGCTTATCAAATATCTCTTTATTAAACTCGGTAGTATCGGTACGGGCTCCGATATGAAATACAAAAGAAACCTTATCGGCATTCGCTTCAAACCACGGAAGGAAAGCTTCGCGATCAATTTGACGTCCGTATTTTTTATCCGTTAAATTCTTCAGCTTAGTCGGCGACGAAAAATCATCGACCAATAAAAGGTCATTAAAGCCCAATTTATTCAATCGACCTGTCAACACACTTCCGATAAACCCTGCGGCTCCTGTTACTACTATCATGACTCAAATTAAATTTAAACGAACACCGGATGAACTAATTCGGGCAATATTCCGGCTTTTTGCCCTTCATTAAATAATTCAGAAATAGCATTTCGCCCTTCCGTCCCCAAATCTATTGAAAAATCGTTGACGTACAGGTTAATATGTTGTTGTTGCACCTCCTCACTCATCTCTTGGGCATGCAATTTGATATATGGTTTTGACAACTCGGGGTAAGAAAAAGCAAATTGAACAGACGCTTTTATCTGATTTTCAATCACTTTCATCTCTTCCTGGGGTAAACTTCTTTTAACCGCTATGCAGCCCAGCGGAATAGGATTTCCTGTTTTTTCTTCCCACAAAGCGCCCATATCAGCTACTTTATGGAGTCCTTTCGCGGCATAAGTAAATCGATTTTCGTGGATGATGAGTCCGGCATCGACCTTCCCTGAAAGGACAGCCTCTTCGATATCGGAGAACAGCATTTCGACCTTACCCTTACACTCCTTCACAAACATCGACATTAACAGATGCGCGGTAGTATGTTTTCCGGGTATAGCAATAACAGCATCCTTCAAATCATCAAGACTCATTGGAGATTTACTGATAATCAATGGTCCGCACCCACGGCCCAAAGCGCTTCCCGCCGCAAGAATCCTATAATGTTGCGAGACAAAAGAGTAGGCAGCGAAACTCAATTTAGTAACGTCAAACATCTGATTTGCAGCATTTCTATTCAATGCCTCCACATCCATAAGATGCACATTCCAAGTATCGTCATAATCACTTAGGCGACCATGAATCATTGCATCAAAAATGAATGTATCGTTTGGGCAAGGAGAAAATGCCAGAGAGTAATTCTTCATTAAAGAAATCTTTGCTACAAAATTAGCATTCTATGATCATAAGAAGAGGTAACGACGAATAAATTAGTTTATTTTGCAGAGGATGGCAGAACAAGATCAAAAAAAAGCGAAGGGACACCGAATACTACGCACAAGCATATTGTTACTTAATATGATTGCTGCGATTATTCTATTGATAGTCCAGATCATTCCGAGGTTCAGTCCGAAATCATTTTGGTTTTTCGAACCGATTGCCTACACCTACCCTTTCTTTTTAATCATAAATATTGGATTCATTATTTACTGGGCAATATCTAGAAATAAATTCGCTTTCATTTCCCTGTTCATCATCATTCTCGGATACGACAAACTCGAATTATTTTATCGTCCCTCATTTTTAGTTTTCGAAGAACCTGTTGCGGCGAACTCAATAAAAGTGATGAGCTATAATGTTCGGCTATTTGATTTATACAACTGGAGTGGAAATAAAAAAACAAGAAGTAAAATTTTCGATTTACTTTCGAAAGAAACGCCAGACATTACATGCTTCCAAGAATATTTTCACAGTGAAAAACCCGACTATTCAAATAACGACACGTTAAATGTCATTTTAAGATCGCCATACCGACAAGTTGAATATGGTTTAACATTGTACAAAGATTTTCATTGGGGAATGGCCACTTACAGTAAGTATCCGATTATAAACAAAGGTGTAATCTTCTTCAAAGAAGGAAGTACAAATTTCGGAATATTCTGCGATGTACTTTATAAAGGAGATACAATCCGTGTTTACAATGTGCATTTGCAATCGAATCATTTCAAGAAAAAAGATTACGAGTTTATATCCAATCCAGATTCAGGATCGAAAGAAGACATGGTTAATGGAGCGATGTCGATTATAAAGCACATTAAAAAAGGGGTTATAAAACGCACAGAACAAGTAGATGAACTTAGAGCTCATATTGAAACATGCAAATACCCTGTATTAATTTGCGGCGACTTTAACGACCCTCCATATTCTTATGCCTACAACACAATCAGTCACGACTTAAAAGACTGCTATACTGAGAAAGGCAAAGGATTCGGCATTAGTTATAATGGAACTTTCTTACCATATCGCATCGACTATATTTTACACAGTAGCTACTTCGAGTGCTTAAAATATTCGATGGTAAGAAAAAAATTCAGCGACCACTATCCAGTAGTAGTAACATTAAAGACCAAACACAAAGAGTAGTTATTGATCAACAGCAACTGCTCCGCCGGCATATAATTGCTTGCTGTATTTTACCGAAGGAGAAGGAATAAAATCACCTAATCCGAGTTTACTCCAAATTTCATCGATACGCTTAACTGTCTTTTCATCTGAAGCCAAAATATTCGGCCAATCGCGATCAAAGCCATCAAATGCTTTTGTTTTACGCGTGCCATCGAAAACAACATGATCTACTTCATTCGAACGAGAGGCTTTTACCATAGTATGATCACGTCGAGGATCGACATTATTAGCGAAGCGCCAAACTGCATCGGCAACATCTGAGATATCCATATTATCTTCGAGGAAAATCAAGACTTTCACCAAAGAGAAGGCAGGATCATTAAGTAATGCTGTTGCCATTTCATATACATGGCCTTTACGATTTTTATGAATCGAAACGAACACTACAGGAATTCCCAATGACAACAATGACAAATTCAAATCTTTTAATTCATCATGCTGTTTCACTGAAGAAGTAATTGCAGGCAAGCTTGACAACAGCGCATCAACATTCACTTTATCGGCTAAAGCAGAAGGATCAATTTCCTCTTCCAACTTAGCAGTTGCATCTATTCCCATTTTACCACCGAAAGCCATTCTTGAACAACTATGATCTAGTACATCGGATGGTCCTTGACTAAAGAAAATATCACGTGCTACATTTACGTGACTAGAAATATGTTTTGCAACTGCGGCATTATCATGAATATTCACATCACCATCAACTACAATCATCATTTTCGTGAACATCATTTGACCAGCACCCCACATTGCATTCATCACTTTCAAAGCTTGACCGGGATAGTCCTTTTTAATTTTTACAATCACGAGATTATGGAACACACCTTCAACAGGCAAAACCATATCAACGATTTCTTGTACGGCAGTCATTTTTATCGGAGCCAAAAAGATACGCTCAGTAGCTTTTCCTATCCATGCATCCTCTTGAGGAGGAATACCAACTATTGTTGTAAGGTATAAAGGATTTTTACGATGTGTGATTGCAGTAACATGAAAACGCGGATAGAAATCGGCCAATGAATAATACCCTGTATGATCACCGAACGGACCTTCAAGAATAAAATCTTCTGTAGGATCAACATAACCTTCAATTACGAAATCAGCATCTGCAGGAACCTCTAAATCGATAGTTAAGCACTTTACCAACTCCACTCTCTTCTTACGAATAAATCCGGCTAACATAAATTCATCAACTCCATCGGGAAGAGGAGCTGTAGCCGAATAAGTATAAGCAGGGTCGCCACCGATACTAACGGCAACGGGCATACGAAGTCCGAGTTTTTTATACTCATTAAAATGGCGTGCAGATACTTTATGGCGATGCCAATGCATTCCTGTCATCTTTTCATTGAACACCTGCATGCGATACAAACCTACATTTCTAATTCCGGTATGAGGATCTCTAGTTTGAATAACTGGCAAAGTAATAAAAGGACCACCATCTTCTGGCCAACATTTTAGTACAGGTAGTTTAGTGACATCTGGATTTTGCATAACCACCTCTTGGCATGCGCCTCTACCACTAATCGATTTAGGCATCCACGAAGCTATTTCTCCAAGCTGCGGAAGCATTTTCAACTTATCCATCATAGAATGCTTAGGACCGGTAAGGGTTTTAAAAAGCGACTCTATTTGCTCGCCTAAGTCATCGAGTTTTTCAACACCCAAAGCCATCGCCATTCTTTTCTCTGTCCCCATTGAATTGATGAGTACAGGAAAATCATATCCAGTATTTTCGAAAAGCAAAGCGGGACCATATTGCTTAGAAACACGGTCAGCAATTTCAGTAATTTCGAGCTCAGGATTAACATATTCTTTAATCCTCACTAATTCGCCTGCATCTTCGAGCAACTTCACGAACTCCTGTAAATTTTTAAATGCCATGACTCAATTTTTATTACTACAACAAAATGTAAAGTAGAAAGTTATAAAAGGAATTAATTAAAGTAAGAATATTCGTAACGATAAGACAAGTGCGTATCTCTACCAGCTCTAGTCAGGTCAGTTTCATACACAATTTCTCCTATAAGCTCACCTTTCTCATTGTATTCGAAATTTGAACGAGAAATTACAAATCCGTTTTCATCACTTAACGACTCCTCGACAATTCTTCCTAATTCATCGTATTCGAAATTCGAAATACGCGTATAAAATCCTCGAGAAACTTTTCGAATTATTTTACCAATTTCATTGTAATCGGAATCAACCTCAGCGGTTTTCTTGCCTTGATCGTTATACTGAAGCAATTTCGTTTCTAAGCCATCATCATTATAAGCATATTCATGTCGGCCAACCGATTTATTATCGGCATCGAACTCCTCGGCAATCACCAACAAATTCTTTTCGTTGTATTTAAAAATCACCTTTCTATATGGACGATCGGCAGAAGGCGCTTTGATAATTCGCTCCAGCATATTACCATTAGCATCGTATTGAATCTCCTCTGAAGAATCAAGTTCACCATCGGCATCATATTGAATAATTTTCAGAGGCTGCCCAGATTCATTGTATTCGTAAATTGTCTTTTCGCCCGGATCATCACCATACATTTTCACAATAGTAATCGGCCATCCATTCACATCTCTTTCAGTGATAAATGATTCTTCAATACCATCTTCAGGCAGTGACACTTCATGCAAAGTCATATGCCCGTCATCGTTATATGAATAGCGGTGATGTTCTTCCACTTCGCCATCAGAAAAATATTTCAATTCATCTAATTGGAGACCTTTATCGTTGTAGTTAGTTGCCCACGACAAATACTCAACAGCATCTTCATTAGAAGACCGTAAAACAGAACGAATTGGAGTAGCGTAGCGAGCTACAGACTTTAGATTAGGAGTACCACTCATTTTCTTGAATTTAAGTTGCAAAATTACCTTAAATCCACGATTCGCAACAAAATTAGGGGGGTGATTAAAGCAATTAAGGTTAAAAAAAACTTAAATTTCTTGAAATACGACTGAATTTAAACCAAAATACCTTACTTAGCTGCATTGCCAAAACAAAGCAATCTTTCAAAGCCTTGCAACTGAGCTTTTCAGTAGGCAAGGCTTTTTTATTTCCGCTTCAGCATTTTCTCATACATTTCAATCCATTTTTCAGGAGAAATTTTTGAAGCTAGTTTGCCAAACAATTCAAAAGGAATCAACTCTGGTTTTTTAAATCGAATACAACTTTTGCCCATATCGGGTTTCTTTCCAACCACTTTTATGTACTCATCAACAAACCAATCAAGCAACGCAGCATCACCATAAATACCCATATGGTATACAGCAACAAAATTCTTTTGTGATGCAATATTCATAAAAGGCAAAGGCAATTCGGGAGTGCAATGATATCCTGCGGGATAAAGCGAATGAGGCACTACATAGCCAATCATTCCATAGCCCATAGCTTCCTTAAATCCTTTCGGAAGATTTTTCTTTATGACTTTCCTTAAAGAAGCGATAGCTTCTTTCCTATCAGCAGGAAGTGATTCTAGATATTCCTCAACGGTAGTAGCATCTGATCGCATAGTAATGGTTTTAGAAAAACAAAACTACAAAGACTTTTGATTATCTCACAAGGCTAACACGTCCAGAATATTGATGCGGTTCATCGTCGAAAGAAATTATATCAAACAAGTAAACATAAATCCCTTCTGCGCAAAGTGCTCCCGATTTAGAGAATGTTCCATCCCAGGGTTTGCCCAATGAATCGGAAGCATAAATTAGTTCACCCCAGCGATCAAATATTTTAAAGCTAGCCGATTTAATTCCCACACCATAACCTGTAAACCCTTCATTATACCAATCGCCGTTCGGAGAGAAAGCATTCGGAATGAATACCGAAAAATCGGGCATCACATGAATCGTTTCATAAGCTGTATCTCTACAACCATGCTGACTAATAGCGATTAATTGAATTTGGTAACTACCGGTATCGTTATAAGTATGAGTAGGACTGTATTCAACCGAAGAACTATTATCGCCGAAAGTCCAATTAAACATTGTTGCACCATTACTATGATTTAACAAGGTTACTTGAGGAGTTAAAATCTCAACAACCGATTGATCTGCAGCGAAACCTGCAGTAGGCAAATCGTAAACGGTAACAACATCAGTCTTTGTTATTGAAGCTGAGCAACCATACGTATTAGTAACAGTTAATGCTACATCATAAACTCCAGGCGCACCATAATAATGATGAGGAGAGCTTCCACTTCCTGATGTATTGTCGCCGAAAGTCCATGAATAAGTGGACCCAGTAGTTGTTTGTGAAGTAGAAACGAACACAGCAGTAACTGGCATACACTGTTTAATACTATTCGGAATGAAATCAGGAATCGGCGTTGGATTCACAACTACGTTTTGCGACAACTGAACAAATGGAGTACCACAACCGTCAGTAAGAATTACAGAGTATGAAGTAGTCGAATCAGGACTAACAGTTTGAGAACTTCCTGTCATAGTATTATTCCATTGATAAGAATAAGGACCACCATTACCACCTGCCGCAACAGTGTTTAACAATACTGATTGCCCGTCACAGATTGTATCATTTGAAACTGACAATGAAAGCGACAATGGCGGATATACGTTAACGTTAGTGTTAATGATCGGCACAACACAACCGTTTGCATCGGTTACTGTTACTGCGTATGAAGTAGAGATAGTAGGATTAACAGTAACTGTATCCGTAATTGCACCATTACTCCATTGATAATGGTAGGCAGGTGTACCTCCTGAAGTATTAACTTGAAGAGTCACAAATTGTCCGATACATAAAGTTGGAGGCATAGCAACCACAGCATTTAGAACTGTTGGCTGCGTAATTAGAGTTGTTATTGAAGAAGTGCAACTATTGGCATCGGTAATGATCGCAGAATAATTTCCTGCATTGATTGATGTAGGTGTAAATCCGACAACAAGATTATTATTCCAAACAATTGAATAAGGAGCAACTCCTCCCGTAGGTGTTACCAAAACAGAACCTGTAGGTTGTCCTGCACAGCGAACATTAGTTATAGCAGTGTTAATGTCCAAAGTATCTGGCTCAAATACTATTGCAGTTATTGTATCTGCACAACCATTATAATCGGTTACAGTGACAGAATAAGTACCTGCAACTAAATGCTGTATTGTTGAACCAATTGCTCCCGACGACCAATTGTATTGGTATGGGGAAGTACTTCCGGAAACGGTTAATGCAATAGATCCTGTATTACCTCCTGCGCATTTTACTGAATCAACAACCGAATTCACTACTAACGGAGACGGCTGTACTAAACTTAACGATTTCTTAGTTGTACAACCGTTATTATCAGTAACTGTAACAGTATAATTTCCTGCTGGCATATTATATACAACCGCTGAAGTATAAGCAGGGTTCGACCATTGATATTGATATGGAGAAGTTCCACCTACAACAGACACGGAAGCAGAACCATCGCTTAATGCATTACATGAAATATTATTCAACAATAAAGTATCTATGACTAAACTATCTGGCTGGGCAATTGAGAACGTAGTTAATCCTGTACATCCATTACTATCGGTAACAGTAACAGTATAATTACCTAAAGGCAAACTAGACGACGATGCAGCAGATGTACCATTCGACCACAAATAAGAATACACACCAGAACCGCCAGTAGTTTGAATGGAAGCAGTACCATTTGATTGTCCGTAGCAATGCACCATTTGCAATCCTGTAACAGAAGGAGTAACAGCAGTCGGTTCTGATATAGCAATATTCACAGAAGTAAGGCAACCATTTACATCAGTCACATTAACTGTATAGGCACCTGCCGATAAGCTATCAGCTATTGGTTGATTTCCACCTGAAGGAATCCAATTATACGTATACGGAGCATTCCCACTCGAAGCTAAGACCGTTGCAGTACCATCACTTTTTCCGAAGCAACTTGCATTACCTGTTGATACGACAGAAACAGAAGGACCACCTAATCCTGGAACAGCATAAGTTTGAGTAGAAACGCAAGTATTAGCATCTGTTATTGTTAATGTATATGCTCCCGCAGCGATATTGTTTAATGAAGAAGCACTCGCTCCGTTATTCCATTGATAAGATAATGACCCAGTACCACCAGAAGCGCTAATTGCAATTGAACCATTCAACTGATTACAACTAGCGGGAGTAGTACTCACATTAGCAGTAATA
Organism: Bacteroidota bacterium; assembly: GCA_023251535.1. Taxonomy (GTDB): domain Bacteria; phylum Bacteroidota; class Bacteroidia; order AKYH767-A; family OLB10; genus CAINEC01. The sequence continues at coordinate 30,901 of JAHEYP010000013.1, forward strand.
GCATTCGGTTCATTGATTGTAGTAGAAATCGCAGCAATACAACCGTTTTGATCAGTTGCCGTTAAGGTATAACCACCTGCAGGCAATTGACTTGCTTGAAGTGCATTTCCCCCTGAAGGAGTCCACGAATAAGAATAAGGGGATGCGCCACCACTGATAGAAGCTAAAATTGCGCCTGTTGAATTACCATGACATAATACATGCGTAACAGAACTTAATGTTAAATTAGGTGCACCATTATTTGCAACGGCGACCGATTGATTCTTAGTACATCCATTAGCATCAGAAACTGTAACGGAATAAGCAGCAGCTATAACATTGTTAATTCCGGAAGTAGTATAACCGTTACTCCATAAATAAGCAAAAGGAGAAGTTCCTCCGCTAATAGATACAGAGGCACTTCCATTTGCTTGTCCGCAACTTGCGTTAGTTGTAGAAGGAGAAATTGAAATAGCAGCAGGTTGCGTTATTGTTACAGATATACTTCCTGTGCATCCATTTAAATCCGTAACAGTAACAGTATAATTCCCTGCTGTTAGGTTTAGAATATTTTGCGTGACACTTCCGTTCGACCAAGCGTAACTATTTATCGAAGAAGAAGCATTTACTGAAATTTGTGCTGAACCATTCGCGCCTCCATTACATGAAACATTTGTTTGTGTCGTTAATGAAACTAACGGTGAAGGATATCCGACAATAGTTGACGACCTCGATATTGTACAAGAATGAGCATCGGTAACAGTTACAGTATATACACCTGAAGATACATTTGTTATTTGGCTTGCAACAGCAGCATTCGACCACAAGAAAGAATAATTCGCAGTACCACCGCTAACAGATGTTGTTATTGCTCCATTTGATAATCCGCATGTGGATGCAGAAGAATTAAGCGCTAAAGAAATTGAATCAGGCTGAGTAATGGTTAATCCAAACGGAGTTAAGCATCCATTAGCATCAGTGACATTAACAGTATAATTACCTGCGGTTAATCCTGAGGCAGAAGAACTACTTCCTCCTGAAGGTATCCAAGCATAAGTAAACGGCCCTACTCCACCCGACAAAGAAACCGAAGCAGAAGCATTGGAACCTCCATAACAAGAAACATTTGATAATGTGGCTAATGCGACCGTTGGACCACCTTGAGCAGCAATATTATAGTTTTGCGTAGCTACGCAACCGTTAGCATCGGTTATACTAAAAGAATAATTTCCAGGAGCTAATAACGAAAGACTCGATGTATTTACAGCACTGCTGTTCCAATGATAAGTATATGCTCCCGTTCCACCTGTTACAACTGATGTAACTGTTCCATTTGAATTACCACAACTAGCATCCGTTGTAGTTAAGGAAATATTGATAGCAGTCGGTTCGGTGATTGTAATAGGTAAACTTACTTGGCATCCATTTGCATCGGTTGCAGTTACAGAATAATTTCCAGCATGTAATGACGAAGCAGAAGATCCTGCTCCTCCTGAAGGTAACCACGAGTACACATAAGGACTTACACCTCCTGAAATTTGTACTGATGCTGCACCAGTAGAAGCATTATTACATAACACATTAGTTACCGATTGCAACGTTAGAGTTGGTGCTCCTACATTATTTACTTGATACGTATTACTGAAAGTACATCCGTAAAAATCAGTGACAGTAACAGTATAATTCCCAGCCACAACATTGGAAATAGTATTAGTAATTGAACCATTCGACCATAAATAAGTATATGGAGAAGTACCACCTTGAACAGTTAATACAGTTCCGCCATTTGAAGCATTACAAGTTGCATTGGTAATGGAAGTAGTAGCTGACAATGCACTTGTTTGAGTTACACTAGCTGAAGTATTTTTGATACATCCATTCGCATCAGTTACAGTTACACTGTAAGTATTGGCTGATAAATTAGAAAGAAGCGAACCTGCTGTGTAACCTGTACTCCACAAATAACTATACGGTGAAACACCACCAGAAGCATTAACTTGAATCGACCCAGATGTGCCGCCATTACAATTATTATTTGACACAACAACAGGAACAGATATAACAGAAGGAGCTGCAACATTTGTAATAATTGATGAAGAGCAATTATGACTATCAGTAACAGTTACTGTATAATTTCCTGCGACAACTCCTGAAACTGTCGAAGCTAAAGATCCTGTATTCCATAAATAAGTGTAGGGAGTGGTTCCTCCGGAAACAAGCGTTGAAATTGAACCATTATTTCCTCCATTACACAATACATCTGTTGGAGTTGAGGAAACACTTAACGCCGTCGGAGATCCGATAACGATAGCAACATTCGCAACACAACCATTCGCATCGGTAACATTAACTGAGTAATTACCTGCAGCCAAATTACTAGCTGAAGCTCCGCTACCCCCCGAAGGGAACCATTGATATATGTAAGGTGTTGCACCGGAAGAAACAGCAATTGAAGCACTACCATTTGTTAATCCAAAACATGTTACATTATTTGAAGATGCAACTGAAGGGACTGGACCTCCTGCATTACTAACACTAACATTTCCTGTTGCAGTACATCCGTTGATGTCCATTACCGTTACAGAGTATGATCCGGCAATTAATGTATTCCCTGTATTAGCAGTAACTGCTCCCGACGACCATGTATACGCATAAGGAGATATTCCATTAACAATACTTACTGAAGCTGATCCATTGGAATTATTACAAGCAGCAGTTGTTGAACTAAGAGTCAACAGCATAGCAGGCAATGATGAAATAGAAGCTGAAGTATTAGCGGTACATCCGTTAGCATCAGTAATAGTAACAGTATATGTTCCTGATGAAACACCGCTCAAATTAGGGAACACAGAACCATCGGACCACAAGTATGTATATGGAGATATACCGTTTACAGAAGAAATATTTATTTGTCCGTTTGAACCTCCCGGGCATGACACAGGTGATGACGAACTTACAGAAACTGTAGGGCCCGCAGTATTCCCAATTGCAAACGAAGTAACAGAAGTACAACTTCGGCTATCCGTTACCGTTACAGTATAACTACCCGGCGTAAAAGCAGACAAGGATGATCCCGCCACGCCGCCCGATGACCAATTATAGGTATATGGCGAAATACCACCAGCAGGGAAAACAGTTGCAACGCCATCAGGATGATTACAATTTGCTGCTGAAGTAACAACATTTGAAGAAAGAGCAGTTGGCTGAGTAATGATGATATTAGCAGCGGAAATACATCCATTTGCATCAGCAACATTAACACTAAAATTTCCAGCCGTCAAACTAGAAGCGGTAGCAGCACTACCACCGGAAGGACTCCACGTATATGTATACGGAGCTACTCCTGAAGAAACACTAACAGTTGCTGATCCATTACTTCCTCCAAAACATGAAACGTTAGAGGATGACGATATTGCAACTGTAGGGCCTCCTAAACTTGCAACATTGACATTACTTTGAGAACTACATCCATTCGCATCCGTCACAGTTACCTGATATGCACCTGATGCAATAGAATTTAATGTTGATGCATTTCCAGATATTGGTGACCAAGCAAATGAATACCCTCCTGCTCCGCCTGAAGCCACCACACTAGCAGAACCAGTAGAGGCACCACAAGCAGATGAAGTAGAACTCATAGTCAATCCGATAGCTGCAGCAGCATTAACTGTTGCATTTGTTTGAGTAGTACATCCATTTGCGTCGGTAACTATCACAGAATAATTTCCTGCAGTCAATCCTGAGGCACTTGAAGTACTTCCTCCAACAGGCAACCATTGATAAGTGTATGTTGCTGTTCCTCCAGCAGGAGTCGCTGTTAATGTTCCGTTAGAACCTCCATTACAAGTAACATTCGAAACTGAAATTGTATTTGACAAAACAGTTGGTTGAGTAATAGAAGTTGAAATTGTTTTCTTACAACCCGATTGATCGGTAACAGTAACAGTGTATGTACCTGCACTCAAATTTGAAGCAGAAAAACTGCTCGATACATTCGGAGACCATTGGTAAGTATAGGCTGGATTTCCACCAGTAGTATTTATTTGAAGAGATCCATCGTTACTTCCGAAGCAGCTAACATTATTTACTGATGCAATTGTATTTGCAATAACTGCAGGTTCAGAAATTATTTGCGTCAAATTTTTTACACATCCTTTTGAGTCTGTAACAGTTAATGTATACACACCTGCCACCAAGACAGATATTGACGCTGTTGAAGCACCTGTTGACCAACTATATGTATACGGAGATGTACCTCCACTTGACGTGGTATTTATTGAACCAGTGTTACCACCAAAACAAAGAACATCAACCGAAGAATTTAAAGTTATCTGTAATTGCGAAGGTTGTCCGATCGAAAGAGAATTTGTTGCAGTACATCCATTTCCATCTAAAACGGTAACTGTATATATTGTTCCCGCTGAAATATTATTAGCATTTGCAGTTACACTTCCGTTCGACCATTGATATTGATAAGGTGTAACTCCTCCTACTGCCGATGCGCCTAAAATTCCATCAGAACCACCATAACAACTGATCGATTGCACTGTTGCTATTGATGCAACTAAAGCCGTTGGCTGAGTTAATGTTACTGAGGCAAGTGATGTACACCCATTAGCATCAGTTGCGGTTACTGTATATATTCCTGAAATTAATGATGTCGCCGTAGCCGTAGCATTGCCGCTCGACCATAAATATGAATAAGGAGATACACCACCAGATGCCAATGCTGTTGCTGAACCTGTATTTCCTCCATTACATAAAATATTTGTAGAAGAAGAAATTGCATTGCTTAATGCAGACGGCTGTGATATCGTTATTGATGTAGTAGCAGTACATCCATTTGCATCGGTTACGGTTACAGAATAAGTTGCTGCAACTAAACCCGAATTCACAGAGCCTGTTGCACCATTCGACCATGAATAAGAATACCCTGAAGTTCCTCCTGACGCAATTGCAGTAGCAGAACCTGATGCATTCGAGTTACATAATACATTGGTTGACGAGGTTATTGAAATGCTTAATGCTGTTGGTTCATTAATAACAACATTATTAGATGATGTACATCCATTCGCATCGGTTGTAGTTACAGTATATGTCCCTGCAGAAAGGTTATTTGCAGTTGCTACTACACTTCCCGTCGACCATATGTATGTATAATTTGCCGTTCCTCCACTAGCTAATGCTGTTGCACTTCCAGTTGAATTTCCATTACAAAGTATGTTTACAGATGTAGGAATAGCTACATTTAATACGGAAGGTTGCGTAATAAGTATTGAATTCATTGCTGTACATCCATTTGCGTCGGTCGCAGTTACAATATAATTTCCTGCTACCAATGAAGATATTGTTGCGGTAGCAGTTCCTGTTGACCACAAATAAGTATATGCAGATGTCCCACCTGACGCCAAAGCTGTAGCACTTCCTGTATTACCACCATTGCATAATACATTTGAAGAAGATGCAATATTTACAGCAACAGCAGTTGGCTCTGTTATAGTAGCTGTTGTAGATACCGTACATCCATTTGCGTCTGTTGCAGTAACTGTATAAGTCCCAATTGAAAGTGATGACGCGGTGGCAGAGTTTGATCCACTCGACCATTGATAGGTATAGCTTGATACTCCACCAGACGCAAGTGCCGTAGCACTTCCAGTTGATCCACCATTACAAAGTTCATCTGTAATTGCGGCTATACTTACCGTTAGTAATGATGGCTCCGATATATTTGCTGTTGTTGATGCAGTACATCCATTGGCATCGGTTGCAGTAACCGTATATGTTCCTGCAGCTAATGAGTTTGCTGTTGCTGTTGCACTTCCCGAAGACCATTGATAAGTATAAATTGTTGTTCCGCCAGAAGCTAACGCTGTTGCATCTCCTGTTGCTGCTCCATTACAAAGCACATTAGTTGTTGATGTAATTGCAATTGTTAAAAGTGTTGGTTCATTTATTGTTGCAGTAGTTAAAGCTGTACAACCATTAGCATCGGTTGCAGTAACTGTATAGGTTCCTGCAACCAGTGAATTTGCTGTTGCAGTTGCACTTCCTGACGACCATTGATAAGTATATGTTGCAGTCCCACTTGAAGCCAATGCAGTTGCGGATCCATTCGCAGCACCATTACAATTTGCATCTGTTATTGAAGTTATACTTACCGATAAAAGAGTAGGTTCTGTAATTACTACTGATGTTGTTGAAGAACATCCATTGGCATCCGTTGCAGTAACTGTATATGTCCCTGCTGTTAATGATGTAGCATTTGCTATTGTACTTCCCGACGACCATTGATATGAATAAGGAGATGCTCCTCCGGCAGCTAATGCGGTTGCACTTCCTGAATTTCCTCCATTACACAACACATTTGAAGATGTCGAAATACTTACCGAAAGTAATGTTGGCTCAGAAATCGTTGCTGTTGTTGTTGACGTACATCCGTTATTATCAGTAGCAGTTACTGTATAAGTTCCTGCCGACAAAGAACTAGCTGTTGCGGTTGCAGAACCTGTCGACCATAAATATGAATAAGAGGATGTACCTCCGGATGCCGCAGCTGTTGCGCTTCCCGAATTACCTCCATTGCATAAAACATCTACAGTTGCGGCTATACTCACCGTTAGTAAAGTTGGCTCGTTAATAACAGCAGTTGTAGAAGAAGTACAACCATTAGCATCAGTAGCGGTTACTGTATAAGTTCCCGCAGTTAATGAAGTAGCTGAAGAAGTTAAACTTCCAGAAGACCATTGATAAGTATATCCTGGAGTTCCATCAGCAGCTGATGCCATTGCGCTTCCAGTAGATGCTCCACTACATAACACATCCGTAGTTGCGGCAATGCTTACCGCTAGTAATGTTGGTTCTAATATTGTAGCGGTTGTTGTAGACTTACAACCATTTGCATCAGTAGCAGTAACTGTAAATACTCCTGCCGGCAATGAAGATGCAGTAGCTGTAATACTTCCTGTTGACCATAGATAAGTATATCCTGACGTTCCACCTGATGCAAGTGAAGTTGCACTACCTGTTGAAGCACCATTACACAAAACATCAATTGTAGATACAATTCCAACATTTAATACGGGAGGTTCAACTATCGCAGCAGTTATTGAAGAAGTACAACCGTTTGCATCGGCCACAGTAACAGTATAAGTTCCAGCAGCCAATGAAGAAGCTGTTGCTGATGTACTTCCTGTTGACCATAAAAAAGCATATCCTGATGTTCCACCAGATGCTGCTGCAGTCGCACTTCCGGTAGTCATTCCATTACAAATTACATCAGTAGTTGCGGTTATACTAACCGTTAGTAAAGTCGGTTCTGAAATTACAACAGTAGTAGTAGCAGTACATCCGTTTGCATCCGTCGCTGTTACTGTATATGTGCCAGCTGCTAAAGATGATGCAGTTGCGGTTGCACTTCCTGATGACCATTGGTAAGTATAGCCTGATGTCCCTCCCGAAGCTAGTGCTGTTGCACTCCCGGTTGCAGCACCATTACATAACTCATCAGTTGTGGAAGTTATACTTATTGAAAGTAATGACGGCTCATTAATGATTGCAGTAGTTGTTGCTGTACATCCATTCGCATCGGTAGCAGTTACAGTATATGTTCCTGCTGCCAAAGATGATGCAGTTGCAGTTGAGCTGCCTGTCGACCATTGATATGTATAACCTGTTGTTCCTCCTGTAGCGAGCGATGTTGCACTTCCTGTTGCAGCACCATTACACAAAACATCGGTAGTTGCGGTTATGCTTACCGTTAGTAAAGTTGGTTCTGCAATATTTGCAGTAGTTGTTGCAGTACATCCGTTTGCATCGGTGGCCGTTACAGTATAAGTACCTGCAGCCAAAGATGATGCTGTTGCAGTTGAGCTGCCTGTCGACCATTGATATGTATAACCTGAAGTTCCACCTGAAGCTAATGCAGTAGCACTTCCTGTCGCTGCTCCATCGCAAAGAACATTGGTTGTTGAAGGAATATTTACAGTAAGTAAAGTTGGCTCGGTAATAGTTGCAGTAGTTGTTACAGTGCAACCATTGGCATCGGTAGCTGTAACAGTATATGTACCGGCTGACAATGACGAAGCAGTAGCAGTAGAACTTCCCGAAGACCACTGATAAGTATAACCTGAAGTTCCACCTGATGCAGCAGCAGTGGCACTACCTGTTGCAGCTCCATTACATAGTACATTAGTAGTTGCGGTTATACTTACCGTTAGTACGGTAGGATTTACAAGATTATTTGATGATGTGGCTGTACATCCATCAGCCGACGTAACTGTAACAGTATACGAACCGGCGGTTAATCCTGATATATCTTCATTCGAAGAACCATTTGACCAAACGTAAGTATAGGGCGCGCTTCCACCAGAAGGAGTAATATCAATTGCTCCCGTCGCTCCGCCTGAACACAAAGGATTAGTAATTGCTGCATTTATTGTTAGTGAATTCGCAACTGTAACTGTAACTGAAGTAGTTGTTGCACATTGTCCAGCAGCCGGCGTAAAATTATAGGTACCAGTTGCAGTGTTACTGATAGTTGCGGGCAACCATGTTCCCGTAATTCCGTTTGTAGATGTTGTTGGCAATGTAGGAGCAACACTACCAGAACAAATTGGTCCGATAGCATTAAATGTAGGAGTAACAGGTAGTGTTACATTAACCGTTGAACTTGCAGTAGCAGTACATCCACAAGCATTGGTAACTGTAATTGTATATGTGGTTGTTGAGGTTGGACAAGCTGAGGGAGTTAATGTATTTGTTGCCGACAAACCTGCAGTTGGAGACCACACATAAGTATAAGTACTTGGATTAAAAAAAGTAATTGACCAATTATTAATTGAACCAACATCACCTGTTGTATTATCCGCAACAAATAAAGTCCATGTTCCATTTGTAGGTGTACCATTTAATGCAGCGAAATTACCTGCACCTCCTTCTGGCTTATATGAACCTGCGAAAGGTGCAGTACCAGCTGTAATGTTAGTTGCAGCAGTTGCAGAGAAGCAAGTGCCAGAATAATTATTTCCGCCTCCTCCATTGTTATTACTCAATAAATAATAAGTTCCATTAGGCGCTTGTAACCAAAGCTCAAGATCTGAATCGTAAGTATGTGTTATATCAAGACAAACAGTAAGATAGTCACCTGTATCCCAAGTAGGATCGCAAACACCGCTTACAACTATTCCCGATGATGCCCATGATCCGGCACAACTTGCAGGACCTGTATGACAAGCAGAAGAAATACCTCCATCTGGAATTTGCGGAGTGCACTGAGTACTATTAAAACTTATATTTCCTCCAACAGAATTTACAGCCGCTGTTAAGTTCGTACAACTTCCTTGACAAACAGTAGAAGAAGCAGGCGTTAGTGTTACCGATAAAGTATTAGAATAAACTCCTGAATAGGTTTTCGTGCAACCATTACCATCAGTAACGCTAACTGAATATGATTGTCCGTTGGTTAATCCGGAGATAGAAACTATTCCTCCTACATTAGTTGAAGTTTGGCTTAATGATCCATTACCAGTATTTGTAATCGTATATAGCGAAGAACCAACAGCAGGCAGTCCTCCGAAAATTTGTAAGTTAACGGTTCCACTACATGATGGTGAAGAAGTAATAGTAATTGGATCTAAGAATTTTATCACAACAGGATCACCAAGATCGAAACATCCATCACCATCTTGATCATTACTTACTACTCCGTCCCAATCTAAACCATTATCTCCATCATCGGCAGTAATTGCAACTAACACTAAAGTATTATTAGTAGTTGACAACCCTGGCAAGCTTAATAAAGGAGAACAGCCACCATTTGAGTTTGTACTATATCCACCACTATTTGCTACAGAAAAATCTTGATCAGTCCAGAAGTAGCCTGTCCAGTTTGGATCTGTTGCAGGATCATTGGTTGTTGGTCCTCCGGCATTATAAATCGCATAAAACAATTCGGCATTATCGAATCCAGGATCATAATCGGGAGGAAGAATATAATCGCCGTTACTAGTTAAATTAAATGCTCCTCCCGGACAAAGTGCTACTGTAGTTGTACCTGCAGCAGTCGACATTGTTCCATTGGTAACACTTACAGTTGTAGTGCCTGCATTTGAATTACAACATGCAGATCCAGTATAAGTAGCAGTAGGAATAGTTGGACCGGAAGGGTCAGAGTAAACTGCTGTAACAGTACATGAACCTCCATTACCCGGAATATTAGGAATAGAATACGCGAATGGCGAAGAAAACGGAGCATTATAAACAACACTTCCTCCACACGAAGTTGAAATTGTTAAAGTACCTGAAGATGGAAGACATGCCGCTGTTAATGTTCCTGTAACTGTATATACTCCAGTAACGCAAGGGCTTGCTGATGCAGTTAATGAATTACAATTCGCAGCAGTATACGTTGTAGAAAGAATTGAAGGTGCACCAGCGGCGGAATACACTGCAGAAACAACACATGCATTTCCTGTTCCGCATAAATTAGGAATTGAATAATTTATTGTATTTGCAAATGGAGCATTTAAGGTTACACTTCCTCCACATGTATTTGAAATAGTAACTGTACCTGTAGTTGGAGGGGCATCTGTTTGTAATATTCCGTTTAATGTATAATTACCTCCTGAACATGCGGTTGGCACAGCAGTTAATAAATTACAATTTGTGGTTCCTGCTCCGGAAGCTCCACTATTAGTTTGAGAGAATTGTACAGAACCTGCTTGATTTGCAAAATTCGTCAACAATATCATATACCATTCACCAGCGACAGCACTGGGAATAGAAGCATTTTCAATAGCTGCGGTGGAATAGCTGCAATCAACAATATTTCCTGCTGATAACCCTGCACACATTGCAGCTTGCGATGCAAATGGTCCCCAGATGATAAAATCGACATCAATACCTGCACCGGCATTTGTTTGTTGTGAAATATTAAAATCAATAGGTCCCGATGTTTGCACATTCATAAAATAGAATGCGGGATTGGGAGCGGATAATAAGCAACCATAAATTCCTGACCCACCTATAGAAGGTACACCTGTGGTATTACAATAATCATATGTTGTTCCAGTACAAAAAGGATCAGCTGCATTACACGCACTATTAGTTCCCGTATTTGTACAAGGTGTTGATGATCTCACACAAATAGAAAACGTACCGGGATTATCATTCCCATATTCCCAAAAACGAATAAAAATTGTAGCTCCCGGAGTTAGTCCGTTTTGAGCAATGGAAGGCATTAATCCATTTGTACTTCCATCATCATCACATGCCAATAATGTTAAACTTCCGCAAGTTCCAGTATAGATAGCCATTCCACCATCAGTAACAACACCAGTATTAGAATCGAAGATTAATGAACCTGAAGCAGGAACAGTAACTTGAAACCAAACATCACCTCCTGAATAATTCGAACAACCCGGAGCAGGAACACCCGTAGATGCTGTAGCATTCAAATTAGTGTACTGCGTATATGTACAAACGGTTCCGACAGTTAATGTCGTTGCATTACAAGGATCATCATTAGATGGCACCTGCGCAAAAGAACTGAAGGACAATAGTAAAAGCAGAATTGTAAAACCGTAAATTCTAAGCTTCATAGGCCTGTCTATTTTGAGTTCATTACCTTAAAATATTCATCCAGAAAATTCACTGACATTTTTTTCTGAAGGAATATTCCTTTTAATTGTTCAGAAGGATATTCACTCGTAACGGTTACTTCTATTTTATTTTTTTCAAGAAATGCAATTTGCAAAACTTGATTATTCTCTCTTAAAAATCCATAATTTATTTCTACATCCTTTGCAGAACTTACATTACCTACTTCAATTGAATATGCTTTACCAACACCAGAAAACAGTGGAGCGCCTAATAGCTTATTTGAATTTAACTTTTGCTGAACGTCGGGCGACATACGATTTATATCGAATGAAAAATTCGACTGCGCCGAAACTGTTCCGACAAAAAATAATAGCACAAGTGATAATAGTAAATTTTTTACCATGCTTGAATAATTAAACTACTAATGAAGCCCATTCACTTGGAGGATAAAGAAAAGCCGCCCTGATTCTAGGCTAATATAACAAAAAATAAAATATGAAGAAAGAATTCGACTTCTACATATTCAACAGGGAAATAAGCTACCTAAACAAGATTATGCCACCTCTGAACAGGATATATAAAACCGGAAGGAATCAAATGATCGCTATACTTCAATTATTCAAGTCGATAAAACATCATACAAATTAGATGTTCCAACAAATATCAGCTAAAAACTGTAATTGTTTTATTTCATTGATTGCTGATACATCTGTATTGCGAGAGATTTCATCAACCAAATCTCGGCTTAACCTCAAATTCTAACGTCCCTCTCAAAATTGGTATAAAATAAAAAAGCTCATCCGAAGATGAGCTTTTCTGTACCCGGGATCGGAGTCGAACCGATACGGCTGTTAAGGCCACAGGATTTTAAGTCCTGCGTGTCTACCAATTCCACCACCTGGGCAACTATTATAATGACAGAGTTTCCTCTTACTATAATACTTTTTTTTAGTGCTGGGGATTACAATAACTTGTAAAACCCTCAGAAACAATAAGTTTCAACTAAAAAGCCTCCGTAGACTGGAGGCCTTGGAGCGAAAGACGGGGGTCGAACCCGCGACCTCGACCTTGGCAAGGTCGCGCTCTACCAACTGAGCTACTTTCGCTTATTTCCTGTTTTAGGACTTTAAAGAACTGCGATCAAAACGGTAAACTTTTTTGATCGGGTTGCAAAAGTAAGTCGTCAGGGGGCTTTTCACCAAATTTATCGACATTTATTTTACTTTCTCCCTCGTAATCAACTTCTTAATTTCATTTAGCTTCATCAAAGCTTCTACTGGAGTAAGGGAATTTATGTCGGTATTAGAGATTTCGTCTCGGATTTGGAGCAATAAGGGGTCATCGAGTTGGAAGAAACTCAACTGAAATTGATCCTTTGCATTTTCTACCAGCGCCGCTGCTCCGCCTTCGTGCAAATCGTGGTTCTTTTCAAGAGTAAGGAGCATCTCCCCTGCTCTTTTCAATACTGCATTTGGCATTCCGGCCATTTTAGCTACGTGAATTCCAAAGCTATGTTCGCTACCGCCTGGCACTAACTTCCTCAAAAACAAGATCTGATTTCCGCTCTCGCGAATAGCAATATTGTAGTTTTTAATTCGCCCGAATACTGCCGCCATTTCATTTAACTCGTGATAATGGGTTGCAAATAATGTTTTAGGGCGCGCAGCAGGTTGCTGATGTAAATACTCAGCAATAGCCCAAGCAATAGAAATTCCATCGTAAGTTGAAGTCCCTCTACCAATCTCATCTAATAACACTAAACTGCGATTCGAAATATTATGCAGAATACTTGCCGTTTCATTCATCTCCACCATGAAAGTTGATTCTCCTTGCGAGATATTGTCGGAAGCCCCTACTCTTGTGAATATTTTATCTACCCAACCTATTTCGGCACTTTCTGCAGGTACAAAAGCACCAATTTGAGCAAGCAATACTATTAAAGCAGTTTGTCGCAATAAGGCTGATTTACCTGCCATATTCGGACCGGTAATCATGATTATTTGCTGCTCTTCATCATCTAAGAAAACATCATTCGGAATGTACGAATCACCGAGCGGCAATTGCTTTTCTAATACAGGATGTCGGCCTTGTTTTATATTGATGGCAAGACCTTCATTCATCACCGGACGCACATAATTATTCACTACTGCGCCTTTAGCAAATGAGCGTAAACAATCAAGGCGTGCTAGCTGATTCGCATTCTGCTGCAATGCAGGAATATACTCCGCCATTGTTGAAAGCAACTCACTGTAAAGTTGTTCTTCTATCACTTGAATTTTCCCTTCGGCACCAAGAATTTTCTCTTCGTATTGCTTTAGTTCTTCAGTAATATATCGCTCTGCATTTGCTAAAGTTTGCTTGCGCACCCATCCTTCAGGAACTTTATGTTTATGCGTATTGGTTACTTCAATATAATATCCGAAAACATTATTGTATGCAATTTTTAAAGAAGTAATTCCAGTGCGTTCAACTTCTTCGCGTTGTATTTTCAAAAGATAATCTTTCCCCTCGTAAGCAATCGCTCTTAAGTCATCCAGCTCTGCTGAATATCCTTCTTTAATAATACCTCCTTTCGCTACTACTGCCGGCGCATCATCTGCCAAAGATCGATCGAGCAATTCTAATAATTGCAAACAAGGATTAATTAAGTCTGCCGATTTTATTAGTGCCGGATGATTACTCTCCAAACAAACCGTGCGCAAAGGTTGCAATGCATGAATTCCTCTTCGCAATTGCACAGCTTCTCGCGGCGTTAATTTTCTTATTGCAATACGTGATGCTAATCGTTCAAAATCTCCAACTTGTTTGAGATGTTTTTCAACCTCTTCCGCTAACGTCATTTCATTTACAAACAATGAAACAATATCATGTCGATCGGTAATTACCGCCAAATCTTTTAGAGGCATCAACAACCAACGACGCAACAAACGCGAACCCATTGGCGATACTGTAAAGTCAACTACATCTAATAATGTTGTTGCTTTATCATGAGGAGATGAAACTAACTCTAGATTTCGAATTGTAAATCGGTCGAGCCAAACAAATTTATCTTCTTCAATACGAGAAACCGATTGAATATGCGATAACGAAGTAAGTTGCGTTTGTTGAACATAATGCAATGCAGCTCCTGCAGCAACAACTGCCGATGTCATTTCATGAATACCGAATCCTTTCAACGACAAGGTGCCAAATTGCTTCAATAATGTTTCTTCTGCGAATTGCATTTGAAACACCCACTCATCGATTGGATAAGTATAAAAACGACTTCCGAATTTATCTTTAAAATCAGACACATCCTTTCGTGTCATTAATACTTCCGAAGGATTGAAACTCTGCAATAATTTATCGATATAATCAGCATTCCCTTCAGCTACAAAAAACTCGCCAGTAGATGCATCTAACAAAGCAAGACCGGTTAACCCTGATGAGGGAAAACAAATTGCAGCAAGGAAATTATTCGATTTATGGTCTAAAATTTTATCACTAAAAGCTGTTCCAGGAGTAATTACTTCCGTAACACCTCTTTTAACAATTTTCTTGGTCATTTTAGGATCTTCGAGCTGATCACAAATGGCCACCCTTAATCCCGATCGAACTAATTTTGGTAAATAGGTCTCGAGGGAATGATGCGGAAATCCTGCTAAATCCATCTCTGATGCCGACCCGTTACTTCTCTTCGTGAGCACGATACCCAGTGCTTTTGAGGCTTTTACAGCATCTTCATTAAAGGTTTCATAAAAGTCGCCAACGCGAAACAATAGTAAGGCGTCGGGGTATTTCGCCTTAATACTGTTATATTGTTTCATTAAAGGTGTTTCTTCTTTCACTGTCATTTCTAACTTTGCCGGATAAAGATAATCGAAAGTGCAGAAGCTAAGTAATAATGAATTAAATCGCCCTGCGGTTGATGACTACAAAAGTCAGCAAAAACTCCCGTATGTTATAATTCTCGACCAAGTAAGAAGTGCTTTAAATGTAGGTTCGGTGTTTAGAACCTCTGATGCCTTCAACGTAAGCCGTTTATATTTATGCGGAATAACAGCTACGCCTCCTCAGAAAGAAGTGCTTAAAACCGCGTTAGGAGCCACAGAATCGGTTGAATGGGAGCATCGTGAGAGTACAGTTGACCTAATCGTAGAATTGAAAAGCAAAGGATATAAAGTATATGCCATAGAGCAGGTTCGAAACAGTATTTCTCTGGAAAATTTCGATGCAAAAAAAGAGCCGTTTGCCATTGTATTCGGACATGAAATGGACGGAGTTAGTCAAGAAGTTGTTGATATTTGCGACGGTGCTATTGAAATTCCTCAGTCGGGCATCAAGCATTCCATCAATATTTCGGTATGTGCTGGAGCTGTTTGTTGGGAAATTTATCGCCAATTAAAATTCAACAAGTAATTATGAAAACCGATAGAATAATTCTAGGCATCGATCCCGGAACCGTTGTGATGGGATACGGAGTTATTCATGCGCACGGAAATAAAATCAAGTTGATCTCTGCCGGCGTACTTAAACTCGACAAGAATGAAGATCATTTAATCAGAATCAAAGAAATTTTCGACACCGTTCAAACACTAATTTCTCGATATCAACCCGACGAATTTGCGATTGAGGAGCCTTTCTTCGGAAAGAATGTACAAAGTATGCTCAAGCTAGGAAGAGCGCAAGGAGCGGCTATTTCTGCGGCTTTAAACAACAAAATACCTGTATTCGGATATAGCCCAAGAAAGATTAAACAATCGGTAACTGGAAAAGGGACCGCCTCGAAAGAACAAGTTGCTGCGATGCTTCAAAATATTCTAAAATTCGAAGAAATGCCGAAGTATTTAGATGCTACTGACGCACTAGGAGTAGCAGTTTGTCACTTATTTCAAAATCGTCCGATAGAAGAAAAAGAAGTCAAGAAAAATACGGTTGTAATTCCGAAAAAGACCACTGGTAAAAAACAAAGTTGGGAGAGCTTTTTAAACAAAAATCCCGACAGAATTAAAAAGTAATTGTGTCGGGATTTTATTAAGCAAGCTTTGCTTTTATTTTTGTTGCTGCATCCAGCAATTCTTCTTGCGAAGGATTTAATTTCGGACGTTCAAAATTAATATCACTCACTTTATTGAGTGGCACTAAATGAATATGTGCATGTGGCACTTCTAAACCTATAACGGCCACGCCTACCCGCTTACACGGAATTGCTTGTCCAACGGCTTTAGCTACGTACTTTGCAAACGACCATAGTTCTGCATAATCATCGTCGTTTACATCAAAAATATAATCGACTTCCTTCTTAGGAATTACCAGAGTATGTCCGGTAGCCAATGGCATAATATCCAAAAATGCCAAGAACTTTTCATTCTCAGCAATTTTATGACAAGGAATTTCTCCGTTTACAATCTTAGTGAATATAGATGCCATATTCAGTTTTTTTAGTGACCGATTGAAATATCTAAAACTTCAAATTTCAACATTCCTGCAGGAGTAGTAATATCGGCTATTTCGCCAACTTTTTTACCAAGTAATCCTTTGCCGATTGGTGAACCAACTGAAATCTTTCCTGTTTTCAAATCAGCTTCATTTTCTGCAACGAGCATATACGTCATTTCAGCTTTATTAGCTTGATTACGAATTTTCACTTTGCACAATACAGAAACCTTAGATGTATCCAACTTTGATTCATCTATGAGTCTTGCGTTTGCCAAAAGATCTTCCATTTTAGAAATTTTCAACTCAAGTAAACCTTGAGCATCTTTTGCTGCATCATACTCTGCATTTTCCGATAAATCACCTTTATCACGTGCTTCTGCAATTTGTTTTGAAATATTAGGACGTTCAATCGTTTTCAAATGAACGAGATCATCCTGCAATTTTTTTAGTCCTTCTTCGGTGAGGTAAGTAATTTTCGACATAATCGGGCCGATTTTTAATAATGAATGTAAAGGTATTTAAAATAAGGAAGACCTTCTCCCGGCGGAGAAGGTCTTCCTTTAATGGATTAAAATCTATTATAGTGCTAAACGAACTCCGAAAGAATGTGTTCCGTCGAAAGTTTCAGTAGCTCTGTATGAGTAATCGATTCCAAGACGTTTACCTGATTTTCCTAATGGAACTTCAAGTGAAACACCTCCGCTTAATCCCATTAATGCGCTGATATCTTCATCAACTACTGCGTTCTTATCTTTCTTATCGAAAGTATAAGCTCCGCGCACCATGAACATATTTCTGAAACCATATTCAACTCCGATTCCGAATTGGTCGCGGATGAATGAGTTAGAAACAAATGTAGCAGAAGGAGTTAATCGGTGATCAGCTTGTAACTGGATATCATAAGCAGCTCCGATTGAAACTAACGCAGGCAATTCGAATTGCTCAGTACGTTGTTCTTGAAGAACGTTGATATTGTTACTTGCATTATCGTTACGATATGATAAACCTTCACCTTGAAATTTCATTGGTGTTCCAACGTTACGTAAAGCGATAGCAAAACGTAAGTTGTCTTTATCAGCATTGAATCCTGTAGTATATTGGATACCCGCATCAACTGCGAAGCCTTGAGCTTTCACATCATTGATAGTTTCAGACAGGATATGAGCAGTCATACCACCCTTAATACTGTTACTGAATTCTTTTGCGTAAGTAAATCCGATATTTAGGAATTGAGGAGTGAAAGTTCCATTTCCTCCGTCAGGTTGATCTTCCGTTAAACGGTCGATATCTCCGAAGTTCATAGAAACAACAGTTAATCCCATTGCTCCGCTTTCTCCCACTTTTTGAGAAATACCAAAAGAGTTGATTTTGATATCTGTTCCTTTCAACCAATCGGTATGAGCGAACACGATATCTGTTCCTTTTGTATAAGCGTAACCTGCAGGGTTTAATCCGAATGATTCTACACCTCTCACGTTTGCCAATCCGGCAGCGCCCCATCCTGAGTTACGTGCCCATGGATTGATCAACAATTCATGCGCACCACTCTGACCGGCACGGTCTTCATTACCTGCGAACGACTTAGAAGCTGATAAGCTTAAAGCCATTGAGGCACATGTTATATATATTAGAAGTTTTTTCATAACTAGGGTCAAGATTGATAGTTAAGCATGTTAAATATTAGAAAGAATCAAGGTCAATAGGTCTCATAATTCCGAACCATTTAACAACTTTTTCTCCTAGTGATCCTGCGTCAACATGGATGATATAAATTCCACTTGCTACTGTAATTCCTGCAGTGTTTTTTAAATCCCAGTCAAGTGTACTTGCCAAATTATCATCACGACCTTCAGAAACGATTTGTCCTGTAGATACATCACCAGCAACATCACGTTTGAACTGGCGAACCAATGTTCCGTTTAATGTATAAATTGATATTGTACATTTAGAAGGAAGGTTCACAATTCTTACACGATTATCAAGCTGATCTTTTCTTGTTTTCTCGTATGATGAATATGCATAATAAGGATTCGGAACAACATTAATATAATCAAGTGCCGATTTCGCTTTCTCTGTTACGTTCGTAGATAACTCATATGATCCAGGAACATTGAATTGATACAATGGATTTCCTCCATTCACAGCAGTTGCTCCGATTGAAGTAAATTGCTTGTAATTTTTCTTCACACGTAAACTGATTTTCACATCAGAAGATGAAGCAGAGTTATAAGTATATCCTTCTGAAACAATTGGCATTGTAGTCCATGCCATAGTTCTAAATGCTGCACGAGCAGCTGGTGAAGAACCTGTAGCATTTACTAATCTGAATAATGAATCTACTTTGAATCCATCATCATAAATTCCTACCCCACCAGCAATTGTATCTTTAGAGTATACATAGATATAATGCATACCGCCATAACTTAATCGGCCATTCGCATCATTTCCTGTATTTGAAGTCGGATTCCATTTCATATCGTCGCCATTTTCACCAACTAATGATGAATTTTCGCCAAACACGATATTTAAACGCTCACCTGTTTCAACGTTAATTGCATAACCTGGGAACCAACCCATACCTGCTGTATCAGTTAATGAAGCTTCTGATGCATTTGCATTAGGATCACCATAAGGGCGACCGTTCTTATCTACAGAAGCTTGTTTTCTCTTTTGGAATTTCTTAGCTCCACCAATATTCGGCATTGTATCTTCTCCCATTTCAAGAACTACTGAACGTGTCCATTTTGATGGATCAGATGTAATTACAACATCAACTGATGGTAAGTAGCTCCACTTAATGAATGAACGTAAATCAAGTGAGTTACTTGTTCCTGGAGTTCTATTAGGCTTAGGAGCAGCTACTGTTTTAGCATTACTTGCTAATAAGTAAGGAGCCCATGTTCCTTCTAAGATTGACTCATACGCTTCCGTAGAATCCATATAGTAACTTGGCGAAGGATTTAAGAAGTCAACGTTTGTTGTTGTACCACTCAAAATCCAGTTTGTAGTACTAGTTAAGATTGATGAAGCATCAACATCTTTGATACCTGACAACCATTGGTCAGATGCATTTTTGTATGTTTTTGTTCCACCAATTAAACCGTTGTTAGCAGCTCCAAAATTACCCGGCTCTTGTCCGTTGATTTTAGAGATATCCATCGACAATTTATTACGTTCGTACAATTGTTGATTGATTTGTCCTAAGTTAAATGTAGCTCTTGACAATGCAGATCTTAATTGTGCATTTGTTCCTGTTGTAAATGTTCCTGAAACAGATGTTACAGCAAATTTCAATGTATCGGCATTTGCATAAGTTACTTCAAACGATCCGTTGATTGCAGGTGTTGATGTGATACCTTGTACATTTGATAATGTAATTTGAGTACCTGCTTCAATTCCTGAATTTCCAGATGTAATAACTGTTACTAAATCAGATCCATTTCCATAGATATCATTGATAGATACGTATGTTGAAGGATTGTTATATAAGTACCAGTAATCGTTATCAGATATTCCGCTGAAAGCTAATTCAAATCCGCCACCTTTTACTCCCCAAGGATCGTAAACAGTAACATTGATTGGACCTCTTCCAACTTCGTAAACCGGATTTTCAGCACGGTGTAATGAAGATGATAAAATTTCATCTACTGATGCTTGAGTTAATTCAAGATCGTTTCCACCGTTACCTTGTCCTTCAATACGTTTAACTTGAACTCCTTGTCCGTATGCTACGTTCATTACTGAACCTGCATTGTTTACAACAGACTTATGAGGAATTGCACTATAGATACCGATATTATTTCTTCCTTGAACATAAGGACGATTTTGTGTATTGGCATTTGTAGGATCAAATGGACGGTAGTTATTGTATGCATAAGAAACTACTAAGAAATAGTAAGGCTTGTAGTTTACAAGATCTTTCTGCGTAAATAAATCTTTACTGATTTCGAAGCTATGCTTTAATCCTAAGTTTACTGCAGTTGTTTTTTCTTGAGGAACCCATGCAGATAATGTATTGTCATATTCGTAGTTTACGATTTGACCGATATTATCTTTTAAATCTACTTGTGCAATTAATTTTGCTTTAGATACATCGTTAACATCAGCATCAGATACTGTTTCGTCAACAACTTGGTAAATTTTGTATCCTTGGAATTTATAAGAACGCTCGTCAGTTGTTAATGAATCGAAACCTCCTGTTGAGTTTTGAACTGCTTTAGGGATTACGGCATCTACTTCATTGTATAACTCAACTTTCTTAGTGTTTACATTTTCTAATGAGATAATCACTTTGCGATCCATTTCACGTAAAGCTACGTTTGGTGCATCAGGACCATCAAGAATTTTGAAACAGTTGTCGAAAATCGCTTGCGCTTTTTGATCAGCTAATTTCAATAATGATACTGAAGCTAAAGGACCACCAGAAGTAGTACGTTGCCAGATCATACCTGTAGTGATGTAGTTAACAGCACCCGGGCGTAATGTAAATGTACCTGCTGATTGTAACCAACGCATATCGTCTGGTTGTAAGTTCGCAGTTACCATTGTCCATGGTGTTGCAAAGTTCGGATCAGTATTGTCAGGGAACATGTAGCTACAAGGAGTACCTGTTGCACCTGATCCACCTCCACGTCCGTCACCACCATAAGTGATAGGCAATCCATCTAACCAACTTCCTGATAAATACTCATAGTAGTCATCAGTTGTATTTGGGTTACCGTTAGGTGTATTATTTACGTTTACATAGTATACGAAACGTGACATGATGATTTGCTCACCTGGTTCGTCAATTACACCATCTTTATTGTTGTCAATTCCATCGTTAGGATCTGCAAGAGGTCCTTGGAAGAAGTCGATACCAGCAGCAGGAGGGTTAGTTCCGTATCCGCCACCACCATCATCATCTGGATCTCCGTTATACACGAATCCTAATCCTAATCCTACGTCGCAACCTACTAAGTCATCAGATGCATTTCCTAAATCTGGGTCACACCATACTCCGAAATATGTAGAGTCAAGTACGTCGCTAGAACGGTTGATGATTTGATACTTGTAGAATGTCATGAAGTTGATCTCATTCGCTGTTTTGAAAGCAAAAGCTTGCGCTCTGATTTCAAGCCCGATAGGATCTGAACTTGTTTCTGTTTTGATATTACCAACATCGTTGAATACCCACCAGATTGATTTGTCTCCAAAAAGGTAATCGTTACATTCCACTTTCCCTGTTGAAGGATTTGATTGGTAATCTCCTTCTAATAAGAAGTAAGGATAATCACCAGCTTCATAATCGTAAACACCATTGTTATCGGCATCAAAGAATGGAGCTAAATAAGGAAGCTCTCCTCTTGTTAAGTTACCGTTACCAGGCCATGTTTTGATATCATTTGTTGGGTCTCCACCAGCAACGAAATCTTGAACATCTTTACGACTTACAGGCCAGAATCTATCGAACTCTTCACATGTAGAGTTTAGAATCGATGGTGATCCTGATGCTGTATCGATTGGACCGCCCCAGAAATCATTTGATCCTGCTTGACGGTATGTTTGAGCAGCTACTTTTAACTGACCAGTTTGGTCGAAACCACCGATCCAAAGAGCTCCTGCATAAATTGAATTTTTACCACTTCCGATTGGAACTTCGTAGTAAGGAGTTTGTCCTACCGGATCCCACCAAAGGTCACCTCCAACAAGGACACGTGCACGTACCTGGTTAATATCCAGATCGATCTGAGAAGATGTAGTCGGACAAGTTGCAGCAACCCTTGTATTCTTAACGGGAGCATGCGCCGGCTTACTTCCTACATTCATCTTCGCGAATGTAGTCGCGGACCAACCAGCCACCATAATGAGGCTGAGCATGATCTTATATCGAAGCATTTTCATAGCGTTTTGTTCTGTTTTTTAATTGTAAAGGGTTAATTAGAAGTCGAAACGAACTCCCAAACGAGCTCTGCGAGGCAAGCTGTAATTATCAGGATTTAATAACTTGATTAAATACTGATCAGTAAACGCTTGCTGTGAAACCTGAGCACTTGATAATTGTTGTCCGTCAGCTGACTGAAGGAAACCATCATCAGTAGGGTTACCTGTTGCACGGTAAACTCCAACCACATTACGAGTATCCAATAAATTCTGGATTTGAAGATATACATTGAATGTTCCTGATTTTTTATCAGAGAATTTCACGTTGATGTCTTTGTCGATTTTTAAATCGATACGGAACTGCCAAGGAGTACGAGCACCATTGATGATACCTTCTACTGCACGTTGACCGTTATCTTGCCATCCAATTGCAGCTCCTTCACGAGTTGCACGTGATTGACGAGTATATGGTGTTCCTGAGTTTGCGCGGAATACAAGGTTTGCTCCTGCATTTGCAAAAATAGGCTTGCCAAATAACATCGGACCATTGTAATCAGCTCCATCATCATAACGGTAATCGATAGATGCTGTTAATTGGTGACGTGTATCGTAATCTAAAGGAATGATGAAACGAATGTTCGGTTGATCTGTATCTGTTAACTCAACGTTTGAGTTAGCTCCTGAACCTGTACCATCAGCAAATTGTAATGTATAACTTGCCATCATTCTCACATTTCCTGAACGACGTAAATCGTAGCTTAATGATAAACCTTTTACAGTTCCAAAGTCGATGTTATCGTAAGTAGTGTATGTGTTTGGATATGCGAAGTTGATTTTAGTAATCTGGATCATGTTTTTCAACTCACGGTAGAAAGCTGAAATTGTTAATGCAGATGTTTTACTTACTCTTTGCTTGAATCCAACTTCATAGTCAGTTGTTCTTTCAGGCTTCAATCCTGCGTTGTTTAATGTTCCATCAGGATTTGTTTTTAATGACAAATACTCACTTGGATCATTACGTAAGTTTGAAGAAGGACGTTGTGTTAATACATCATAGTGAGCGAAGAATTGTGCTTCGTCAGTGATGTTGAACGCAAACGCGATACGTGGCATTACAGAAATTTGTGGTTTGTAGTCTTCAAATACTCCGTCAACATTCCATGTGTTACTTGCAATACTTCCTGCATCAGGCTTAACAGCAGGTACAATTGTTCCTGTTGCTGATTGTGATGCAATTACATCTGGGTCAGATACGATCTGTCCGTTTTTGTCATACCATACGTTTCCGTCACGGTATCCAATTACACTTGATAAATCACTTGCTGATGCTAAGTAAGGAACGAAGTCTCCACCGATGTTATCTGGGCGACCTGCAATCGATACAGGATATTCATCAACAGTATATGAATCTAATAATAAGTATTTGTCTTTTAATGCTTTTTGATTTGCATCGAAACGGTCAACACGTAAACCAACATTGAAACTTAAGTTGTCGATTGTGAAACGATCTTGGATGTATCCTGCCATGTAAGTAGGACGGAATGCTCCGATTTCACGAGTGTAGTTTCCACCGTTTTTCTTAGTGAAGTAATCTTTGAATGTTGGATTACCTGTGTATTTCTCACCTGTGTAATCAAATCCATAGTAGCTTACTAATCCGTTTGCATTTAATTCATCTGCATTAAACATGTTGATGTTTAACTGATCAGGTGATAATGCGTCGAAATCTACATAAGCGTTGTTTGCTAAACCTAACTGAGAACGGATGTTTTCATAGAAACCATTTACAACATTTCCGTTTTCATCATAAGTCGCTGCATATGATGATCCGAAGTTGATCGTTGTAAGTGTAGTATCTCCACCTGTTCCGATAGTGTAAGTAGTATCTCCTAATGTAGGATCAATATCTGTTAAGTTGAAGTTAGCATATTGACGTCCTAATGTCCATAATGAACGAGGTGCCAAGCTAAATCCACGGTCTACACGTTGTTCGAATTCGAATCCAACTAATAAAGAGTGTTTCTTAACGTCAGCGTTACCGCTTAATGTTACGCGGAATTGATCGTTATCGAAGTTTTGGTAAGTATTTCTTAAGTTACCGATACCTTCCCAAATAGCCATTACGCTATTTGCTCCGTCACCGTTACGAATACCACCTGCACTTCTAACTGGATTTAAGCTTGATAATAATAAGCCATTGTTATGGTATGCATCTGCAATTGTTCCGAATGCTGCGTTAGTATATGCTTCAGCTAAAGGATTTAATCCCGCTGCTTCATATGAATAATCGAAGTCATACTGAGTTAATTGAGAAATATTGTTGCTATCAGCATCTAAGAAGTTAGTAAATTTAGGAGCACGGTGTCCATCGAATTTACCTACATAACCATAATTCCAGTAGTTGTCTTTATGGTTAGGATCTTGGTTGATTTGCTTGTTCTTTGAATATTCAGCTTGCACCGAGAAATATACATTCTTGAATACAGATGAATTGTCTTTTTCAGACTTGTAAGTAGACGCAATACGTTGAGTTAAACGTCCGAAAATACGGTAATCGATATCGATAATCTGAGGATTTTCTTCGAAGTTGTAAGCTGCACGGTTTAATGAGAAACTTCTCTTATCATTATTGTTGTAACTTCCGCCTAATGTGAAAGTAGTGAACTCAAATGGTTGATAATCAAACTTCGCAGTAAAACGATATCCTGTTTGCTTTACATTACTTTTTGTCTTTGATTTCTCAAAGTCATCATTTGTAAAGAATTGTCCTGCATTATAAGAACCAAAGCTTGTTGGAGATGTTTGATAAAGTTGGATCGGAGTTTGGCTATACGCACTATATACATCATCTTTCAATTTGTACATTCCGATTCCTGAAGGATCAGCATCTTTTTCAGATTGATATTCACCTGAAAGGAAGAAACCTAATACTGCACGTTCTCCACCATTTTCCAACTTTCTCTTAAGAAGAGGACCAGAGAAATCTGCCGATACAAGGTTGTATCCGTATTTATCGAATAATTCAGATGTTACCACCTCAATTCCTCCGTTAAATTCTTTTGAAGGACCACGAGTTGTGATCGCGATTACCCCTCCCGTTGCATCACCATATTGTGCCGGAGTACCACCAACGATGGCAGTAACCTGCTCAATACCTGACTGAGGAAGTTTCTGAGAACCACGGATACGGATACCATCTACATAGTAGTCAGTTCCGTCAGAACGTGATCCACGAACGTTAAGATCATCACCTTCGTCTTTTTGGAAAACTGAAGCAGCTTGAGCAGCCACCGACTTTACGTCGCGGGTTGGTGCAGCTTGGATGTCTTCACGGGTCAATGTAGCACCTTGCTGAACATTGTCCTTTTCAAATAAAGGAGCCTTGTAGCTAACTACTTCGACTGCTTTTTCAAATTCGAATACTTGCTTTGAAATCACAAGATCCTGAAACGTAGTCTTGTCGATAGACACAACTACATCGTTAATTACCAGCTCTTTATAGCCGGTATACTTGATTTTCAAGGTATACTTACCTGCCGTTAACGGCTTGATAGTATATTCTCCATCGAAATCTGACTGGCCACCTGAAATTTGAGTTCCATTCATTTCTGCTATTACAGTAGCGAATGGGATCGGTTCCTTGGTTGCCTTGTCTAGGATTTTACCTCTGATGCCACCGGATTGAGCAAGCACTCCGACGCACGCAGCAAGTAAAAACGCAAGGGTTAAGTAGACGTTCCTTATCATAGGGTTAATTTATTGTCAGCTGGGTGTTAATGTTTAGTTAATCATGGTTGCGGGTAAAAGTAGAAACAAATGAAACAATTTCCCAAATCGGGCCATTCATTTTTTATGGTTTTGGCCTCTGAGAGCCAGCCTTGGCTTTTAGAGGGTCATTGTTTAAACGTTTATTTGATTCACTTTTCAGTCGAAGGATTTTGTTCTAACTCTTTGCTTTTCAACGCTCTTATTGGAATAAAATGGGTCGTTTTGGTCGATAATCGGCGGCTTCTTGTCACCCAAATTGTTAATAACCTTAATTTTTTAACAATTTGCTTTAGCACCGTTTTTTTTCGGGTAGAGCATCCCGAAACCGAGTTTTTGCTTACTGAATTGACAATAACATCGCCTGAAATGTTGTCTGATGTTGCATTTATTTGTTAAATGACTGTTATTCAATGATTAATATTCTAAATGCTCGTTTTGGCATGATTTCTCATTTTTGAAATCCTTCGTTTTTTCTAACCCCTCCGATTTAATTCGTTTATTAGTCGTGTTGCAATAGCTTTAACGACTTCCATTTTTTACATTTGCAATCGGTTTCCCGAACCGGAAGCTCTATCTGTTTTCAGGTAAGGTTCATCCGGCTAAATAATCCAGTAATATCCTATATAAAGTTTAACGTTGCTTGTTGCGACGGACTTTGCTTAATTGCATTAATTGAATGAGACTAAAATCACTTGAGATTAAAGGCTTCAAAAGTTTTGGAGATAAAGTTTTGATTCACTTCGACGAAGGCGTTACCGCTATCGTTGGACCTAACGGTTCAGGTAAATCGAATGTGGTCGACGCTATGCGTTGGGTTCTTGGTGAACAAAAAACCAGAATGCTCCGTTCCGAAAAAATGGAGAACATCATTTTCAATGGAACTAAAACAAGAAAAGCGGCTAACCTTGCTGAGGTAAGCTTAACTTTTGAAAATAATAAAGGAATTCTTCCTACCGAGTATTCTTCTGTTAGTATCACTCGTCGTTTATACCGCTCAGGCGAAAGTGAATATCAATTGAATGGTGTTACTTGTCGTTTAAAGGATATTAATGATTTGTTTCTCGATACTGGTATCGGTCCCGATTCTTATGCTATCATCGAGTTGAATATGGTGGATGATATTCTGAAGGATAGAAATAACACCATTAAAACTTTGCTCGAAGAAGCTGCGGGAATTTCGAAATATAAAATCAGAAAGAAACAAACTTTTCAGAAACTCGAAGAAACGGACGCCGATTTAAATCGTGTTAATGATTTACTTTTTGAAATCGAGAAGAGCTTAAAACAACTTGAATCACAAGCGAAAAAAACAGATCGTTATTATCGTTTGCGCGAAGAATACAAAACGTTAAGCACTCAACTTGCGCTGTATTCTATTCGTCATCATCGTTCTTCCTTAACGTCATTACAACAACGCGAACAAGAACAATTTGCTTCTAAAACGGAGTTGCAGTCGAAACTTGAAGAACTTGAATTAAGTCTCCAAACTATAAAGCAAAGCAGCACTGAAAAGGAACTGCAATTGCAAACAGTTCAGAAATCTTTGAACGATAAAATTCTTGAAATTACTCGTTTCGAAAATGAAGAGAAAAACAAGAATGAGCGTTTCAATTTTTTAATTGAAAAACAAAAACAACTCGAACAGCAAACTGAACAAGACGAAAAAACTTTAGTTGATGTTACTGAAAATATAAGTCAGTTAAACGAAGAAAAAATTCGTGAAGAAGAACATCTCAAGAAATTAGAAGAGGATGTCGCTAACTTCCGCAAAGAAGCTGAAGAGAGTAAAAAAGCTTATGAAGAGTCGCTGGTTGCTATCAAAGATCTTAACCAAAAGATCTATCAACAGCGTTCGATGATCAATGAGTTTGAAACGAAGCAGGCCGTTCGCCAAACGCGTTTCAATTCTGTACAAGAGGAATTAAAACGTTTACAGTTAAATCAAGAAGAGAATAGCAATAAGCTTTCAGGACTTGAAGAACAACTAACTGCTCTCTTACCTCAAAAAGATCATGCCGACGAAGATCTTAAAAAACTAAAACAACTTCGTCTTGAATTAGAAGAACAATCTCGTGTTTCGGATAGCCGTATCCGTGAGACTAATCAAGTTGTGCAGGCTGAATCTAGAAAATTAGATGCGAAGCATAACGAGTATCAATTAACCAAGAATTTGCTTGAGCAAATGGAAGGTTATCCCGAGTCGATTCGTTATCTGAAAAAGAACGACGATCGATTTAAACAGGCTCCGTTACTTTCTGAAATCATTGTTTGTAATGATGAATATAAAGTGGCCATCGAGAATTACCTCGAACCTTACTTAAATCATTTTGTTGTTGAAACTAATGAGCAAGCTTGGGCTGCACTTCAAGTGCTGAACGAATCTTCTAAGGGTCGCGCACATTTCTTTATTCTCGAAAATCTTAAATCATTCAGCCCTGTAAATACAGGAGCAATTAATGGTTGTACCTCTGCATTGTCAGCTATTGAAGGCGACTCGAAATATGATGCGTTATTCAAAATGCTTTTGTCGCATGTTTATATTTTAGATGACAATAACAGCTTTGAAAATTTCCGCATCAACGATCAGCAATCGTTAGTTGTTCTTTCGAAAAACGGAAATTTCCTTCGTCAGAAGTATGCGATTGGCGGCGGATCAATTGGCAAGTTCGATGGTAAACGTACAGGTAAATTTAGAAATCTTGAAAAGCTTGCCGAAGAGATTAAAGAGCAAGAACATACTATTGAAGGATTAAAAGCTACGTTGGCAGAAGCTGAAAAGGAATTACAAGAAATAAAGAAAAGTATTTCTGAAACGCAGTCGTTGATTTCACGTCAGGAGACGGAGTTTATGAAGTTCAGCGGACAAGTAAATTCCTTACAGAGTAACCGCGACTTCATGCGCAACACGCTTGAACAAGCGAAAAACAACACTGCTCGTTTAGAAGAAGAACTCGGATCTATTCAACGTTTAATTGAAGAAGAAAAAGCGAATCCGGATTTATCACCTGAAATTCTAAACCAGCGATTAGAGAATTTAATTCAGCAGTTGAATGTTCAACAAGAGCATTCGGTTCAATTGCAAAAAGAATCGGGAGAAAAATCGCAATCTTTCAACCAACAGAATATCTTATTGCTTCAACAGCAAAACAGAATTCAGAATATTGTTCGCGACTTAGGCTACAGAAATAACCAAACTGCTACGCTACAGAAGAACAAAGAGAATTATGCTATTGAACTCACTTCAGTAAAAGAACAAACTGAACTGTTAATGTCGGGCATGGCTTCTTCGAGCGATGAGTTGAAGAAGTTAATCGAGGAAAGAATTGATTTAGAAAATCAATTTAAAGTTTCTGAGAAAGAATATAACACAGCTAAAATCAGCATTGACGCTGAAGAGAAAAAGCTGGGAGAATTCAGAAGAAATAAAGAGCAAACTGATGCTTCATTGCAATCTGTGCATGATGAGTTAAATGAATTGAAACTTCAAATGAACTCATTGAAGGAACGTTTAAGCATCGAATTCAGCATCGACATTAACGATCTTGCCGAGCAGGAACCTGATCCTGAATTTAATGAAGAAGAAATGCGTCCAAAGGCCGAACAATTGCGTAAACGCGTGACTGAATTCGGACCGATAAATCCGATGGCATTAGAACAATACAAGGAGATTAAAGAGCGCTACGATTTCATCGTTAAAGAAAAAACCGATTTGCAGAATGCGAAAGATGCGTTGTTACAAGCGATCAGCGAAATCGATAGCACTGCTCAAACAGTTTTCATGGAAGCATTCACTCAAGTAAGGACTAACTTTATCAGAGTATTCCGTTCGTTGTTTACCGATGATGATAACTGCGACTTAGTAATTTCAGATGCAGCTAATCCACTTGAATCGGATATTAATATCATTGCTCAGCCGAAAGGAAAAAAACCACTGAGTATTCATCAGTTGTCGGGAGGAGAAAAAACACTTACCGCTACTGCCCTACTCTTTGGAATTTACTTACTAAAGCCTGCGCCATTCTGTATCTTCGATGAGGTTGATGCTCCGTTAGATGATAATAATATCGATAAGTTCAACAACATCATTAAGAAGTTCAGCAGCGAATCACAGTTCATCATCATTACACATAATAAGAAAACGATGGCTGCTACCGATATCATGTATGGTATCACGATGGCAGAACCAGGAGTTACTAGTGTAGTTCCGGTTGATATGAGAACATTTGCCGACTAAGAATTAAAATTGATATAAAATAAAAAATCCCGGACTCATTAAGTACCGGGATTTTTTATTAATTCGCTGTAGGTCGTTTACGAGGAAAAAGTTTTTTAATAAATCCCGGACGACGATCGTATGAATCGATATGCTGATAGCGCTTATCATTACGCTTCATTCTCTTTTTTACATTCTTAGTTTGAATTTTTCGGTGACGTTTCTTTCCTTCCTCTTCCGCTTTTTTGGCTTTTTTCTTTTGCTGCTCTTTCTTCTTTTCTGCTCGCTTTTCCTGTTTAGATTTTCCGCCCGACTGAGCAAGCGAACTACTTTCAGGAACAGCTATTAATAATAGCAAAGGCAATAACAACCATCTCCAATTTTTCATTCTTGTTTGATTATAATCCGGTTAAAAATAAAAAAAGCCCCGAGAATATCGAGGCTTTTTATTTATGTGTTTAAATTATTTACCAATAACTCCCGGAATTTTATGCTTAACAAATACTTCTCTGTCGAGGTAATTTGTTTTCACAGCTACAATGAACACAGGCACTTCACTAGTACGATGAACGGTAAAACAACCATTTTCGTATTTTACGCCCTTATAAAATTCATTTTCGCTAATTAATTGAGGAGTTACAGTAATGTCAGCTGATGACGGAACTGTTCTTAACATTGAACCATCGGCGGCTACCGGGTAAAACATTAAATCACTTCCCTTCGATACAAATTCAAATTTCACTTGATTATCGGTGCCGATAATATTACCTCCATGACGAGCGGAAACAGTTCCGGCATCTTGAGCGAATACTGAAATCATTGAAGAAAGTACGAAGCAAACTAATAAAGTTATCTTTTTCATGCGGTAGATTTTTCTGATTGTAACTTCAAATATAAGTAAATGAATATGAAATATGCAAACAGAATTTTATCTTTGTTTAAATGAAAACGAAATTTTACCTTATTTTATTGGTTTTTAGCATGTTGTATGCATGTAAAAAGAATGATGACGCTATCCCCAATGTAGCTGTAAATGAATACATTGACTTAAACCTACCTTCTTATTTCCCTTTAAACGCGGTAAATGGATGGGTTTATTACAATGCCGGGGTAAAAGGGCTCATTATTTTCAGAAAATCGACAACTGAGTTCGTTGCCATCGAAAGAACCTGTTCATTTGACCCAAGTACTTCGGGTGCTGTGGTTGAAGTAGAAAGTAACAATATTATTGCGGTTGACTCAATTTGCGGAAGCAGATTCAGCTTGTATGATGGATCAATTGTTAATGGTCCGGCAACTCGTTCACTGCAGCAATACAAAGCAGATTATTTAGTGAATAACAGGCTGCATATTTATAATTAATATAAAAGCATTAGGCGGGAAAGCATTTTCTCGCTATCCCCTTCTGAGCAAAGACGGTTCCTTTTCATTTTTACAGGAAACTTTACTTAAAATAGTATCAACCTTTTTTTCTTGCATCCTGAATCCTGCATCTCTTCACTTCCAAAGTCGAGTATCTTTATTCCTTGCAATAATTATACTTCTTAATAAACAAAAAACCCTGCAGCTAAAGAGCCACAGGGTTTTCTATTTTTAAATACTTCTTAGTAACGGTACATGTCGCTTTTGAAAGGACCACTAACTTTTACACCGATATATTTTGCTTGTTCTTCAGTAAGCGTATCGATTTCAACACCAACTTTAGCAAGGTGTAAACGAGCTACTTTCTCATCTAAATGCTTAGGTAAAGTGTAAACTTTGTTCTCGTAGTTTTTATGGTTCGCCCATAATTCTAATTGAGCTAAAGTTTGGTTTGTGAATGAATTCGACATTACGAATGATGGGTGACCCATTGCACATCCTAAGTTTACTAAACGACCTTCTGCAAGGATAATTACATCCTTTCCGTCGATAGTATACTTATCTACTTGCGGTTTAATAGTGTCTTTAGTATTTCCATAAGCTCCATTTAACCAAGCCATGTCGATTTCATTATCGAAGTGTCCGATGTTACATACTACTGCATTATGCTTCATGCTACGGAAGTGTTGTTCTCCGATGATATTGAAGTTACCCGTTGCAGTTACAACGATATCAGCTTCTTTCACAGCATCAGCCATTTTCTTCACTTCATATCCTTCCATTGCAGCTTGTAAAGCACAAATTGGATCGATTTCAGTTACGATTACACGAACTTTAGAGTCACGTAATGAATCTGCTGAACCTTTACCTACGTCACCAAATCCAGCAACTACTGCAACCTTACCAGCCATCATTAAATCTGTTGCACGACGGATCGCATCAACTAATGATTCACGGCAACCATATTTGTTATCAAATTTCGACTTAGTTACAGAGTCGTTAATATTGATTGCAGGAATAGGTAAAGTACCGTTTTGCATACGCTCATGTAAACGGTGAACACCTGTTGTTGTTTCTTCTGATAATCCACGGATTCCAGCTACTAACTCAGGGTATTTATCAAAAACCATGTTAGTTAAATCACCACCGTCATCAAGGATCATATTTAAAGGCTGACGGCCTTCTCCAAACCATAAAGTTTGTTCGATACACCAGTCAAATTCTTCTGCATTCATGCCTTTCCAAGCATAAACAGAGATTCCTGCAGCAGCGATTGCAGCAGCAGCGTGATCTTGAGTAGAAAAGATATTACAAGACGACCAAGTAACTTCTGCTCCTAACTCAACCAAAGTTTCGATCAAAACAGCAGTTTGAATAGTCATGTGAAGACAACCTGCGATACGAGCTCCTTTTAACGGCTTCTGAGCACCAAACTCTGCTCTTAACGCCATTAATCCTGGCATTTCATCTTCTGCAAGTTTGATCTCTTTTCGGCCCCACTCTGCCAATCCGATGTCTTTTACTTTATACTTAACGTACTGTTCTGTTTGAGTCTGATTCATTTTGTTAAATTTTGTGCGAATTTAAATAATACTTATAACTAATACAATGTTATTTTTGCCAATCTTAGCCGACTATGCCACTTCTACTCGATCAATTAACCGGAAACGGATGCCGACTATTGGTTTGGCATGTCACAGAAACAGAAGAAGACCTTGAAAAGTTTTCAATCGGTCATAATTTTGCTCATTTCGGACCAATTTCTTCTATAAAACTGGTCGAAAGAAGGAAACAAAAGCTAGTTACAGGGCTTTTAGCCGATATTATCGCGCAAAAACACTGCAAAATCCTTTATTCTGATGCTGGAAAGCCTTTTTTAGCGGATTTCCCTGGACATATCTCGGTTTCCCATGGGAGCAATTATGTGGGAATGATTTACCATGAATCGTTACCACCGGGATTAGATATCGAAGTTCCTGCCGATCGAATTCGTAAAATAGCTTCAAAATTCGTCAATGATCAGGAAAATGCACGATTGAATGATCAGGCAGACTTACACGATCTTTACCTCATTTGGGGAGTTAAAGAGGCCTTATTCAAATCGTACGGCGGCGGTGGTATCGTTTTTAAATCGCATTTATTGGTTCATCAACCTGAAGGTAACAAGCAAAAAGGTCATGGCGAAGCCGAATACTTGAAAAATGAAATGCCTGAGAAGCACCATTATCACTTCTTCTATTTGGAAGATGCCCTCTTGGTGTATACTATTGCATTATAACATAACTTTTCATTAATTTGACTAATGATTTATCAGCAGATTCAGGAAGCACGATATAACGACAGGCGATTGCTTGCTGTTTTAATTGACCCCGACAAAGCAGGAGAGCGTCACCTCGACAGGATTTGCGCCAACAGCAATGAAGCTAAAGTCGATTTTTTCTTTGTGGGCGGAAGTTTAATCACTTCAGGCGATCTCGAGCGTACTGTGGCAGCCATTAAAAGAAGAAGCGATATTCCAGTTGTAATTTTCCCTGGCAACCACCAGCAAATTGATGAACATGCCGATGCTATCTTGCTATTATCATTGATTTCAGGAAGAAACCCCGATTTATTAATTGGCCAACATGTAATGGCTGCCCAACGATTAAAAGCTTCGGAGCTGGAAATTATCCCTACTGGATATTTGTTGATCGACGGTGGAAACATGACCACGGTGCAGTATGTTAGTGGTACCGCACCTATTCCTGTCGACAAACCCGAAATCGCTGCATACACTGCATTGGCGGGAGAACAACTGGGACTAAAATTGATCTTTACAGAAGCAGGCTCAGGAGCGAATCACCCCGTACCTACAGAAGTTATTCGCGCTATCAAACGTGAAATCAATATTCCGTTAATCGTTGGAGGTGGCGTTCGAACGAAAGAAGCTGCACTTCAAGTTTATGAAGCAGGTGCTGATGTTGTGGTTGTGGGAAATCACTTCGAAAAAAATCCCGACCTCATCCGCGAAATCGCTGAAGCAAGAAATAAAGTTACTGGAGCTTGATTAATTAAATAGCAATGCTATTGTCTTTTCGTACTTGATTGGCATTGATATTAAATTTCAACTTAAATCGGCGACTGAAATAAGCAGGATCTTTAAAGCCTACCGAATGCGCAATCTCTTGCACATTATCTTTCGTTGTACGTAGTAATGTATGCGCCTTTTCGAGACGTTGATTCTCGATATAATCTTGAAGATTTGTATTCGTTAAAGTCTTGAAGAATTGTCCAACATAATCCTTCGATACATACGCCTTTTCAGCAATCCGATTATTCGATAAATCATCATTAAGATTCGAGTGAATATATTGAATGATGTTTACTAATCGTTTGTCGAGTAAATAAGCAATCTTCTCAAAACTCTTCTCATATTCAGGCTTGCCGTGAATAAAACGACAAATATGTACTACCATTTCCTCTGTAAAACTTTTCAATAAACGCTCACGCCCAATACCGTTATCATGTTCTTCAAACACCATCGTGTTCATCAAATAACTCATCTCTTCATCCACAGGCATTATAAAACAAGGCAACTCTAATATTGAAAAGAAAGGAATAGCTCCATATATATGAACATCAAAACCTACAATCGAAAAGATGTCCTTGGTTTCATCAGGCCCATCTTTCGGTAAACGTGTTTTAACGTATTGTTCTCGCAACTCGGGTGAAGTAAATCCGTCTCTCCCAAACACATCATAATGATCACTTTTGCCATGGCGGAAATAAATCGGACTACCTACAGGCATGAAATAAAATTGCCCTGGGTTGATACGCTCAAACTCACGTTCACCATAACAAAATCCACTGTTCACTTGAACCAAAATGTTGCGAGGCTCAATAGATGCATTCAATTCACTAGGCTTAACAATCTCACGTAAAGCCGATTTATAGTACTTTACTTGTAAAGATTCTATGATCCGGTTGAATATTTCGTCGCGCATTTTAGGGGGATTATTTAGAACAAATTTACCCTGCTAAATGACATACACAACGACTTACTTAGAAAAGTACAATTCTATGACAATTAAAAAATCGCTTCTAGTTGATTTTCAATATGATAATTTCATGTTGACACATCGAATATTAGTAAAATGTAACTTGGATAATACTAATATGAGATTGAGGGATCGATTTTAATATGATCTTTGCAACGTGAACATATTGGAGATAATCGGATTTGCATTCGGCATTTTAGGCGTTTACCTTACCTTGAAGGAAAACATATTTTGCTTTCCCACCGGACTAATAAATGTTTGTGTCTCGAGTGTTCTTTTTTATGAGCAGCATTTGTTTGCCGATACCCTCCAACAATTAGTTTATATTCCGATTTTGCTTTTTGGTTGGTACAAATGGAAGCACAAACAAAATCAAAATGATGTAGTCATTGGGTCTCTTTCAACATCAGAAGTATTAAACTATTCACTTATTACCGTCGTTTTCGCTGCTATTCTCGGCTATCTTTTAAGAAACAACACCACTGCTTCTATACCGTGGATTGACTCAGCAGCAACTTCTGCTTCTTTTCTAGCGCAGTACTTAATTGCGCAAAAGAAAATAGAAAATTGGATAATATGGATTGCCGTTAATATTCTCTACGTAGGCATTTATATTTACAAAGATTTACCGCTCTATGCCATCTTGTTTTTCATTTATTTGTTATTGGCAGTTTCAGGATATCGCGCATGGAAAAAACAGTTAGTGATTAATTAAGCATGATTCGAATAGCAATAGTTGGTCCCGAAAGCACGGGCAAATCAGATCTTACCAAAGCTTTAGCTAAAATCATCGGTTGCCCTTACACAGAGGAAATCGCACGCGAATATTTGACAACTCGTGATGGAAAATATTCTGAAGAGGATCTTTCCATAATGGCGCGTCTGCAGTGCGAAGCAGAGGACATTCATCGCGATGCGAAAATCCTGCTATGCGATACTACCACTATGGTCATTAAAATTTGGAGCGATGTTAAATACGGAAGATGCAGCAAAGAAATTACCGATTTATACCTTCAACGAAAATACGATTTTACGCTTCTTACCGACATCGATTTACCTTGGACTGATGATCCTTTGCGCGAGCATCCTTCTCCCGATGACCGTAAAATGTTAATGGATCTGTATAAAATCGAATTAACAGCACACCGCATCAACTATGCAATGGTTCAAGGCTTAGGAGATGAACGAATCAATAACGCGCTCAACTTAATTAAAGCCAAATTTCCGCAAATAACAGCAGCGCAACTTTAGAGACAAAATCACTCAGAACAACCTCATAAACAAGGGCTACGAGCGATTTTATGACAATAACAGGCAAATCACTAACTTTGCACCCTCAAAATCAATAACTACCGAAAATTTCGATTCGAATGAAAATCTGCAATAATATCCTTGAAGCCATTGGTAATACCCCTCTGGTAAAATTAAACAAAGTAACTGCCGACGTGCCGGCTATGGTTTTAGCTAAAGTGGAGACCTTTAATCCCGGCAACTCCATTAAAGACCGTATGGCTTTAAAAATGATTGAAGATGCTGAAAAATCAGGCAAATTGAAGCCAGGCGGAACAATCATCGAAGGTACTTCCGGAAATACTGGAATGGGATTGGCAATTGCCGGTATCGTTAAAGGATACAAATGCGTTTTCGCTACTACCGATAAACAATCGAAAGAAAAAGTTGATGCATTACGTGCATTTGGTGCCGATGTTATTGTTTGTCCAACGAACGTTGAACCAGAAGATCCTCGCTCTTACTATTCAGTAGCTGCGCGCCTATCTAAAGAACTTCCAAACTCTTTCTACCCTAATCAATACGATAACCTTTCTAATCGCCAGGCTCACTACGAACAAACTGGTCCGGAAATTTGGGAACAAACAGAAGGAAAAATTACTCACTTAGTGGTTGGAGCTGGAACAGGTGGAACTGTTACTGGAACAGGTAAATTTTTGAAAGAGAAAAATCCGAATATTAAAGTTTGGGCGATCGATACTTATGGATCAGTATTGAAAAAATATCACGAGACAGGCATCCTCGACAAAAACGAAATTTATCCTTATGTAACTGAGGGTATCGGTGAAGATTTTATTCCCGAAAACTACGATTTCTCGGTTATCGATCATTTCGAAAAAGTTACCGATCGCGATGCAGCTGTTTACACTCGTGAACTTTGTCGCCAAGAGGGAATTTGGGTTGGATATTCAGCAGGATCAGCTATCGCAGGCTTGATTCAGATGAAAGATAAATTGAAAAAAGACGACGTTGTTGTTGTTATCTTCCATGACCACGGAACACGCTACATCGGTAAAATCTTTAACGATGAGTGGATGCGCAACATGGGTTATATCGATAAAAAAGGTTTAACAGCAGAAGACTTGGTGAAGCAAAATGTTGACCTTACTACAGTCGACAAAAACGACACTATCGGTCATGCAAT
Source organism: Bacteroidota bacterium (assembly GCA_023251535.1). Taxonomy (GTDB): domain Bacteria; phylum Bacteroidota; class Bacteroidia; order AKYH767-A; family OLB10; genus CAINEC01. Next base: position 69,572 of record JAHEYP010000013.1, read on the forward strand.
GAAGATCATCAGCGAGCATAACTTCTCTCAAATCCCTGTTACCAGCGATAACCGCATAGTAGGATCAGTAAGCGAGAAATTAGTATTCAACAGTATCATGAATTCTCCAGAAACGAAGAATCAACCTGTCGAATCGATCATGCAAGAAGCAATTCCTTTTGTCGACATTACAACGCCAATCGACACCATTTCGAAGATGGTAAGCGGCGACTCTGAAGCTGTTCTTGTAAAAGACTTCAAACGCGATAAAAACTACATCATTACCCGCTTTGATATTGCGGAAGTGATGTCGAAATAATAAACTCAACAAAAAAGCCCCTTCGGAATAATCTCGGAGGGGCTTTTTTCGTTTTCGACCATACCGCTATTTCAATTAGTTTTGCAGTATTATGTTCGACCAGCTGAATCGTTTTATCCAACTCCCTGCCTCGCCCGAAAGAATCATTTCATTGGTTCCTTCACAAACGGAGTTATTATTTCATTTAGGCTTGGAAGAAAAAGTGGTGGGCATTACCAAATTTTGCGTTCATCCTGAACTCTGGTTTTGCAGTAAGACTAAAGTTGGTGGCACCAAGAATATCGACATCGAAAAAATCAGAGCTTTAAAACCTGATTTGATTATTGCCAATAAAGAAGAAAACAATAAAGAAATTCTTGAAGAATTGATGCAAGAGTTTCCAGTTTGGATAAGCGATGTTACCAATGTTAAAAACGCCTTGGAAATGATTGATGCCATAAGCAACATCACAAATAGAAAAGCCGAAGGGAAAAAACTAATCGACCATATTCAGAATGAGCGATTGCACCTGCATGCAACTCGTCCTTCACATCTAAAAGGCAAAAGAGTTTGCTATTATATTTGGAAAGATCCTTGGATGACGATCGGCGACGATACTTTCATTTACAATATGCTTGCCGAAACGGGACTACAACCCATCAGCAAAGGGCAGCAACGTTACCCTATCATTCCTCCTACCGACTTCGAACAGATTCCCGATTATATTTTCCTCTCATCTGAACCATTTCCATTTAAAAAAGAGGATTTAAACAATATTCAATCCATGTATCCGACAAGTAAAGTGGTGATGGTCGACGGTGAGCATTTCTCATGGTACGGGTCGCGTATGAAAGACAGCTTCAAGTACCTCAATGAACTAATTGCTACCCTCTGATCCTAACACGCCAACAATCACTAAATTTGCAAAAATCTAATCATTCGTGAGTAAACGCCTGTATATTTTCATACTGCTTTCTTTAGTACTTGGGTCGAAAGCCTATAGTCAGAAAGTCGGATTAGTACTTAGCGGAGGCGGCGCTCGAGGATTAGCACATATCGGAGTTTTAAAAGCACTCGAAGAGAATAATATTCCGATTGATTATATCACAGGGACTTCGGCGGGAGCTCTTGTTGGCAGTTACTATGCCATCGGACTTACACCAATGGAGATTGAGAAACTAGTAATATCGAGAGAATTTGAAAGAAGAGCTACCGGATTATTCGACGAAGAGAATCTATACAATTTCCTGAAAAATCCTGATGATGCAAGCTGGATAAACATCAAGCTCATTGCTGATTCGGTATTCAGAACCCAATTACCAAGTAACGTAGTAGATCCTGCTGAAATTAATTTTTCATTGATGGAAGACATGGCATCACAAATTGCAATGTCGGGTTATAACTTCGATAGCTTGTTAGTGCCATTCAGATGCATTGCTGCTGATATCACCGCCAAAGAACCCATAGAATTCAAACAAGGCGATTTGGCATTAGCTGTTCGAGCTTCAATGGCCTTTCCGTTTTACTATGCGCCAGTATTAATTGGAGATAATATTTTATACGATGGAGGTATTTATAACAACTTCCCTACCGACATCATGCTGAATGAATTCAATCCGGAATTGATGATCGGCGTTAGTGCAGCTGGAATTTCTGAAGTTCCCAACGAAGGAAATTTTTTAAGTCAGCTGAAAACAATGATCGTGCAAACTACTAAGTACACAATGCCACGCGATCAAGACATCTTGATAGAACCAAACATAAAAAACATCAGCACATTTGAGTTCGAATCTATCAAGACAGCTATTGACAGTGGTTATGCAGCAGGATTAAGAATGGTTCCGCTCATTCGCGCTAGAATAGGAAACAGAACAGCAGACAATGAGACGCTGCGACTAAAGAGAAGCAAATTCAAAAACTCTGGATTCAATATCACCATTGATCAAATTTTTGTTTACGGAGTAAACGACGATCAAGCTACATATATTAAGACAGTACTTAATCCGAGAAATCAATGCATCACGGTTCAGCAGTTACGCAAAGAATGGTTTAAGTTAGTTGCCGACGACAATCAACGCTATCTTTTCCCGCGATTGATGTTTAATCCATCAACAGGAAATTACGATTTACATGTTGATGTAAGAAAGAACAAAGGGATTCTACTCGATTTCGGTGGAAACGTATCATCACGACCGATAAATACGGGATACGTAGGAGTGCAACACAACTTTTGGGGCAAGCAAAGCTTACGTGCTAATGCAAACATCTATTTCGGGAAACTATACAGCAGTGGACAATTCCGTTTACGCTTTGACATCCCCGGAAGAGTGCCCTTTTTCTTTGAACCATCGGCAACACTCAACCAATGGGATTTCTACAAAAGCAGCAGCGCCTTCTTCGAAGACGTAAAACCAAGTTACCTAGTGCAATTCGATAGATCTTACCAATTGGGTATAGGCATCCCCGTTAGGAATAAAGGAAAGCTTGTTGGAGGTGGAAGCTCCATTATGTTAAAAGATCGCTATTATCTTACTCGAGATTTCAGTGAAAGCGACACGAGCGATTTAACAGAGTTCAAAGGCATAACGGCATTTCTAGAATTTGAACGAACTACGTTGAACAGAAAAATGTATGCGAATGCAGGTACTTTTTTCAGCATTAAGCTACGCTACGTTAACGGAACCGAAGACACTAAACCGGGATCGACAGGAATACTTAGGGATACTACAGAAACCGATCACAAATGGCTTCAAATGAACATGAAATACGATAACTACTTTACCCATATAGGGAAAGTAAAAATCGGATTCTATTCGGAGTTAATGTTTAGCGGTCAGCCCTTCTTTTCAAATTACACTGCAACAGTACTATCAGCACCGGCATTCACTCCTATTGCCGATATGCAAAGCCAGTTTCAGGAAAGCTTTAGGGCTCATAACTTTTTTGGAATGGGACTAAAGAATATTATCAGCATAAACGAAAGCTTTGATGTAAGAATAGAAGGGTACGTATTTCAACCCTTTCAAGAAATTTTGCAAAAGGATAATTACAAAAGCAGATACGGAGAAACCTTTAGTAAGCGTTATTTTACTGGGACATTAAACACAGTATTTAAAAGTCCAATTGGGCCTATCAGTCTAGCATTAAATTACTACGACAAGCGCGACAAGCCATTCAGCGTAATATTCCATTTAGGGTATATCCTTTTTAACAGGAAAGCGATTTATTAATATAATCCAATTCTGGGGTAACAATTATCATTTAATGAGCTAATTGTCACTTTTTGCTTATCTTTAATTTAATTTTTTTTATGGAAAAGCAAGAGAACAAAGAGATTCAGAAGAAGATTTTCGCCATTTTTTCATTTACAATGGCGTGTATGTTGTTTTTGCTGGTCATTACATACATTAATCTATCGAATACTAAAACCGAAAGCAATGAGCAAACCGCTGCATTGGGACGTATGTTTTTACTTGAGCGAATTCAAGATAATATCCAAGATATGGAATTAGATTTTGATGCATACATATATTCGAAAGATACTGCTTACATTTCAAAGTGTAACGAACATTATAATGCACTAACAAAGGACCTGCTGACAATAAAAGAACATTCTGAAAACAGGAAGTTTTTAATTGATATGATGAAAAGGTTAGAGGCTGAAACTAAAATCAAAATCGAAATCGAAAAAAGCAACATCAAAGAAATACAAATTAATCCGAATTATTTACTTAAAAGTAAAACGTCACTAGAACAAGAAAAAAAACATACAGATAAAATCAGAAATATTATTTCAAGTTTAGAAACGGAAGGGCGTCAAGTTTTGAACTTGCACAATGCCGAAGTATCATTAATGGCTAAAAAAACCATGATGCTTTTTGTAATTACCGGGATACTAATGCTTACAATTCTTGCAGGTACTTTTTATGTTATCAGACGTGATCTTATAAAACTAAACATTGCCGAAAAAGAACTGAGCGCCTTCTCATCGAAAATAAATGACCTTTACAACAATGCTCCTTGCGGCTACCATAGCTTAAATGCTGAAGGTACCGTTATAGAGATGAATGATACAGAATTGCGTTGGTTAGGTTACACCAAAGATGAAGTAATAAATAAATTAAAGGCCACAGATATTGTTGTTTGGGAAAGTGCTGAATTATTTTCAAAAAAATTCGCTCAATTAATGAAGGATGGTAGTTTGTCTGATATCGAATTAACAATGATAAAAAAAGATGGAACTACAATTCCAGTTGTCATGAGTGCTTCGGTTATTTATGATCAACATGGGAATTTTATTTCCAGCCGCTCTACTTGCTTTGACATTTCCGAACGAAAAAAATCGAGTGAACGCATTGCTTACCTCGCAACGCTATTAAATGAAAGCACCGACTCTATTATTGGATTCGACAAATATTTCAATATTACAAGTTGGAATAAAGGAGCCGAATTAATTTTCGGATTTACACAAGAAGAAGCTTTAGGAAAATTGTTTGCTAACATGTTGTCGCCAGAGAATCAACAATTCCCTTATGAATCAATCAGAGCCCAACTACAAAAAAATGGCATTTGGAAAGGTGAAAGTCGACATAAAGGAAAAGACGGAAAGTTTATTGAATTATTCTCTTCAATCACAAACGTATATGACGCAAGCAACAATTTCGTAGGGTATATCTGCATCAACCAAGATATCACAGAAACAAAAAAACTCGAGAAAGAATTTCGACAACTAAATGAAGATCTCGAAAACGAAGTTATTCGTAGAGGAAATGAATTAACAAAAACTATTGAATATTCGTCCGACGCTTATTTAAGTATCGACAAAGAGCTAATCATTACTTACGTTAATGAAAAAGCAGCTCAACTTGTAGGGAAACCGAAGTCGGCAGCTATGGGTAAACGTATTACAGAATACATGACACCTAATGCATGGGAAATTTTAAGGGATGACATTACGAATTCACTAAGTACAAATATTGGATTCCAGAAAGAAGTAAATTTTCAATATGCCGAACGATGGATGGAAATAAGATGTTACCCTACTGATTCAGGTGCAAGCATCTTTATTCAAGAAATTACTGAGCGAAAGAAAAACGAAGCTATTTTAGCAGAAAGTGAAAAGAAATATCGATTGCTTTTTGAAAACAATCCCATGACCATGTGGTTGTTCGACAAGGCTACTCTCAAATTTATCGATGTTAATGAAGCTGCAATCTCAACTTATGGATATTCGAGAGAAGAATTCCTCGAAATGACAATTTACGATATACGTCCGGCGAACGAACTATATAAACTGGAGGAATACAGAAAGAACAATTTTGGAATAGCAAACTTTAACAATGGAGCATGGCGACATAAAAAGAAAAATGGCGATGAGATTTTTGTAAACATATATGCCCATGACATTGAGTATATAAATCAGAATGCACGTTTAATTCTTGCTATTGATGTCACCGAAAAAATTATTGCAGAACAAGAACTTCAACAATCACATCAGCAATTGCGCGACCTAAGTGCCCACTTACAAAATATTCGCGAAGACGAAAGAGGTAATATTTCGAGGGAAATACATGACGAACTTGGACAACAACTCACGGGATTAAAACTTGATTTATCTTGGGTAAGAAAAAAAATGAAAACAGAAGATCCGGATGTTATCGAGAAAGTTCAGGAGACATTAATGTTAATTGATTTAACAGTAAAAACAGTAAGAAGAATTGCAACGGATTTGCGTCCTGGAATTCTCGATGATTTAGGTCTAATAGCTGCCCTCGATTGGCAAAGCCATGAATTCGAGAAGAGAAGCGGAATCCGTTGTGAGTTCATCGCAAAAGTAAACCCTCAGGAGCTTACCACCGAAATCTCGACGGGAATATTCAGAATCTATCAAGAATCATTAACCAATATCGCTCGACATTCAAATGCAACGAAAGTGTCGACAATGTTGAGTAAAGAAGAAAACTTCCTCAAATTACAGGTTACCGATAACGGAATTGGATTCGACGTCGACGCTTCAGAAAAAAAAGGAACACTTGGATTATTAGGCATGAAAGAAAGAGTACTCATGATGAATGGTAAAATTGAAATGAATAGTATACCGGGAGAAGGCTCTACTTTTACTATCTTAGCTCCTATCGAATCTACAATTGATACAACTTTAATCTAAATTTTTATGGTACGTATAATTATCACTGAAGATCACACTATAGTTAGAAAGGGATTGATTCAAATATTAAAGGAAGAAATCCCTAATCTGGAAATCGGCGAGGCAGCAAATAGTATCGAGTTAAATCAGTTGCTGCACAATGAAAAGTGGGACATGGTAATTAGCGATATCAGTATGCCCGGCAGAAGCGGAATTGATAACCTTAAACAAATTAAAGAGCTTTATCCCACCCTTCCCGTTTTGATGCTGAGCATGCATCCTGAAGAGCAATATGCCATACGTTCACTAAAAGGAGGAGCTAGTGGATATATCACCAAAGAGAGTGCGCCGGATGAATTAGTGCTTGCAGTAAAAACGATTTTATCGGGAAGAAAATATATCTCTGCAAAATTAGCCGAACATTTAGCCAACCACCTTTCGCCTAATGAAAAAGGAGGATTACCTCACGAATCACTATCCGATCGCGAGTTTGATGTTTTGCGTTTAATTTCATCAGGAAAAACTGTTTCGGAAATTGCAGTAGATTTATCACTTAGTGTGACTACTATAAGCACCTACAGATCGAGAATTCTCGAAAAAATGCATATGCGTACAAACGCAGAGCTAACGCATTATGCAGTAAGCCAAGGGATCGTATAATTGTAGTACAAACCACTACATATACCGTTGCAACTACTACTAACATTAATACATTAATCTATTTCGAGAACATATTGTCGGCTTTACTTTAGCGTCCTGCTATGGTACTCGAAGATAAAAATATATTAATCATTGATGATATTTATGAGGATGCTAAAAGGGTCTCTAATTATTTGGAAATTCAATTTAGCAAAAAAGTAAGTATAAGCATCGACACCATTATTGATCAAAATTCCATTTCTGGAATTAAAGAAGTTGACCTCATAATATTCGACATTAATTTTAAGAATGGAAAGTGGATAGAAATTATTTCAACCATTCGTTTATATCATCGAAATACTCCACTGATTATTTTCACCAATCAAGTAGATCAATATTATAAAAAACTCTGCCAGTTAATGGGAGTCCATTCTTTTATGGACAAAACCACTCAGATCGAACAACTACCAGCCGTTATAAGGCAATTATTTCTAAATTAAACAAATAAAGTTCCTGAGAAAATAATAATTGGAAGAATGACAAGGAATTAGTATTTTTCACTCCTTTGATATTCTTCACTATGAGTTATCCCGTAAGTAATATTTTCTTTATGCTCGACCAAATCCGAGAGGGATTGGTTATACTCGACAAGGACTTCAATTATAAATACGTAAACAAAACGGCGGCACTGGTATTAGGAAAACCAGTAAATGAAATAATCGATAAAGATATTTTTTCAGTATCTCCCAATGTTAGCGTTTCAAAATCATATCAATTAATTTCTTCTACACTTAAAGATGGAGAACATCGCGAATGGGAAGAATATTTTCCGAATGGTAAAATTTGGATTCAATTTTTTGCTAATAAAGTAAGTGATGAACTTCACATTTTCTTTCGTGATGTTACTGTTAAGAAAGCGGTTATCAAAAATGCTAACGACGAGAGAGAACGATTTGTATTAGCTGCTAAGGCTACTGCTGATATGATTTGGGATTGGAATCTGCTAACCGATGAAATTTGGTGGAACGACAATTTCTACATTCAGCTTGGATACATTCGAAACAAAGAATCGTCGAACATAGAATTCTGGAATAAAAACATTCACCCAAGCGATAAAGATCGAGTTATTTCCAGTATAGAAGATGTTTTCAAGAACGACCAAGAGTATTGGAGTGAAGAATACAGATTCAGAATGGCGAATGGGAATTACTCTTACATTCTCGATCGTGGATTTGTAACTTATAACGAGCAAGGAAAGGCTATTAAAATGATTGGTGCAATGATGAATTTCACCGATAAAAAAGAAAAGGAAATGCGTTTGCTTGAATTAAGCTCTAAACTCCACTCTGTTGTTGAGGAAGAACGAAGCCACCTTGCTAGGGAAATTCATGATGAACTAGGCCAACAATTAACCTTACTTAAACTTGAACTTAATAGAGTTAAAAAGTTCTTGCCAGCTAATCCAGAAGAAGCTCTAATGCATCTTAATCATTCATTAGAAACTGTAACTGGAAGTATTAAATCGGTTAAGAATTTATCATTCGAATTACACCCTCAACTAATTCGCGAGTTAGGACTAAACGACGCTTTGGATAGATATATGCAAAACTTCTCTCAACGCAGCGGATTGAATTGCAAACTTCAAATTGACGAGAACTTCAATTGCACCGATCAATCAACTTCCTTAACCATATACCGTATTGTACAAGAAGCACTGTCGAATGTAATTCGGCATGCAAAAGCTACCGAAGCACGCGTAAGCATTTGTTCCTCTAAACATCAATGGTTGATTTCTATTGAAGATAATGGCACCGGAATGCCAGAAAAAACAGAGGAAAAAATCTCTCTCGGATTAACAGGAATGAAAGAACGTGCTCATATGATTAATGCCAAACTCGAAGTAATTTCAAATGCAGGTGGCACCAAAATAAATATTGTAATTCCAATCCGATAGATCATCATGATAAAAATACTAGTTGCCGACGATCATGCATTACTAAGGAGAGCTTTAATTCAGCTTATTAAAGATGAGTTCCCCGAAGCTGAAATTAAAGAAGCTGAAAATGGTCAAGTGGCACTCGACATCTTACGCAAGGAAAAATTTTCAATTGCCATTCTCGATATGACTATGCCCGAACGCGATGGCATGGATGTTTTAAAACAATTGCCTGTACATAATATTACAACTCCGGTTCTTGTTTTAAGCATGCACCCTGAAGAGCTTTATGCGCAGCGAATATTGCGCGCAGGAGGTTCAGGCTATCTTTCGAAAGATTGTAATCCTGAAGAACTTATTTCAGCAATACAAACTATTTTAAAAGGCGAACATTATATCAGCCGATCGTTCGCAGGAAAGTTAGCGACCATCATTAGCGGAAAGTCTCCACAAGAGGAGTTGCTTCATGAAAAACTGAGCGACCGCGAGTTGCAAGTATTGAAATTATATGCTCAAGGTAAAACCACGAATGAAATTTCCGATATCTTATCTATTACCATTAATAGTGTGAGTACTTACAAAGGAAGAATTAGAGATAAACTACATTTAAAATCGTCGGCCGACATGATTCGATTTGCTATCGATAATGGTTTATGCAACTGATATTGGCCATGAATCGCTATTTATGATCAATGTCAGCCCCAGAAAGATTTTTTTCTGGGCATTATTTAAAAGATTTTTCCTCAAGCCAATTGCATAATTGTCATAGTTTGTACTACAAAATAACTGAGCAGTATTTTTTCTTAAAAAGCTCGCCTACCACTCTTGATTTAACCATTTTTTACCCCTAATAAAAACACCTCGCCAAATTAATCGTACTACACGTGTAGTAAGTGCTCTACAATTTCTGTTGTAGCTATTCCGACGAAATGGATATTTACCTCTATTTATTTAAGAAACCAAAGTACATTACTTTGCGTTCTACTTTTTAGATATATGAAGGGCAATTCTACAACTTACAAATCAATAATGGTAATCGACGATTTTGCATTAGATCGTCAAACATTATCAGGAATGATTGAAACATTGAATATTACTGATAAAATTCTTCAGCGAGATTCAATGTTGAACGCAGTAAGTTATCTGCAAGATTGTGTGGTCGACAGAATTCAGTTCCCTGAGATTATTTTTCTCGATTTGAATTTACCGGTACTTAGCGGTGAGGATTTCCTTGACGTTTTAGCGATGTTTGATCCGAAACTTCGCAGTAACACAAGAATTATAGTAGCTACAGGAGTAGAAAATGGCGAAAGGCTTGATAAAATCAAATCTCATACCATGGTAAACGGCATATTACATAAGCCGATAAGATTAAAGGAGCTGGAACAAGCAGTGCAGAAGTCGGGGTTGCAGGACGTTGTTAAGTGATGGGGGAATAGCAACAGTATAGAGATTATTCCAGCTCTTTTTCTTTTTCTTTATTCCTAAAATATAATGTGATGGGAATTCCGCTAAAATCGAAATTCTCACGCATTTTGTTCTCTACAAATCGCTTGTATGATTCTCCAATGTATTGAGGCAAATTACAGAAGAACGCAAACGTTGGTGCATATCCCGGTAATTGGGTGATATACTTGATGCTAATGTTCTTCCCTTTTAATGCCGGCGGCGGATAATTCTGAACATAAGGCAACATCACTTTATTCAACTTCGATGTTGAGATCTTCGTTGTTTTATTGTTGTATACTTTTATCGCTGTTTCTAGCGCTTTAAAAACACGTTGCTTCGTTAATGTTGAAGTGAAAATAATAGGAACATCAACAAACGGACTTAATTTTTCTTTGATGGTCTCTTCGTATTTTTTCATGGTATTGGTTTCTTTTTCCATAAGATCCCATTTATTCACCAATATCACTACTCCTTTTTTATTTCTTTCACAAAGGCGGAAGATGTTCATGTCTTGAGCTGCAATACCTTTTGTTGCATCTATCATCATCAAGCAAACATCGGCTTCTTCAATTGCTCTAACGGAGCGCATTACCGAATAAAACTCAATATCTTCTTTTACTACTCTTTTCTTTCTTAATCCCGCAGTATCAATCAGCAAAAAGTCGAATCCGAAACTTTGATAGCGTGTGTAAAGTGTATCTCTCGTAGTTCCCGCAATCGGCGTTACAATCGCGCGCTCTACTCCTATCAAGGTATTTAACAGCGACGATTTACCTACATTCGGTTGACCGATGATAGCAATACGAGGTAATTCAGGAATCTCTACATCTTCAGGATCAAATACCGCTACCATGGCATCTAACAACTCTCCTGTTCCGCTTCCGCTCATAGCTGATATCGGATAAATATCGCCCATGCCCAACGCATAAAATTCGTTGGCTTCGTGAATTCGTTTTGAGCTATCTACTTTGTTAGTTACAAGAAATAATTTCTTCTTGCAACGACGTAACATATTCGCTACTTCTTTATCAAGATCCGTCAATCCGTCGGCTACATCTACCACAAACAAGATTACGTTTGCTTCGTCGATCGCTAACTGAACTTGTTTCCTGATTTCTCCTTCAAAAACATCATCTGACCCCGTAACATATCCACCGGTATCTATTACCGAATAGGTCCGTCCAATCCAATCTGCCTTCCCGTAGTGACGGTCGCGCGTTACTCCCGCCGTTTCATCTACGATCGCTTTTCTTGACTCTGTTAATCGATTAAATAAAGTTGACTTCCCTACATTCGGTCGTCCTACTATTGCAACTATATTTGCCATTGATTGTATTATTGATCGTACCCAAACTTACGTAGCATATTTTCGTTATTACGCCAGTCGTCGAGTACTTTTACTGTTAATTCTAAATGCACTTGTTTTTCGAGCACTTGTTCAAGCTTTTTCCTCGATTCAATTCCGAGTTTTTTGATCGCTTTCCCTTGATGCCCAAGTAATATTCCTTTTTGTGTTTCTCTCGCACAATAAATTGTGGTGTATATCCTGTCTATCGTTTCGCTTTCTTTATAGCCTGTAATCAGTACTTCTACCGAATACGGTATTTCTTGTTGATACAAACTCAATATTCGCTCGCGTATAATTTCTGCTGCAAAGAATCGCATGTTGCGATCACTTACCGATTCATCGTCTTTGTCGAAATAAGCTGGTCCTTCTGGTAGCTCAGTAAGTATTTTAGTTACCATCACGTCGATGGCGAACTTATGCAATGCAGATATTGGCAGTATCTCCTTCGGATTCAACATTTCTTTCCAATGCGCTACCGCTTCTTCTACTTTCGCTTGATCTGCTGTATCTATTTTGTTGATGATAACATACACAGGTACTAACTGCGATGTTAACTTCATCTTTAATTCTTCGTCAATATTGCGATCATTGATTTCGGTTACATACAGAATTACATCGGCATCGGTGAAGGTTTCTTCTACCGCGCCAAGCATTCTTTCATGTAATTTGTAGGCAGGCTTCATGATTCCCGGCGTATCCGAAAAGACAATCTGATAGTTTTCATCATTCAGAATTCCTTTGATTCGGTGACGGGTGGTTTGCGCCTTGGCATTCACAATGGAAAGATCTTGGCCCAACAACGCATTCATCAATGTGCTTTTGCCTACATTAGGCTTTCCTACGATATTTACGAAACCGGATTTATGCGACATGGGTGCAAAGATACCGTTTTTTAGAGGAGCATGGAAGCTTTATTACTGACGAAAAGGCATGAAAAACCCTCAAAAACAGCTATTTTCTTCTTATTTTAGAAATAATTGAGCAATCCGAAGTGGATTTTGGCAGCTCTGAATAATATCGGATTGTCTTGCTGTGACCCTAAAGCGTAGTTAAAGGAGAAGATTCCAACCTTGGTTTCGAAGGTTATACCAGCCCCAAATCCGTAAGGATGGTCGCTGAAAAAGGCTTCGTTGCTCCGATTTTCATAATAGGCCTGGTTGTAAAATAGTAGCAAATAGGAGTTTTGCTCGAGTATCATTCTCACTTCCGCTTTGCCAATTACATACCTCGATGCCGTTAACGACGATTCATCAAATCCGCGTAATGTCTTTAATCCGCCAAACCTGTAAAGTTCATTGCTGAATAGCGAAGGACTTTCAACAAACCCTCCAATGGTTCCAATATCGATCACTCCGCGCAGACCGATCGGAAAATAAATATCAGCATTTGCTTCGGCTTTGTATTGCGTGGTCTTCAAATCTAAACTATCATAAAGCTCAGCTTTGATCTTCGCATTTTTATTGATGGTTCGCGTACCAGCACTCGCCGATATATCGAGCGCATATCCCCGCCGCGGATTTAATCGGTAGTCGAGATGTTCTAACTGCAAACCCAAACCGTAATTCAATCCGGTAACATCTGCATACTCAGGCAAGGTTGTAACCGTTGAATAGCCTTTTGTACTGATCAAGTCGCTCGTTTTCTTTCCGGCAAATACACGAACGGAATTATTTCCCGCGAGTAAATAGCGAAATCCTAATTGCCGATTGATCTCTAGAAAAATCGTGTCTTTTTTGAAGAGGGTTAAATCGAAGTCGACACCAAAAGGCAATCCGAGTATAAATGGATAACTCATTTTTACTTTCAGATCTTGTGTTCGGGGCAAAGGATTATTCCAATTCAAATCGAATAATTCCGCTCTACCAAATGCATTGTGCAATCGCAATTTCACATCGCCCGTTACATACACTTTTCCCGAATTGGCATTGTCGGGCTGCACTCCTACTACTCCGTTAAACTGACTCGCTTTCTTATTTTGTAAATAAAAAACAGGACGCGCTAATCCAGGCATATACTCGATTTCAAATGGCCTCGCTTCCGCAACAAATGGAAGTTCTTTTAACTTTAGTGATATTTTTTTGTACTGCGATTCGTTGAATGCAGATCCAGGCTTTAACGAGAGATAGTTAAACAAGTAAGCTTCTGAAATCTTTGCTGTTCCTTTTACAATGGCTGTATCTAAAACAATCAATGGACCTTTGTCGAGTATCAACGATGCAGAAATACTACTTCCATCTACTACCACACTGTCTAACTTTACTAACGCAAAGGGATAGCCGTTATTTGAACAATACTTCAATAAACTAGCTGTCAATCGTGCATAATTAGTCGGCGAAAAAGGTTTGTTTTCAAAATTAACTATTCTCAATCCCGATTGCGACAGAATAGATGCAGTCTCCGATTTCATTCGTAATTGCACGAGTGAATATTCTTCACCTACCCTCCACCAAATAGTTTGCGTCGCACCTACAACAGGCATACTGTCAATGCTTGCGGTTAAATATCCTTGCGAAAAGAATTCTTGTTGCACTTTATTCAAAGCCGACGATATCGATAGTGTATCGGCTGTGATCAGCTTTTCAAATTTCGTATGGGCTTTCTCAACTTTATCTGAATCCTTTTTTTCTATTGTATTAAATACAATACTTCGTTGTGCCGTCACCGTTAGTTGCGCCAGCACGAACAAAATAATGTAAATAATCTGCTTCAAAATAGTTGCTTTTATAAATTCCAGTTGATAGGCGACTTTCCTATCGATTCAAGTATCGTATTGGTTTTAGAGAAGTGCTTACATCCTGCAAATCCTGTTCTCGCTAATGGCGAAGGATGCGCTGCCTCTAATATAAAATGCTTAAACGTATCGATCATCGGTGCTTTTTGCTTCGCGAAATTTCCCCACAGCAAAAAAACAACTCCTTCATTTTGTGCCGATATTGTTCTAATAACAGCATCTGTAAATTGTTCCCATCCTTTTTGCTGGTGCGATCCTGCCGTGTTTGCTCTTACCGTTAGCGTTGCATTGAGCAATAATACTCCTTGCTTCGCCCATGCTTCGAGGTTACCACTACTTGGTATCGGCACACCCACATCACTTTGCAGTTCTTTGAATATGTTCTGTAACGATGGAGGTTTGCGAATATTATCGGCAACGGAGAAACAGAGTCCGTTGGCTTGCCCTTCTCCATGATACGGATCTTGTCCGATGATTACTGCTTTCACTCTATTAAACGGAGTGTAATCGAATGCGGCAAATATTTTATTGCCGGGAGGATATACTACCTGCCCCGACATTTTCTCACTCTTCAGAAATGCTTTTAATTGCTGAAAGTATGGCTTCGAAAATTCTTCCGAAAGATATCTCTTCCAACTTTCTTCAATTTTAACGTCTTCGGTCCCCGACATTTTTACTTCGTTATTTGTTTGTGAAGATAAGAATACCTCTTCTCAATTAAAATGAAAGCCGGATATTT